>NZ_JBEYWK010000005.1:0-346611 GCF_040644415.1 Streptomyces sp. NPDC046985
CGCCCGGTCACATTCCGAACCCGGAAGCTAAGCCTCACAGCGCCGATGGTACTGCAGGGGGGACCCTGTGGGAGAGTAGGACACCGCCGAACAATATTTGGAGGACCCCTGGTCCCAGCGTTCACGCTGGGACCAGGGGTCCTTTTGTTTTTCCGGAGCGCGCCGGGTACTCGGCTGCGCGAGAACGAATTTGCGGTACCGAAGACAGGAGTCACCGATGTCCACCAACTCTCCCGATGAGCGCCCGGAGCGCGATCAGCGCCGCCGGGACGGTGGTGACCGCGGTGACCGTGGCGGCTACCGCGGAGGCCCGCGCCGTAGCACCGACCGTGGCGGCTTCGGTCGTCGCGACGACGACCGTGGCGGTTTCCGTCGTGATGACCGGGGTGGTTTCGGTCGTCGTGACGACCGGCCCGAGCGTTCTGACCGGCCCGACCGTGGCGGCTTCCGTCGCGACGACCGCAGGGACGACCGTCGTGACGACCGCCGTGACGACCGCAAGGATGATCGCCGTGACGACCGTCGCGACGACCGGCGTGAGGGCGACCGTGGCGGGTTCGTCCGGCGGGACGACCGCGACCGTGGCGGGTTCCGTCGTGACCACAACCGCCCCGCCTACCGCCGCGATGACCGTCGCGAAGGCGATCGACGCGAGGGCGACCGTCGAGAGGAGCGCCGTGACGACCGCGGCGCCCGCCCCGGCGGCTTCCGCAGGGACGACCGGCGCGACGACCGCCGCGATGACCGTAGGGACGACCGCCGTGACGACCGGCGCGGCTTCCGTCGCGACGACGACCGCGGTGGCTTCGGCCGCCGTGACGATGACCGCGGTGGATTCGGCCGTCGCAATGACGACCGCGGTGGCTTCCGTCGTGACGACCGGCCCGAGCGTTCCGACCGGCCCGACCGTGGCGGCTTCCGTCGCGACGACCGCAGGGACGACCGTCGCGATGATCGCCGTGACGACCGCCGTGACGACCGGCGTGAGGGCGACCGTGGCGGGTTCGTCCGGCGGGACGACCGCGACCGTGGCGGGTTCCGTCGTGACCACGACCGCCCCGCCTACCGCCGCGACGACCGTCGCGAAGGCGATCGACGCGAGGGCGACCGTCGAGAGGAGCGCCGTGACGACCGCGGCGCCCGCCCCGGCGGCTTCCGCAGGGACGACCGGCGCGACGACCGCCGCGATGACCGTAGGGACGACCGCCGTGACGACCGGCGCGGCTTCCGTCGCGACGACGACCGCGGTGGCTTCGGCCGCCGCGATGACGACCGCGGTGGCTACGTCCGTCGCGACGACGACCGCGGTGGCTTCCGGCGTGACGACCGCGGCGGACGTCCGGGCGGTTTCCGTGGGCGTGACGACCGCAGGGACGACCGTCGCGATGACCGGCGTGACGACCGCCGGGGAGGCGGCCGCTTCCGCGACGACCGGGAGCGCGACCGCGACCGCGAGCCGATCAAGCGGCTGCCGATCCCCGAGGACGTCACCGGCGACGAGATCGACAAGGACGTGCGGCAGGAGCTTCAGAGCCTGCCCAAGACGCTCGCCGAGGACGTCGCCAGGAACCTGGTGATGGTCGCGCGGCTCCTCGACGAGGACCCCGAGGGCGCCTACGGCTACTCCCGGGTCGCCCTGCGGCTGGCGTCCCGTGTCGCCGCGGTGCGGGAGGCGGCCGGTTTCGCCGCGTACGCGACCCAGAAGTACAGCGAGGCGCTGGCCGAGTTCCGGGCCGCCCGGCGGATGACCGGGAACGTGGAGCTGTGGCCCGTCATGGCCGACTGCGAGCGCGGGCTCGGGCGGCCGGAGAAGGCGCTGGACATGGCCGGAGCGTCGGAGGTGCACAAGCTCGACAAGGCCGGCCAGGTGGAGATGCGGCTGGTCGCGGCGGGCGCGCGGCGCGACATGGGGCAGTTGGACGCGGCGATCGTGACGTTGCAGAGTCCCGAGCTGGCCGCCAGCTCGGTGCAGCCGTGGACGGCCCGGCTGCGCTACGCCTACGCGGACGCGCTGCTCGCCGCCCACCGGGAGAGCGAGGCGCGGGAGTGGTTCGCCAAGGCCGTGGAGGCCGACCGCGACGGCAGCACCGACGCCTCCGACCGGCTGGCCGAGCTGGACGGCGTCGAGTTCACCGACGCGCTGGACGAGGAGGGTGACGAGGACGCCCCCCAGGGCGCCGCCCAGCACCGCGACGACGACCGCGGCGAAGACCGCAGTGCAGACCACGGCGAAAGCCGTAGTGCAGACCGCGGCGATGACCGAGGTGAACAGCGCGGCGAGGACCGCGACGACGACCGCACTGGAGACCACGGCGAAAGCCGCAGTGCAGGCCACGGCGAAAGCCGTAGTGCAGACTGCGGCGACGACCGCGGAGAACAGCGCGGCGAGGACCGCGACGAGGACCGCAGTGCAGGCCGCGGCGAAAGCCGCAGTGCAGACCGCGGCGACGACCGCGGAGACGACGGCGACGAGCACTGACCCGAGCCGGGTGACGGAGGGCGGCCCCGAGGGGGGTCGCCCTCCGTTCGTGTGCGGCGGATCGCCGGTCCGGCCGTCCGCTCAGAGGTCCAGGGCCCTGAACACCAGTCCCGAGGCCGGCTTCGGCCCGAAGGACGTCGACTTGCGGGGCATCGTGACGCCTTGACGGGCCAGGTCCCGCACGACCTCCTCGCGCACCGGGTGCATCAGGACGGCCGTGCCGCCGTCCTGCTCGGCCTTCGCCACGGTGGCGGCCGCGTCGTGGATGTAGGCGATGCGGGCCGGGTCGTCCTCGGGGATGCGCCAGACGTGTCGCAGCAGCGCGGCGTGCAGGACCGTCGCGTCGAGCGTGCGCCAGGCGTCCGGGCGCCCGGCGGGGACCGTACGGGCCAGCAGGGACGGGTCGGGCCGGTCCAGGAGGTGGAAGGCGCCGTCCCCGGCGAGCAGGAACGCGTTGCCCTCCTCGGCCGCGTCCGCCAGTTGCTCCAGGGCCTTGGTCAGGCACAGTTCCAGGCGCCGCACGCGGAACAGGCCGCCCAGCGGGGACAGCGCGTCGGCCACCGGCAGGCCGTGCAGGAGCCGGTGGATGGCGCGGACGCGCAGCGGATAGCGGGCGGTGTCGACCAGCAGGACGAGTCCGTGGTCCCAGGCGCTGGGGGAGGGGTGCTCGGCGCGCAGCCGCCGGTAGGTGGCCCAGCGGTGGTGGCCGTCGGCGATCAGCGCCTGGTGCTGGGCCAGGTCCGCCCGGACGGCGGCCAGGTCGGCGGGGGCGGTGATGGCCCACAGGCGGTGGCAGAAGCCGTCCTCGGTGGTCGTGGACAGCAGCGGAGGCTGTTCGGCGGTGCGTTCGAGGATCACGGTGGTGGCCGCGTCGGCGCCGTCGCCGCGGTAGGTGAGCAGCAGCGGCTCCAGGTTGGCGCGGGTGGCGCGCATCAGTGCGGCCCGGTCGGCGACGACGAGCGGCATCACGTCCTCGTGCGGCAGCACCACGCCCTCCGCCGGCTCGGACAGCCGCAACGCGCCGATCAGGCCGCGTTGCAGCAGGCCCGCGTCGTCGCGCTGCTCGTAGACGTACAGGCCGGGATCGGGGTCGGCGGTCAGGACGCCCTCGGACAGCCATCGGCGCAGGGTGTCGGCCGCCTGCTCGTTGCGGGCGTCGGGCGTGCCCGCCTGCGGCAGGATCAGCCGGACGATGTTGTGCGGGTCGGCCGACTCGAGGTGGTGCAGGCCGTCCGGGCGCACGACGACGTCGTAGGGCGGCGACGTCACGGCGGCCAGGCTGCCGACGCGGTCGGGGTCGTAGCGAAGGCCCCGGAACGGGGCGAGGTCGAGGCCACGGCGCGTGGCGACCGGCGAGTGACCTGCTGTCTTCATCTCGGCATCGTACGTCGCCGAGGGCATGAGGGATGATCGGGGAAAACCGGTTTCACGAGGAGCGATGCGCGATGAGCCAGGGTGTGCGGACCAGTCCCGAGGGCAGCGGACGGCCCCTGAACGAGGCGTACGACACGGCGCTGCTCGACCTGGACGGTGTGGTGTACACGGGCGGCGAGGCCGTCGCGCACGCCGTCGACTCGCTGAAGACCGCCCGGACGGACGGCATGCATCTGGCGTACGTCACCAACAACGCGCTGCGCACTCCGGAGGAGGTGGCGGCGCACCTCACCGAGCTGGGCGTGCCGGCGCGGCCGTCCGACGTGGTGACGTCGGCGCAGGCGGTGGCCCGGCTGATCGCCGACCGTGTGCCGGCCGGGGCGCGGGTGCTGGTGATCGGCGGCGAGGGGCTGCGGGCGGCGCTGCGCGAGCGCGGGCTGGCCCCGGTGGAGTCGGCCGACGACGACCCGGCCGCGGTGGTGCAGGGCTACGGTGGCCCGGAGCTGCCGTGGGGCCGGTTCGCGGAGGCGTGTTACGCCATCGCCCGGGGGGTGCCGTGGTTCGCGTCCAACACCGATCTGACGATCCCGAGCGCGCGGGGGATCGCGCCGGGCAACGGCGCGGCGGTGGAGGTGGTCCGGATCGCCACGGGCGCCGAGCCGGAGGCGGCGGGCAAGCCGCTGCCGCCGATGCACCGCGAGACGATCCTGCGCACCGGCGCCGAGCGTCCCCTGGTGGTGGGGGACCGGCTGGACACGGACATCGAGGGCGCGTTCAACGGCGAGGTCGACTCGCTGCTCGTGCTGACCGGGGTGACGGACGGCGCGCAGCTCCTGGCCGCGCCGCCGCGGCGCCGGCCCACGTATGTGGACGCCGATCTGCGCGGGCTGCTCACCGGGCAGCCCGAGGTCGCGGCGGAGGGCGACGGGTTCGGCTGCGGCGGGTGGACGGCGCGGGCCGGTTCCGGGGAGCTGGAGCTGACGGGCGACGGCGGGGCCCTGGACGGGCTGCGCGCGCTGTGCGCGGCGGCGTGGACGGCGGGCGGCGAGGAGGCGTGCGCTCTGGACGGCGCCAAGGCACTGGCGCGGCTGGGTCTGTGAGGTCGTTCCGGACACCCGGTCGAGCCGAGAAGAGAGGGTAGGCTAACCTAACTGCGTGTTGGTCGACAGTCCTCCCGAAGAACGCGCGGCGGCGGCCGCGGCGCCCCCGACGCGTCGGGCGGCGCGCTCCGCCGGGCTGCTGCTCTCCGCCGTGATCCTCGTCCTCGTCGCCCTGGCGAGCATCGCCGTCGGCGCCAAGGGTCTCTCCCCGGAGCAGGTCCTGCACGGGCTGTTCCAGGACTCGGGCACCTACGGCGACGCGGTGGTCGGCCAGCGGCTCTCCCGCACGGTGCTCGGCCTGCTGGCCGGGGCCGCGCTCGGCCTGTCCGGGGCCGTGTTGCAGGCGCTGACCCGCAATCCGCTGGCCGATCCGGGCGTCCTCGGCATCAACGCGGGCGCGTCGGCCGCCGTGGTCACCGCGATCACCTACCTCGGCGTGACCAGCCTGAGCGGCTACGTCTGGTTCGCCTTCCTGGGCGCCGCCGCGGTGGGCGCGCTGGTGTGGTTCCTCGGCGGCGCCCGCAGCGCCACGCCGGTGCGCCTGGCCCTGGCCGGAACCGCGATCAGCGCGGCCCTCTACGGCTACCTCCAGGCCGTGATGATCACGGACGGCGCGGCGCTGGGCAGGATGCGCTTCTGGACCGTGGGGTCCCTGGCCTCGGCCACCGACGCGACCATCGCCCAGGTACTGCCGTTCTGCGCGGTCGGCGCCGTCCTCGCCCTGCTGCTCGCCCGCCCGCTGAACGCCGTGGCGATGGGCGACGACACCGCCCGCGCGCTGGGCGCCCGCCTGAACCGCACCCGGGCGCTGGCCATGCTCGCCGCGACCCTGCTGTGCGGGGCGGCCACCGCCGCCTGCGGGCCGATCGTGTTCGTGGGCCTGATGGTCCCGCACGCCGTCCGCTCCTTCACCGGCCCCGACCTGCGCTGGATCCTGCCCTACGCCACGATCCTGTCGCCCGTGCTGCTGCTCGGCGCCGACGTGATCGGGCGGGTGGCCGCCCGGCCCGCCGAGGTCCAGGTCGGCGTCGTCACCGCGCTCATCGGCGGCCCGGTGTTCATCCTGCTCGTACGGCGGCGGAGGTCGGCCCAGCTATGAAGACCGCCCACGCCTCCCGGCCCGGCTCGCCCGCCGGGCCCGCCCGCGCCCCGCGCCCGCCGCGGACCGTGCGCGCCCCGGGCGGCCTCGCCCTCCGGCTCGACGGCCGGGCGCTGGCCGTCGTCGCCCTGCTGACGCTGGTCGCGCTCGCCGCGAGCGTCGCCCTGATCGGCGCCGGCGACTTCCCGGTCTCCGCCTCCGACGTGCTGCGCACGCTGCTCGGGCAGGGCGACCGGGGCCAGGAGTTCGTCGTCCGCGAACTGCGCCTGCCGCGCGCCCTGGTGGGACTGCTCGTCGGGGCCTGCCTCGGACTGGGCGGCGCGCTGTTCCAGTCCGTCTCCCGCAACCCGCTGGGCAGCCCGGACGTGCTCGGCCTGTCCCAGGGCGCGACCGCCGGCGCCCTGACCGTGATCGTGCTGCTCTCCGGCGGCGCCGCCGCCGTCACCCTCGGCGCGCTCGTCGGCGGCCTGGCGACCGGGCTCTGTCTCTACCTCCTCGCCTGGAAGCGAGGCGTGCACGGCTACCGGCTGGTGCTGGTCGGCATCGGCGTCAACGCGGTCGTCACCGCCGTCGACGGCTACCTCGTCACCAAGGCCGACTTCGTGGACGCCGCCCGCGCCGTCGTCTGGATGACCGGCTCGCTCAGCGGCCGGGACTGGACGCAGGTGTGGCCGCTGCTCGCGGTGTGCGCCGTGCTCCTGCCGCTCGTGCTCGGCAACGCGCGCGGCCTGCGGATGCTGGAGATGGGCGACGACACGGCGTACGCCCTCGGGGTGCGCGTGGAGCGCGTACGGCTGCTGACGACGGCCGCCGCCGTGCTGCTCACCGCCGCCGCCACCGCCGCGGCCGGCCCCGTCTCCTTCGTCGCGCTGATCGCCCCGCAGCTCGCCCGGCGGCTGACCCGCTCGCCCGGCCCGAACCTGGCGCCCTCCCTGTGCATGGGCGCCGTGCTGCTGGTCACCGCCGACTGGGCCGCGCAGCGCGCCTTCGGCGCCGACCAGTTGCCGGTCGGCGTGGTCACCGGTGTGCTCGGCGGGGTCTACCTGCTCTGGCTGCTGGTCACCGAGCGCAGGAAGGGCCGGATATGAGCGACCGCCACCCGCACGACCGTCAGAGGAGCACCGTGAACCGCCTGTCCGCCGACGACGTCACCCTCGCCTACGACCAGCGGGTCATCGCCGAACACCTGTCGGTGGAGATCCCCGACCAGTCCTTCACCGTGATCGTCGGCCCCAACGCGTGCGGCAAGTCCACGCTGCTGCGCGCGCTGTCGCGGATGCTGAGGCCCAGCGAGGGCCGGGTGCTGCTGGACGGGCAGGTCATCCAGTCGATCCCGGCCAAGAAGGCGGCCCGCACGCTCGGGCTGCTGCCGCAGACGTCGATCGCGCCGGACGGGATCACCGTCGGCGACCTGGTGAGCCGCGGCCGCTACCCGCACCAGGGCATCCTGCGGCAGTGGTCCGCCGAGGACGAGCGGGTGGTGCGCGCGTCCATGGAGCAGACCGGCGTGGCCGAACTGGCCGACCGGCACGTGGACGAACTCTCCGGCGGTCAGCGCCAGCGCGTGTGGATCGCCATGGCCCTGGCCCAGCAGACGCCGCTGCTGCTGCTCGACGAGCCGACGACGTACCTGGACATCCAGCACCAGATCGACGTCCTCGACCTGTGCGCCGAACTGCACGAGGAGCAGGGGCGCACCCTGGTCGCCGTGCTGCACGACCTCAACCACGCCGCCCGCTACGCCACCCATCTGATCGCCCTGCGCGAGGGCGAGGTCGTCGCCGAGGGCGCGCCGCACGACGTCGTCACCGCCGAGCTGGTGGAGCACGTCTTCGGGCTGCGCTGCCAGGTCATCGAGGACCCGGAGACGGGGACGCCCCTGGTGGTGCCGGCGGCGCGGGCCGCGCGCCGGACCGCCGCGCGGGCGACGGCCGCTGCCGAAGCCCTGGCCGCCACAGAAGCCTAGGCCGCTACAGAAGCTTTCTGAGCTGGAAAAGGTCCACCAGCCCGGCCTCCAGCTTGATCCGTCCCGAGCCCCAGGCCGTGGCGAAGTTCAGCTCGCCGCTGACCAGGGCGATCAGGTCGGGGGCGGTCATCGCGAGCCGGATCCGGGCGCGGTCCGGCGGCGGTCCCGGCACGGTGTCGAGCACCTCGATGCGGCCGCCGGTCAGGCGGCCCACGAAGGTGACGTCGAGATCCGTGAGGTGACACGTCACCGACCGGTCCAGTGCGGCGGCCTTCCGGACGTCGCCGTCGGCGGTCGCCATGCTGTCCGAGAGCTTCTCCAGTGCGCGGCGGCACTCCTCGATCGTGGCCATCGCGGACGACGGTACCCCAGGGCGGCGCGGTAGCGTCGGGGCATGAGCGACTCAGTGCCCGAGACGGAGGTACCGGCGCCCCGTCAGGAGGACGCCGAGGCCGCCGCGGATCCGGCGTACGACCCCGCCGTGGATCCGGCGCACGACCGTGCAGTGGATCCGGCGCACGCCCCCGCCGGGGATCCGGCGCACGCCCCCGCCGCCCCGGCCCCGCTGCACGTCCCCCGCACGCCCACCGGCGAGTCCGCCGTGGACGCGGCCCTGGAGCGGCTCGGCGACGTCGACCGCCTCGCCGCGGACGGGCACGCCGCGGTGTACGAGGATGTGCACCGAGGGCTGCGCGACGCGCTCACCGCGCTGGACGAGCGGCCGGGACCGCCGCCCCCGGCGCCCGCGCCGGCGCGCCCTCACCAGGCGCCGTGACCCCCGTCCCAGGCGCCGCACCACCCGTCGAACCGACCCAGGAGCTGAACCGAACGTGGTAGGAGTCGCACGCCGCCGTCTCGACGCGGAGCTGGTCCGCCGGAAGCTCGCGCGCTCGCGCGAGCACGCCGGCCAGCTCATCGCCGCCGGGCGGGTCACCGTCGGCAGGAACGTCGCGACCAAGTCCGCCACGCAGGTGGAGACCGCCGCCGCCATCGTGGTCGCCGCCGACGACGGCGATCCCGAGT
Organism: Streptomyces sp. NPDC046985; assembly: GCF_040644415.1. Lineage (NCBI taxonomy): Bacteria > Bacillati > Actinomycetota > Actinomycetes > Kitasatosporales > Streptomycetaceae > Streptomyces > Streptomyces sp. NPDC046985. The sequence continues at coordinate 9,042 of NZ_JBEYWK010000005.1, forward strand.
ACGTCTCCCGGGGCGGCCACAAGCTGGCCGGCGCGCTGGCGGCGTTCGCTCCGCTGGGGCTGGCCGTCGAGGGGCGCCGCGCCCTGGACGCCGGCGCCTCCACCGGAGGCTTCACCGACGTGCTGCTGCGGGCCGGCGCCGCGCACGTCGTCGCCGTCGACGTCGGCTACGGACAGCTCGCCTGGTCGCTGCGGAGCGATGAACGCGTCACCGTCAAGGACCGTACGAACGTACGTGAGTTGACGCTGGAGTCGATCGACGGGGAACCTGTGGACCTCGTCGTCGGAGACCTGTCCTTCATCCCGCTCGGCCTGGTCCTGCCCGCTCTGGCGGGCTGCGCGCGACCGGACGCCGACCTGGTGATGATGGTCAAACCGCAGTTCGAGGTGGGGAAGGAGCGGCTGGGCAGCGGGGGCGTCGTACGGAGTCCGCAGCTTCGGGCGGAGGCCGTGCGGGGCGTGGCCGGCCGGGCGTGGGAGCTGGGGCTCGGGGTGAAGGGCGTCACCGCCAGTCCGCTGCCGGGGCCGTCCGGGAACGTCGAGTACTTTCTGTGGCTGCGTGCCGGGGCGCCCGCCCTGGACCCGGCCGACGTTGACCGTGCAGTGGCGGAGGGGCCGCGTTGACACAGACCCAAGCTCGTACCGTTTTCCTGCTGGCCCACACCGGCCGGCCGGCCGCCGTCCGCAGCGCCGAGCTGGTCGTCAAGGGGCTGCTGCGCTCCGGGATCGGCGTCCGCGTGCTGGAGGCGGAGGCGTGCGACCTGCCGCTGCCGGGCGAGGTCGAGCTGATCGCCGAGGCCACCGCGGAGTGCCTGGACGGGTGCGAGCTGCTGATCGTGCTGGGCGGCGACGGCACCCTGCTGCGCGGCGCCGAGTTCGCCCGCGCCTCCGGCGTGCCCATGCTCGGCGTGAACCTCGGACGCGTCGGCTTCCTCGCCGAGGCCGAGCGCGACGACCTGGACAAGGTCGTCGACCGGGTGGTGTCCCGGTCCTACGAGGTCGAGGAGCGCATGACCCTCGACGTGGTCGTGCACCGCAACGGCGACATCGTGCACACCGACTGGGCGCTGAACGAGGCGGCCGTGCAGAAGATCTCCGCCGAACGGATGCTCGAAGTCGTGCTGGAGATCGACGGGCGGCCGGTGACCGCGTTCGGCTGCGACGGCATCGTGTGCGCCACGCCCACCGGATCGACCGCGTACGCGTTCTCCGCGGGCGGCCCGGTGGTGTGGCCCGAGGTCGAGGCGCTGCTGATGGTGCCGATCAGCGCGCACGCCCTGTTCGCCAAGCCGCTGGTCACCTCGCCCGACTCGGTGCTCGCGGTGGAGGTGCTGCCGCACGTGCCGCCGGGCGTGCTGTGGTGCGACGGGCGGCGCACGGTGGAGCTGCCGCCGGGCGCCCGCGTGCAGGTGCGGCGCGGCGCCGTGCCGGTGCGGCTGGCCCGGCTGCACCACGCCTCGTTCACCGACCGGCTGGTGGCCAAGTTCGCACTGCCGGTCTCGGGCTGGCGCGGGGCGCCGCACTGACCCGGACGCCGCACTGACCCGGACGCCGTACTGATCCAGGCGCCGCACTGACCCGGCCGCCGCTCGTCCGGCGGGCGGCGGACACGCGTCGTGGAGCGGCGATCCGCACCCCGCGGGCGGCCCGCCGCGGCCGCGGTCGAGTGGGGCGCGTCGCACAGCGCGGGCAAAACCTCGTATGGTCGGGTTCGTGTTGGAGGAGATGCGGATACGGTCGCTCGGAGTGATCGACGACGCGGTCGTCGAGCTGTCACCCGGCTTCACCGCCGTCACGGGTGAGACGGGCGCGGGCAAGACCATGGTCGTCACCAGCCTGGGACTGCTGCTGGGCGGACGCGCGGACCCGGCGCTCGTGCGGATCGGGGCGGGCAAGGCGGTCGTCGAGGGGCGGGTCTCCGTGCCCCCGGGCGCCGCCGCGGTCGTCCGGGCCGAGGAGGCGGGCGCCGACCTGGACGACGGCGCGCTGCTGATCAGCCGCACCGTCTCCGCCGAAGGGCGCTCCCGGGCGCACCTGGGCGGCCGGAGCGTGCCGGTGGGACTGCTCGCCGAACTGGCCGACGACCTGGTGGCCGTGCACGGACAGACCGACCAGCAGGGCCTGATGAAGCCGTCCCGGCAGCGGCAGGCGCTCGACCGGTACGCGGGCGACGCCGTCGCCGTGCCGCTGGCCAAGTACACCGGGGCCTACCGGCGGCTGCGGGCCGTCTCCGCCGAGCTGGAGGAGATCACCGCCCGCGCGCGGGAGCGGGCCCAGGAGGCCGACCTGCTCCGCTACGGCCTGGAAGAGGTCGCCGCCGTCGCGCCGCGGGCGGGCGAGGACGCGGAACTGGCCGAGGAGGCGGAGCGGCTGGGGCACGCCGAGGCCCTGGCCTCGGCCGCGACGGCCGCGCACGCCGCCGTGGCGGGCAACCCCGAGGACCCCGAGAGCATCGACGCGGGCGCCCTGGTCGCGGGCGCCCAGCGGGCCCTGGAGGCCGTGCGCGCCCACGATCCGGCGCTGGCCGCGCTCGCCGACCGGATCGGCGAGGTCGGCATCCTGCTCGCCGACGCGGCCGGGGACCTCGCCGGATACGCCGACGACCTGGACGCCGACCCGCTGCGGCTGGCGGCGGTCGAGGAGCGGCGGGCCGCGCTGACCGCGCTGACCCGCAAGTACGGTGACAGCGTCGACGCGGTGATCGGGTGGGCCGAGCAGGGCGCCGTCCGGCTCACCGAGCTGGAGGGCGACGACGAGCGGATCGGGGAGCTGACCGCCGAGCGGGACGCGCTGCGCGCCGAGCTGGGCGGCCTCGCCGAGGCGCTGACCGACGCGCGGACCGAGGCCGCCGAGCGGTTCGCGGGCGCCGTGACCGCCGAGCTGGCCTCGCTGGCAATGCCGCACGCGCGCGTGTCGTTCGACGTACGGCAGACCGAGGACCCGGACGGCGTGGAGGTCGGCGGCCGCGCGGTCGCCTACGCCGCGTGGGGCGCCGACGAGGTGGAGCTGCTGCTCGCCCCGCACCCCGGGGCGCCCCCGCGGCCCATCGCCAAGGGCGCCTCCGGCGGTGAGCTGTCGCGCGTGATGCTGGCCGTCGAGGTGGTCTTCGCGGGCACCGACCCGGTCCCCACGTACCTGTTCGACGAGGTCGACGCGGGCGTCGGCGGCAAGGCGGCGGTGGAGATCGGCCGAAGGCTGGCGAAGCTCGCGAAGACCGCCCAGGTCGTCGTGGTCACGCACCTGCCGCAAGTGGCGGCGTTCGCCGACCGGCAGCTCCTGGTGGAGAAGACCGACGACGGCTCGGTGACCCGGTCGGGCGTGAAGGTCCTGGAGGGCGAGGAGCGGGTCCGCGAGCTGTCGCGGATGCTGGCCGGTCAGGAGGACTCCGAGACGGCCCGCGCGCACGCCGAGGAACTGCTCGCCACCGCCCGCGCGGACGAGTGACCGTACCGCCGGGCCTGGCGGTACGGTCGCTGATCCGCGCCGCCGGGCCTGGCGGTACGGTCGCTGATCCGCGCCGCCGGGCCTGGCCGGGCCGCAGGACGCTCGTCCGGCCGCCCGCCCGGCCCCGTATTCACTCGTGATTCACTCGTATGAGTGGTGTCGGTGCACCGTTCGGACCCCCTCCGCCGTCCCTGCCGCACCCGCGGACGCCCGGAACACCCGTGCGCCCTGGCATCCTTGGTGCGGGGGCGGCGCGCGGAGCGGGCGCGCGCACTCCGGCTCCCGGCCCGGCGCCCGCCGCACGCACTCCGGTACGTTTTCCGTGATTCCCGACGTGAACCAGGAGCAACGGCCGCGTGAGCCCCGTGACCAGCCGCGTATCGCACGGTCAGTCGCCGCTGCGCACCGTGCAGGTGCTGGGCGGGGGCGACGCCGGCAGCGGCGCGCACGTGCGGTCGCTGACCGCCGGACTGGTCGCGCGGGGCGTGCGGGTCACGGTGTGCGCCCCCGTCGAGGCCGACCGCGCCTACGGGTTCACCGCCGCCGGCGCCGAGCACGTCCCCGTGCCGCGCAGCAGCGACCCGGTCTCCGTGGCCGCGCTGCGCGGGGCCTGCGCCGGCGCCGACCTGGTGCACGCGCACGGGCTGCACGCCTCGTTCCGGGCGGCGCTGGCGCTCAGCGGACGCGGCGCCCCGCTCGTCGCCACCTGGCACACCCACGTCCACGCCGACGGCCCGCGCGCCCACCTGCTGCGCGCACTGGAGCGGCGCGCGGCCAGGGCGGCCACCGTGGTCCTGGGCGCCACCTCCGAACTGGTCGACCGGGCCCGCCTGCGCGGCGCGCGGGACGCCCGGCTCGCCGCCGTCGCCGTGCCGGCGCCGCGCCCGGGACACGAGCCCTCCGACCGTGCGCACACCAAAGTGCGGGCGGACCTGGGGGTCATGGGGCGTCCGCTGCTCGTCGCCGTCGGCGCCCTGGACGCGCGCCGGGGCCACGATCTGCTGCTGGACGCCGCCCGCCGCTGGCGCCCGCTGGACCCCGCGCCGCTGGTCGTGCTCGCCGGGGAGGGGCCGCTGCGCGCCCGGCTCCAGCGGCGGATCGAGGACGAGGGGCTGCCGGTCCGGCTGGTCGGCCGGCGCGACGACGTGGGGGAGCTGCTGGCCGCCGCCGATCTCGCGCTGCTGCCCGGCAGCGCGGAGGCCCGCTCGGTGCTCGCGCAGGAGGCCCTGCACGCGCGGGCGCCGCTGGTCGCCGTGCGCACCGCGGGCATCCGCGAACTCGTCGGTGAGGCGGCCGAACTCGTGCCCCCGTCCGACCCGGCCGCGTTCGCCGCCGCCGTGATCCGGCTGCTCGGCGACCCCGAACGCCGCCGCACGCTGCGGGAGCTGGGCGCCCGCCAGGCCGCTGCCTGGCCCACCGAGGAGGAGACGGTCGCCCAAGTGCTCAGCGTCTACGACGAGCTGACCCAGCCCCGACCGCTCAGCCGGAGTTGAGAGCGGGGCTCAGGAACCACCGAGTCCCTGGGCCACGTGCCGGCGGGCGCGCAGCGCGAGGCTCAACGCCAGCACCGTCTGCGGGTCGTCGAGGTCGGTGCCGAGCAACTCCCCGATGCGGGCCAGGCGGTTGTAGAGCGTCTGCCGGTTCAGATGCAGCTCGCGGGCCGTCTCCGCCTTGCGGCCCGCGTGCGCCAGATACGTCTGCAGGGTGGGCAGCAGCGGCGGCTTGGAGCGCTGGTCGTGAGCGCGCAGCGGGCCGATCGCGCGGTCCACGAAGGCCGCCAGGTCCGGGTGGTCGCGCAGCCGCCACAGCAGCAGGTCGATGTCGAGCCTGCGGGCGTCGTACCAGTCCTGCTCGGGCAGGCCCTGGGCCGCCGTCGCCGTCTCGGCCGCGTGCCGCAGGCCCGCCGAGGCCGCGGCCCAGCCGCCCGCCACCCCGACCACCACCACCGGCGGCTGCCCGCCCGGCCGCCGCATGCCCGCCCGCTCCGCCCCGGCGCGCAGGCCGAGCGCCACCCGGTCCGCGACCGCCGCCCGCTCCGCCTCCGCGCGCAGCCCGACCAGCAGCGGCACCCGGCCTTCGAGCGGACGCACGCCCAGCAGCACCGGCACGCCCACCGCCGCCAGCTCCTCGGCGACCGCGCGGGCCAGCACCGCCCAGCCGCCGGCCCCGCCGTCCGGCGCCAGCGCGTCGCCCAGCCGCATGACCACCGGCAGCAGCGGACTGCGGCCCGGCTTGAACCCGAGGACCCGGGCCTGCGCGGGGGCGTCCTCGGCGCTGACGCGGCCCTCGGCGAGATCGGTGAGGAAGTCACCGCGGCCGCGGGCCGCCAGCTCCTCCTCCTGCCGGGCCTGCATCAGCACCACGGCCAGGATCCCGGCCGCCCGCTCCACGGCCATCCGGTGCACTGGGGCCAGCGGCCCGCGCACCGGCAGCAGCACCAGCCGGGCACGGACCGAGCCCGCCCCCGGTCCGCCGCCGGGCACGTCCACCAGCACCGAGCCCGCCAGGGGCGCGGCGCCCTTGTGCGATCCGCGCAGCCCCTCCCAGACCTGGAGCGGGTCGGCGCCCTCCGGCCCGGCGCCGGCCGCGTACAGCAGGCGGCCCTCCGGGGTCTCCAGGAAGACGGGGTTGCCGCAGAAGTCGGCCAGGATGCCGAGCACCTGCGGCGTCCCGCCGCCGCCGAGCAGCGCTCCGGTGCACCGGCGGTGCACCTCCTCGGCGCGCTGGAGCAGCGCGTAGTGGCCGTTGACGATCTCTGTGTGGATCTCCTCGGTGACCGTCACGAACGGCACCTCGCGGTGGAGCTGGACCAGCGGCAGACCGGCGGCGCGGGCGGTCTCGACCAGGGCGGCGGGCAGCCGCGCGAAGCGGGGGCCCAGCTCCACCACGAGGGCGGCGATGCCGCGCTCGGCGAGGGCGCGCACGAACGCCCGCTGCTCGGCCGGGCGGGCGCCCAGACCGTAGCCGGTGGTCAGCAGGAGTTCGCCGCCCTTGAGCAGGGAGGCGATGTTGGGGACCTCGCCCGCGTGCACCCAGCGGACGGTGCGCGTCAGCCGGTCCGCGCCGGCGAGGACCTCCGGGAGGCCGCTGCGCAGGCCGGGCAGTTCGAGGGCGCGCCGCACGGTGATGCCGGCGCCCTCGGTGTCGGCTCCGCGGTCCATGGACTCCATGAATCCGGACGCTACCTGGGGAAACGGCGCCGGGACAGTGCCGGGCGCCCGGCGCGCGCTCCCCGCGGCCGTGGGTTCCCTTCAGGCCGTCCCGTTCACTCGGTCTCCGCAGGCTGTGTGAGGGACAGGCGGGCGCCCACGTGGTCATCGGCTCGCGCGACGCGGAAGCGTGCGCTCTGCCGCGCGGTGGACGTCGCCGGTGGGAGAAGGGCACGGGATCCGGGATCCCCCAGCGGCTCAGCCTCCGTACGCTCCGCTGGCCGTGAGCCGCAGCGCCGTGTCGATCAGCGGCACGTGGCTGAAGGCCTGCGGGAAGTTGCCCACCTGCCGCTGGAGGCGCGGGTCCCACTCCTCGGCGAGCAGGCCGACGTCGTTGCGCAGCGCGAGGAGCCTTTCGAACAGATTGCGGGCCTCGTCCACCCGGCCGATCATCGCCAGGTCGTCGGCCATCCAGAACGAGCAGGCCAGGAAGGCGCCCTCGTCGCCGGGCAGGCCGTCCACGCCCGCGTGCGAGCCGTCGGTGGGGTAGCGCAGGATGAAGCCGTCCGACGTGGACAGCTCGCGCTGGATCGCCTCGATGGTGCCGATCACCCGCTTGTCGTCCGGCGGCAGGAAGCCCATCTGCGGGATCAGCAGCAGCGAGGCGTCCAGCTCCTGGGAGCCGTAGTACTGGGTGAAGGTGTTGCGCTCCTTGTCGTAGCCCTTCTCGCACACCTGGCGGTGGATCTCCTCGCGCAGGTCCTCCAGTTCCTCCAGCGGGCCCTCGACGTCGCCGGACTGCATGAGCTTGATCGTGCGGTCCACGGCGACCCAGGCCATGACCTTGGAGTGCACGAACTGGCGGCGCGGTCCGCGCACCTCCCAGATGCCCTCGTCCGGCTCCTGCCAGTGCTGCTCCAGGTAGCGCAGCAGCTTGAGCTGGAGCAGCGAGGCGTAGTCGTTGCGGGCCAGGCCGGTCATGTGGGCCAGGTGCAGCGCCTCGATGACCTCGCCGTAGACGTCGAGCTGGAGCTGGTGCGCCGCGCCGTTGCCGACCCGCACCGGGCGGGAGTTCTCGTACCCGGACAGCCAGTCCAGTTCGGCCTCGCCCAGCTCGCGCTCGCCGGCGATGCCGTACATGATCTGGAGGTTGTCCGGGTCGCCGGCGACCGCCCTCAGCAGCCACTCGCGCCAGGCGCGGGCCTCCTCGCGGTAGCCGGTGCGCAGCAGCGAGGACAGGGTGATCGCCGCGTCCCGCAGCCAGGTGTAGCGGTAGTCCCAGTTGCGCACCCCGCCGATGTCCTCGGGCAGGGAGGTGGTGGGCGCCGCGACGATGCCGCCGGTGGGGGCGTAGGTGAGCGCCTTCAGCGTGATCAGGGAGCGGACCACCGCCTCGCGGTAGGGGCCGTGGTAGGTGCAGTGCCCCACCCACTCGCGCCAGAAGTCCTCCGTCGCCTCCAGCGACTGCTCCGGCTCCGGCTCCGGCGGCGGCTCCTTGTGCGAGGGCTGCCAGGAGATGGTGAACGCCACCTTCTCGCCGGGTTCGACCGTGAAGTCCGCGTAGGTGGTCAGGTCCTCGCCGTAGGTCTCCGCGGTGGTGTCCACCCACACGGAGTCCGGGCCGGCCACGGCCACCGTCCGCCCCTCGTGGCGGTGCACCCAGGGCACCACCCGGCCGTAGGAGAAGCGCATGCGCAGGGTCGAGCGCATCGGGACGCGGCCGGAGACGCCCTCCACGATCCGGATGAGCTGGGGAGCGCCGTCGCGCGGGGGCATGAAGTCGGTCACACGGACGGTGCCGTGCGGGGTGTCCCACTCCGACTCCAGGATCAGGGAGTCGCCGCGGTAGCCGCGCCGGGCGGCGCTGGGCGGCTCGGTTCCCTCCTCGTGGGCGGGTCCGACCCGCCAGAAGCCGTTCTCCTCCGTGCCCAGCAGGCCGGCGAAGACGGCGTGCGAGTCGAAGCGCGGCAGGCACAGCCAGTCGGCCGTGCCGTCCCGGCAGACCAGGGCGGCGGTCTGCATGTCTCCGATGAGTGCGTAGTCTTCGATGCGCCCGGCCACGTGCAACTCCAGTCGAACGGCCACGTCACACCCCGCTGAAAGGGGCTGTCGCTAGTGCGGTCAAGGGATCGTTGTAAAGCGTCGTCGATGAAACTACCGCCGGTCGGCCGCGTGGGCAGAACGACGATCTTCACCCGACGGACTGACGAGCTCTCGTTGTTCCGGTCTGCACGGACTGGGGTGGCGCCGTGTCGCAGACCGGGCTCGGCAGTGAGTGTCCGAGCAGGATACGACGCACGCAGATGATCTGCGTGCCGCTCCGGGCAACCCGCGTGTGCCGAACGGGTGAGCCATGGGTGAGGGAACCGCAGCCGGTGCGCGCCCGTGCCCGCCCGTGCGCGGAGCGTGGCCGGAAGCCGCCGCCCCACGGCGCTGATACCCTGGTAGCCCGTGGACCGGTGGGCTCGAAACCCCCGAACCGCAGCGACGGCGCCCCAGCCGGACCATCCGGGTTCCCCGGACCGGACCGCCGTACCGCACGACAGACCGCGACCACGGGAGCCCCCTCTTGGCCATGACGCCCAAATCCACGACGACCAAGCACATCTTCGTCACCGGGGGTGTCGCCTCCTCGCTCGGCAAGGGCCTCACCGCCTCCAGCCTGGGCATGCTGCTCAAGGCGCGGGGCCTGCGGGTCGTGATGCAGAAGCTCGACCCCTACCTGAACGTCGACCCGGGCACGATGAACCCGTTCCAGCACGGTGAGGTGTTCGTCACCAACGACGGCGCCGAGACGGACCTGGACATCGGCCACTACGAGCGCTTCCTCGACCGCGATCTGGACGGCTCGGCCAACGTCACCACCGGCCAGGTCTACTCCACCGTCATCGCCAAGGAGCGGCGCGGCGAGTACCTGGGCGACACGGTGCAGGTCATCCCGCACATCACCAACGAGATCAAGCACCGCATCCGCCGCATGGCCACCGACGAGGTGGACGTCGTGATCACCGAGGTCGGCGGCACGGTCGGCGACATCGAGTCGCTGCCGTTCCTGGAGACCGTCCGCCAGGTGCGCCACGAGGTCGGCCGGGACAACGTGTTCGTGGTCCACATCTCCCTGCTGCCCTACATCGGCCCCTCCGGCGAGCTGAAGACCAAGCCGACCCAGCACTCGGTCGCCGCGCTGCGCAACATCGGCATCCAGCCCGACGCGATCGTGCTGCGCTGCGACCGCGAGGTGCCCACCGCCATCAAGCGCAAGATCTCGCTGATGTGCGACGTGGACGACGCCGCCGTGGTCGCCTGCCCGGACGCCCGCTCGATCTACGACATCCCGAAGGTCGTGCACACCGAGGGCCTGGACGCCTACGTGGTGCGCAAGCTCGACCTGCCCTTCCGCGACGTGGACTGGACCACCTGGGACGACCTGCTCGACCGCGTCCACCAGCCCGACCAGGAGGTCACCCTGGCCCTGGTCGGCAAGTACATCGACCTGCCCGACGCCTACCTGTCGGTCATCGAGGCGCTGCGCGCCGGCGGCTTCGCCAACCGGGCCCGCGTGAAGATCAAGTGGGTCACCTCCGACGACTGCAAGACCCCGGCCGGCGCCGAGGCGCAGCTCGCGGACGTCGACGGCATCTGCATCCCGGGCGGCTTCGGCGACCGCGGCGTGCGCGGCAAGGTCGGCGCGATCCGCTACGCCCGGGAGAACGGGATCCCGCTGCTGGGCCTCTGCCTGGGCCTCCAGTGCATCGTGATCGAGGCCGCGCGCAACCTCGCCGGCGTCTCGGACGCCAACTCCACCGAGTTCGACCCGGCCACCGCCCACCCGGTCATCTCCACCATGGCCGAGCAGATGGACATCGTCGCCGGAGAGGGCGACATGGGCGGCACCATGCGTCTGGGCATGTACCCGGCGAAGCTGGCCGAGGGCTCGATCGTGCGCGAGGTCTACGACGGCAAGGAGTACGTCGAGGAGCGCCACCGCCACCGCTACGAGGTCAACAACGCCTACCGGGCGGAGCTGGAGAAGAAGGCCGGCATCCTCTTCTCCGGCACCTCCCCGGACGGCAAGCTCGTCGAGTACGTCGAGTACCCGCGCGACGTGCACCCCTACCTGGTCGCCACCCAGGCCCATCCCGAGCTGCGCTCGCGCCCGACCCGGCCGCACCCGCTGTTCGCCGGGCTGGTGAAGGCCGCGGTCGCGCGGAAGATCGCGGAGTAGGAAGCGAGTTGTACGGTGGCCGGGGCGCCCCCTCCCGCGCGGGAGCGGGCGCCCCGGGCTCATCCGCGCACGGGGAAGGACAGGGCATGACCATCGAGGACACCCGCGAGGAGTGGGAGATCCGGGCGACCGCGACCCCGTTCACGGGCAAGAAGACCTCCGTCCGCACGGACGACGTGGTCATGCCCGACGGGTCGGTGGCCCGCCGCGACTACCAGGTGCACCCCGGCTCGGTCGCCGTCCTCGCGCTGGACGAGGAGGACCGGGTCCTGCTCGTCAACCAGTACCGCCACCCGGTCCGGCACAAGCTGTGGGAGATCCCGGCCGGCCTGCTCGACGTGCCCGGCGAGAACCCGCTGCACGCCGCCCGGCGGGAGCTGTACGAGGAGGCGCACGTCAAGGCCGAGGACTGGCGGGTGCTGATCGACGTCTACACCACCCCCGGCGGCTGCGACGAGGCCGTCCGCGTCTTCCTCGCCCGCGGCCTGTCCGACGCCGAGGGGGAGCGCTTCGCGGCAGAGGACGAGGAGAGCGACATGCAGCACGCCCGGGTGCCGGTCGACGAGCTGGTGCGCGGGGTGCTCGCGGGCGACCTGCACAACAACTGCCTCGCGGTCGGCGTCCTGGCGCTGACGGCGGCCCGGCGGGGCGACGGCCTGGACGCCCTCCGCCCAGCCGAGGCGCCCTGGCCGGCCCGGCCCTTCCCGGCCTAGTGCGGCGCTCCGGAAGGCGTGCCGGCACGCCTCCCGGACCACCCGCACCAGGCCGGGTCCGACTCGTCCGCAGGCCGGTGTGACCATCGCTTGATCCGATCGGGCGAAGCGTCCGCCCTGCCCCGCCGCGCTCCTCACGGATCGTCGCAGAGCGTGAACTAGGCTCGGGAAGACGCCCGTTCCGGAGTCCCGGCGGGCTTGCGCGTGCGGTGGGACGGGAGCGTGGCCCGTGACGGATCAGGCGGTGGACGCGGCGACCCTCATCGTGGGCCGCTCGCGGGAGTTGAAGGAGCTGCGGGCCGACATCGAGCGCGCCGGGCTCGACACCCTCTCCGGCCGCAAGGCGCCGCGCGCCCGCGTGCTGCTCATCGCGGGACGGCCCGGCTCCGGCCGCAGCGCGCTCGCCGAGGAACTGGTCCGGCAGGTCGCGGACCGCTACCCCGACGGCGTGCTGCGGGCCCGGCTCACCGAACCCGACGGCGCCCCCGTGCCGGTCGGCCGCGCGGCCCGCGACCTGCTCACCGCGCTCAGCCTGCCCACCCCGCCCGGCGCCGCCGACAACGAGCTGACCGCCGCCCTGCGCGGCGCCCTCGCCGAGCGCCGCTCGCTGCTGCTGCTCGACGACGCGGCCGACGCCGCCCAGGTCGACGCCCTGCTGCCGGACAACGCCGACAGCCTGCTCGTGGCGGTCGCCCGGGGCCCGCTCACCGGCATCCCCGACGTCCGCCCCTGCACCCTGGGCGGGCTGCACACCAAGTCCGGGGTGGAGATGCTGGCCCAGCGCATCGACCCGGTGCGCATCACCGTCGACCCGCGCTCCGCCGAGAGCCTGGTCGAGGTCTGCGAGGGCCATCCCGCCGCCCTCGCCCTGGCCGGAGGCTGGCTCGCCGCCCACCCCACGGCGGCCGTCTCCGACCTCGCCAAGCGGCTGCACGCCGACCTGGACGAGGACAGCGCGCTCGGCCGCGTGCTGCGGCTCGTCCACGACGGCCTGCCGGGCGCCGCGGCCCGGATGCTGCGCCTGCTCTCCCTCGCCCCGGCCGGGGACGTGGACGCGCACACCGCCTCCGCGCTGGCCGGCTGCTCGGTGGACGCCGCCCGCACGCTGCTCGACGACTTCGCCGCCCTCGGCCTGCTGCGCCCCGTCCCCGGACCGGCGCCGCGTCACCTGGTCCCCGGCTGCCTGCACCCGATGCTCAAGCGGCTCGCGGAACGCCGGGACCGCCCCGCCGAACTCCAGCTCGCCCGAGCCCGGATGCTGGAGCGGACCGTGCGGCTGCTCCACGCCTGCCGCGCGGCCGCCGAGGCCGACGGCCCCGAGACCGGAGAACGGCCGGGCGGCGGCCCGCCCCCCGCGCTGCGCTTCGCCGACGCCCAGGCCGGCGCGGACTGGCTGCGCGCCCGCCGGCCCGCCCTGCTCGCCTCCGCACGCCTCGCGGTCGCGGACGGCGAGCTGGACACCCTGGCCCGCCGCCTGATGTCCCAGCTCGTCCGCGCCATGGTCGCCCACCTCGGCACCCAGGCCGCCGCCGGGGATCTGTACGGGGTCCACCGGCTGGTCCTGGACGTGGCCGAGCGGCGGAACCTGCCCCGCGAGCAGGCCGCCGCCCTGCTGAACCTCGCCGACCTCGACGCCCGCACCGGCCGCTCCGTCCAGGCGCTGACCCGCTACCGGGCCGCGCTGGACGCCGGACGCGCGGCGAACGACCCCTACGCCACCGGCCGCGCGATGGAGTCCGTGGGCGGCGCCCACCAGGAGCTGGGCGACTACGAGCGGGCGGCCGACTGGTACGGCCGCGCCCTCGTCGAGCGGCAGGCGCGCGGCGAACACGGCGACGCCGCCCGGCTGTACGGCCGGATCGCCACCGCGCACACCTACGCCGGGCGCTACGGCGAGGCGCTGCGCAACTGGCGGGCCGCCGTCGCCGCGCACCGCAGGACGGACGACGTCGCCGCCCACGCGCGGGCGCTGAGCGAACTGGCGCGCGTCCAGGAGTACGCGGGACGTCCCGAGGAGTGCCTGCGCACCTGCCAGGAGGCCGTCGAGTGGGCCCGGCGGGCCGAGGACGAGCGGCTTCAGGCCGCCCTGCAACTGCGGCTCGCCGACACCCTGGACCGGCTGGGCGATCCGGCGGCCGCCGGGCTGCACCGGAGCGCGGCCGAGCGCATGCTCGCGGACGGGGACCGTCCGGCCGAGGCGGCTCCGCCGGGCGGGGACGGCCCGGCCGGGACCGCTGCGTCGGGCGGGGAGGGTTCGACCGACGCCGCTCCGGTCGGCGGCGCGACGGTGACCTCGGACGACACATCACGGGAACACGGCTCTGACGCCTGCGAAACCCGCAGCACATCTCGTGAAGATTGATGCAATGAAAGGCTAGACACCGAGAACGCCTTCCTTAGACTGGCTTTACCGCTCGTTCTCCCGCGGTGTCTCCTGGTATGCCCCGGCGTGCCGGGGTACGTCTTCATTGCCCCACCATCCCTGAGTCAAGGACCGTGATCGACGTGAAGGTCGGCATCCCCCGCGAGGTCAAGAACAACGAGTTCCGGGTGGCCATCACCCCCGCCGGCGTGCACGAGCTGGTGCGCTTCGGTCACCAGGTCGTCGTGGAGCGGAACGCCGGCGTCGGCTCCTCGATCCCCGACGAGGAGTACGTGACGGCCGGCGCCGAGATCCTGGACACCGCCGACGAGGTCTGGGCCGTCGCCGACCTGCTGCTCAAGGTCAAGGAGCCGGTCGCCGAGGAGTACCACCGCCTGCGCAAGGACCAGATCCTCTTCACCTACCTGCACCTGGCCGCGTCCAAGGAGTGCACGAACGCCCTGCTGGAGTCCGGCGCCACGGCGATCGCGTACGAGACGGTCGAGCTGCCCGGCCGCGCGCTGCCGCTGCTCGCCCCGATGTCCGAGGTGGCCGGCCGGCTGGCCCCGCAGGTCGGCGCCTACCAGCTCATGGCCGCCAACGGCGGCCGCGGCGTGCTGCCCGGCGGCGTCCCGGGCGTGCCGGCCGGCAAGGCCGTCGTCATCGGCGGCGGCGTCTCCGGCTGGAACGCCGCGCAGATCGCCATCGGCCTGGGCTTCCACGTCACTCTGCTCGACAAGGACATCAACAAACTCAAGGAAGCCGACAAGATCTTCGGGACGAAGATCCAGACCGTCGTCTCCAACGCCTTCGAGCTGGAGAAGGCGTGCCTGGACGCCGACCTCGTCGTCGGCGCCGTCCTCATCCCCGGCGCCAAGGCGCCCAAGCTGGTCACCAACGAGCTGGTGTCCCGGATGAAGGCGGGAAGTGTTCTTGTCGACATCGCGATCGACCAGGGCGGCTGCTTCGAGGACTCCCGCCCGACCACGCACGCCGAGCCGACCTTCCGGGTGCACGACTCGGTCTTCTACTGCGTCGCCAACATGCCCGGCGCGGTGCCCAACACCTCCACCTACGCGCTGACCAACGCGACGCTGCCGTACATCGTCTCGCTGGCCAACAACGGCTGGGTCGAGGCGCTGCGCCGCGACGCCGCTCTCGCCAAGGGCCTCAACACCCATGACGGCAAGGTCGTTTACCGGGAGGTAGCCGAGGCCCACGGCCTGGAGCACCTCGACCTGGAGACCCTGCTCGGCTGAGCCTTCCGCCGCGCGACCTGCCAAGTCTCCGTGAGGGACAAGGCGATACGTCAACATGTGCCGTCAACGCGGCGCATTCGGCCGGACCTTGTCCACAAGGTCCGGCCGGATGTGTGTATGGTCACTTCGCCGCACTCGGTCAACTCGCCTCGAACGCAACCATTCGACCGATTCACGCACCGGTGAAACCTGTTGTGCGACGGTCGTACGCCCTTGACAGAGGGGCGGTTCATTGCCGACACATCCGGTCGGGTACGGCGGATTGTGTTGCTGCGGACCGCCGACACGCCATAGAGTCGCCAATCGTCGGCATGGCGCCACGCTGACCTGTCTAGAAGGTTCCTGGTCACCAAGGAGGTAAGACGACTTGTGAATGAGTCGACATTTACTCCCGGGGGTGGTCAACCAGGAACGCCTGCGCGGGGTCAGAGCCCCACGGGGCGCGAGGCTGTCGGCTCCGTCGCTGTGCGCACCTTCGCAGCCCACCAGGGTCACCAGAACGCAGCCCACCAGGGTCACCGGAATCCCGGGGTGACCCCGCCAGTACACCAGAGCATGGATGGCCATCACGTGAACGCCATGACCGGCGACGGAAGTGGCGCGCCCCGCAACCACTTCGCCGACTACGACGAACTGCCCGAGGGGCACTTCTACGACCCCGACGCCGAGTACGAGCCCGATCCGGAGTACGCGGCCACGCTCGCGCCCGACGCGGCCCGCCAGCGCCGTGAGCGCATCGGCCCGACCGGGCGCCCGCTGCCGTACTTCCCGATCCCGGGACCGCTGACCGACCACGGCCCCGCGAAGATCATCGCGATGTGCAACCAGAAGGGCGGCGTCGGCAAGACGACGTCGACCATCAACCTGGGCGCCGCGCTCGCGGAGTACGGGCGGCGGGTGCTGCTCGTGGACTTCGACCCGCAGGGCGCCCTGTCCGTGGGCCTCGGCGTCAACCCCATGGAGCTGGACCTCACCGTCTACAACCTGCTCATGGAGCGGGGCATGTCCGCGGACGAGGTCCTGCTGAAGACCGCGGTCCCCAACATGGACCTGCTGCCCAGCAACATCGACCTGTCGGCCGCCGAGGTCCAGCTCGTGAGCGAGGTCGCGCGCGAGTCGACGCTCCAGCGCGCCCTGAAGCCGCTGATGGACGACTACGACTACGTCGTCATCGACTGCCAGCCCTCGCTCGGCCTGCTCACCGTGAACGCGCTCACCGCCGCCCACAAGGTGATCGTGCCGCTGGAGTGCGAGTTCTTCGCGCTGCGCGGCGTCGCGCTGCTGACCGAGACCATCGAGAAGGTCCAGGAGCGCCTCAACCCGGATCTGGAGCTGGACGGCATCCTCGCCACGATGTACGACTCGCGCACCGTGCACAGCCGCGAGGTGCTCGCCCGCGTCGTCGAGGCGTTCGACGACCACGTGTACCACACGGTCATCGGGCGCACGGTCCGCTTCCCGGAGACCACCGTCGCCGGCGAGCCGATCACCACCTACGCCTCCAACTCCGTCGGCGCCGCCGCCTACCGCCAGCTCGCCAGGGAGGTGCTCGCCCGGTGTCACGCCGAGTGAGTCTGCCGGGGGCCGACGAACTGTTCCGTACCACAGGGGGGACGGCGCTCCAGGCGTCCACTCCCCGCCGCCAGACGGGCGGCGAAGCCCGGGTGCCGCCTCCCGCGGGCGAGGGCGACGCGCTGGCGTCCGGGCCGGAGGACGCCCCGCAGTCGGTGCCCGCGCGGGGCGGCGACGGCGAGGGCGCCGAGCACGTGGCCGCCGACGCCGCGCCGGCCGAGGCGGGCGAGTCCCGCAGCCGGGGCACGGCGAACGCGGCGGCCGACGGCGCCGGGCGCCGCCAGGCGCCGCCGGAGGCCACCGCCCCGGGCGGCGCGCAGCAGCGCAAGCGGAACCGTGCCCCGGCACGACGGCCCAGCGGCCGGGAGCGGCACGACGAGAAGATCACGGTCTACGTCTCCGCCGAGGAGCTGATGGACCTGGAGCACGCCCGCCTGGTGCTGCGCGGCGAGCACGGGCTTGCCGTCGACCGGGGCCGGATCGTCCGCGAGGCGGTCGCCGTCGTCCTCGCCGACCTGGAGTCGCGCGGGGACGCCAGCATCCTCGTGCGCCGGCTGCGCGGGCGGTAGCGGTAGCCTGCGGGGGCCATGACCTCGAACGACGGATCCGCTCCCGGCCCGCACGCCGGTCACCGGCGTGCGTTGGGGCGCGGCCCCGGCGCCGCCCCCGCCCCGCCGGCGCCGACGTCGGCACAGCCGTCACCGGCCCGTGCCGCGCCCCCGGAGCCGACTCCCGAGGACGTCGCAGCACCGCCGCCTGCCGCGCCCGCTGAGACGCCGCGCCCGGCGCCCGGGGGAGCCGAGGCGGCCGACGCCTGGGCGCCCGGCGCCGCTGTCACGGCCGGAGGAGTCGACGCGCCCGAAGCCGGGGCGCTCGGGGACGCCGTAGAGCCCGGAGGACTCCGGGCGGCCGGAGGAGTCGGGGCGCCTGGGGACACCGCACAGCCCGCAGGAGTCCGGGCGGCCGGGGGAGTCGGGGCGCCCGGGGACACCGCACAGCCCGGAAGAGTCCCGGCCGCCGGGGGAGTCGGGGCGTTCGCGGACGCCGAGGCGCCCCAAGGCGTCGTCGGGGACGGTGTCTTCACGGTGCGGCTGTCCAACTTCGAGGGGCCCTTCGACCTGCTGCTCCAGCTCATCTCCAAGCACAAGCTGGACGTCACCGAGGTCGCCCTGTCCAAGGTGACCGACGAGTTCATGGCGCACATCCGGGCCATGGGGCCGGACTGGGACCTGGACCAGACGACCGAGTTCCTCGTCGTGGCCGCCACGCTGCTCGACCTCAAGGCCGCCCGGCTGCTGCCCGCCGCCGAGGTGGAGGACGAGGCCGACCTCGCGCTGCTGGAGGCCCGTGACCTGCTGTTCGCGCGGCTGCTCCAGTACCGCGCGTACAAGCAGATCGCCGACATCTTCAACCGGCGACTGGACGAGGAGGGCCGCCGCTACCCCCGTACCGTCGGCCTGGAGCCCGAGTACGCCGAGCTGCTGCCCGAGGTCGTCATCAGCATCGGACCCGAGGGGTTCGCCCGGCTCGCGGTCAAGGCGATGCAGCCCAGACCGAAGCCGCAGGTGTACGTCGACCACATCCACGCGCCGCTGGTCAGCGTGCAGGAGCAGGCCGGGATCATGGTGGCGCGGCTGCGGGAGCTGGGCGAGGCCGATTTCCGCACTCTGGTCGAGGACACCGACGACACCCTCACGATCGTGGCCCGCTTCCTCGCCCTGCTGGAGCTGTACCGCGAGAAGGCCGTCGCCCTCGAACAGGAGACGGCGCTCGGCGAGCTGACCGTGCGCTGGACCGGCGGGGAGGGGAACGCGGCGCCGGTGGTCACCGACGAGTTCGACCGGCCGCCCGAGGACCCGAAGAAGCCCGAAGATCCGAAGAAGCCCGAGGACCCGAAGGAGAAGGAGACGAGGAAGCCGTGAGCGAGCAGACCGCCCAGGCCCCTGCGGCCGTAGCCGCCCTCGACCTCAGACCCGCCCTGGAGGCCGTCCTCATGGTCGTGGACGAACCCGCGACCGAGGAGCAGTTGGCGAAGACGCTCCAGCGGCCCCGGCGGCAGGTCGCCGACGCGTTGCGCGCGCTGGCCGACGAGTACACCGCTCAGGGGCGCGGCTTCGAGCTGCGGCTGATCGCGGGCGGCTGGCGCTACTACACCCGCCCCGCGTACGCGGCGGCCGTCGAGGGCTTCGCGCTGGACGGCCAGCAGGCCCGGCTGACCCAGGCCGCGCTGGAGACCCTGGCGGTGGTCGCCTACCGGCAGCCGGTCAGCCGCAGTCGGGTCTCGGCGGTGCGCGGAGTCAACTGCGACGGCGTGATGCGCACCCTGCTCCAGCGCGGCCTGGTCGAGGAGGCGGGCGCGGAACCTGAAACAGGTGCGATCCTGTACAGGACGACGAACCACTTCCTGGAGCGGATGGGCCTGCGCGGTCTGGACGAGCTCCCGGAGCTCGCGCCCTTCCTCCCGGAGGCGGAGGCGATCGAGGCCGAGACCCAGGAGGGGGTGCCGTCGTTCGACCCGGACGCACCCGATGACGGCCCGGGGGGCCCCGGCACCGTCCGGGGATTCGACGACGCAGACGATCAGACGGACATGTGATGCGAAGCAGCGGCAGGAACGGCGGACAGGGCGGGCGCGGCGACTACCGCGGCGGCAGCGGCAGCGGCAGCGGCGGCAGCGGCGGTGGGAGGGCCGACAAGCAGGGGCAGAAGGGGCAGGAACGCCCCCGCAAGCCCCGCCCCGAGGAGCGCCGCTACGACGTGGGCCCCGGCGCCACGGCGGACGGACCGAAGTCGGGGCGCGGCGGCGCGGCCCGCGGCGGCGCCAAGGGCGGCCCGAAGCGCGGCCAGCCCCAGGGCGGCCGCACGGCGCCCGCGCGCTCCCGCGAGTACGAGGCGCGCGCCGAGGAGCGCAACCGCGAGCGGTACGCGGAGAAGAAGGACGTCAAGCCGCCCAAGACCTTCCCGGGCGCCGAGCAGGAGGGCGAGCGGCTCCAGAAGGTGCTCGCCCGCGCCGGTTACGGCTCGCGCCGCGCCTGCGAGGAGCTGATCGAGCAGGCCCGGGTCGAGATCAACGGCGAGATCGTGCTGGAGCAGGGCCGCCGCGTCGACCCGGAGAAGGACGAGGTCAAGGTCGACGGCCTGACCGTGGCGACGCAGTCGTTCCAGTTCTTCTCGCTGAACAAGCCCCCGGGCGTCGTCTCCACCATGGAGGACCCGGAGGGCCGGCAGTGCCTGGGCGACTACGTCACCAACCGGGAGACCCGGCTCTTCCACGTCGGCCGGCTGGACACCGAGACCGAGGGCGTCATCCTGCTCACCAACCACGGCGAGCTGGCGCACCGCCTCACCCACCCCAGGTACGGCGTGAAGAAGACCTACCTCGCGCACATCGTCGGGCCGATCCCGCGCGACCTCGGCAAGCGCCTCAAGGACGGCATCCAGCTCGAGGACGGCTACGCGCGCGCGGACCACTTCCGGGTCGTGGAGCAGACCGGCAAGAACTACCTGGTCGAGGTCACGCTGCACGAGGGCCGCAAGCACATCGTGCGCCGCATGCTGGCCGAGGCCGGCTTCCCGGTCGACAAGCTGGTCCGCACCGCCTTCGGGCCGATCACCCTCGGCGACCAGAAGTCCGGCTGGCTGCGCCGCCTGTCCAACACCGAGGTCGGCATGCTGATGCAGGAAGTCGAACTCTGAGCGCTGAGTTCTGAGCCCTGCCGCCGGGCCTCTGCCGTCAGGCCCCGGTGCGGCCGGGACGCGTACCGCCCGGGGCCGGGCGGTACGCGTCCCGACCGCACCGGGGCGCAGGCCCTGTACGTCCCCGTACCGGGCCCAGGACCCCAGGGCCCGGTGCCCCCGGCGGGCCGGGCGGCGGGCTCGCGGGGCTGGCGCCGCGACCCGGTCCGGGCCCCGAACCAGGTCCGCAGACCGTGGTCCGTGGTCCGTGGGCCGCGTCCGCGTGCTGTGGGCCGTAGGGGAGCGTGCGGGGAGGCTCAGGCCAGGCGGATGGACGTGCCCTGCACCGTGATCTTCCGCTCGGCCAGCGGCCGTTCCGCCGGGCCGTTCGCCACCGAGCCGTCGGTGATGTGGTAGCGGCTGCCGTGGCAGGGGCAGTCGATGGTGCCGTCGGCGACCTCGGCCACCGTGCAGCCCTGGTGGGTGCAGATCGCCGAGAACGCCTTGAACCGGCCCTTCGCCGGCTGGGTCACCACGACCTTCTGGTCCGCGAAGACCTTGCCGCCGCCCTCCGGGATGTCGGAGACGTCCGCCAGCTTCTTCGCCGCGCCCGAGGCGGCCGCCGAGGCGCCGGCGGACGGGACGGTCCCGGCGGCGGACGTCCCGGCGGGGGACGGTTCGGAGGAGGCCGCGGCGGAGTTCTGGGCGCCGCCGTCCGTGCTGCCGCATCCCGCCGCCGCGAGTGCCACCGCACTCGTGGCCAGAACCGTGCGTCGCGTCGAACCGTGGGTCATGGGGTCGCTCCGTGGGTGACGAGAGAAAGACGCTGAAGAGAGCAATCGAGCACCCGTATCTTCGCATTCCGGGCATGCAGGACGAAGTAAATCGGATGCAAGTGCCACAAAAGGGCTACGCGCGGTCGCCGCGGGCCGTCTCAGCGAGCGGGCGGCCGCGCGCCCCTCACGGGCGGCCTGACTAGGCTGGACGCCCGAGAGTCGACACACCTCAGCAAGGAGCAGCGCCGTGGCGGTACGAGCGGTCCGGGGGGCCGTCCCACTGGAGCGGGACGAGGCCGGTCACATGAAAGAGCAGGTGGAGGCCCTGCTCACCGCCGTCCTGGAGCGCGACGACCTCACCGTCGACGACCTGATCAGCATCTGGTTCACGGCCACGCCCGACCTGCACAGCGAGTTCCCGGCCGCCGCCGCCCGCGGGCTGGGCATCGTCGACGTGCCGCTGATCTGCGCGGCGGAACTGGACGTCGGGGGGGCGATGCCCCGCGTGGTGCGCGTCCTCGCGCACGTCGAGTCCGACCGGCCGCGCACCGGGATCGCCCACGTCTGCCTCGGCGCCGCGGCCGCCCCGCGCGAGGACGTCGCCCCGTGAGGACCGCGCTCGTCATCGGCACCGGCCTGATCGGCACCTCCGCCGCCCTCGCCCTGACCCGGCGCGGGGTGCGCGTGCACCTGGCCGACCACGACCCTGAGCAGGCCCGGACCGCGGCGGCGCTGGGCGCCGGCACCGACGAGGCGCCGGAGGGGCCCGTCGACCTCGCGATCGTGGCCGCCCCCCCGGCGCACGTGGCCGAAGCGCTCGCCGACGCCCTGCGCCGGGGCCTGGCCCGTGGCTACCTGGACGTCGCCAGCGTCAAGGGCGGCCCGCGCCGGGAACTCCAGGCGCTCGGCCTGGACCTCGCCCGCTACATCGGCACCCACCCCATGGCGGGCCGCGAGAAGTCCGGCCCGCTGGCCGCCACCGCCGACCTGTTCGAGGGCCGCCCCTGGGTGCTCACCCCGACCCGCGACACCGACACCGAGGTGCTCAACCTCGCCCTGGAACTGGTCTCGCACTGCCGGGCGGTCCCGGTCGTCATGGACGCCGACGCCCACGACCGCGCCGTGGCGCTGGTCTCCCACATGCCGCACCTGGTCTCCAGCATGGTCGCCGCGCGCCTGGAGCACGCCGAGGAGGCGGCGGTGCGGCTGAGCGGCCAGGGCATCAGGGACGTGACCCGGATCGCCGCCTCGGACCCGCGGATGTGGATCGACATCCTGTCCGCGAACCCCGGCCCGGTCGCCGACCTGCTCTCCGACGTCGCCGCCGACCTGGAGGACGCCGTCCGCGCCCTGCGCGCGCTCCAGTCCTCCGACGAGGACAAGCGCCGCGAGGGCAGCGCGGGCATCGAGGACGTGCTGCGGCGGGGCAACGCGGGCCAGGTCCGGGTCCCCGGCAAGCACGGGTCCGCGCCCCGGACGTATGAGGTGGTGACCGTGCTCATCGACGACCAGCCCGGCCAGCTCGCCCGGATCTTCGCGGACGCCGGGACGGCCGGGGTCAACATCGAGGACGTGCGCATCGAGCACGCCACCGGGCAGCAGGCGGGCCTGATGCAGCTCACGGTCGAGCCGACGGCGGCGCCGGTGCTCACGGCGGCCCTGCGGGAGCGGGGCTGGGCGATCCGCCAGTAGCACGGGCGGCCCGGCCGCGGGGAGGGCATCCGGCCGCAAGAAGGGCCTCGGGGAGCCAGTAACCTTGTGTCGGGGCGTTTCCGCTCCCCGACACCCGCCCCTCACCCTTCACCAGGAAGGTGCCCCGCTGTGGAAAACGGCGCCGCCCGGACCGCCCCGCCCGTCATCGTCGCCATCGACGGCCCCTCGGGCACGGGCAAGTCCAGCACGTCCAAGGCCGTGGCCGCGCAGCTCGGCCTGAGCTACCTGGACACCGGCGCCCAGTACCGGGCGATCACCTGGTGGATGGTGACCAACGGGATCGACATAGACGACCCCACGGCGATCGCCGCCGTGGCAGGCAAGGCCGAGATCGTCTCCGGCACCGACCCCGCCGCGCCGACGATCACCGTCGACGGCGTGGACGTGGCCGCCGCGATCCGCACCCAGGAGGTCACCGGCCAGGTCAGCGCGGTCAGCGCCGTGCCCGAGGTGCGGGCCCGGATCACCGAGTTGCAGCGCTCCCTTGCCTCCGGCGCCGAGGACGGCATCGTCGTCGAGGGCCGCGACATCGGCACCACGGTGCTCCCGGACGCCGACCTGAAGGTCTTCCTCACCGCCTCCCCGGAGGCCCGCGCGGCCCGCCGCAGCGGCGAGCTGAAGGGCGCCGACGTCGCCGCGACCCGCGAGGCCCTGATCAAGCGGGACGCGGCCGACTCCGGCCGCAAGACCTCCCCGCTGGCCAAGGCCCGTGACGCGGTCGAGGTGGACACCACCGACCTCACGCTGGCCCAGGTCATCGAGTGCGTCGTCACCCTCGTCGAGGAGAAGCGGGCCGCGAAGTGAGCCTTCCGTCCGAGCGGGGCGCCGAGGTCGGGCGGCGCATCGGCGTCGGCCTGATGTACGGGCTGTGGCGTCCGCGCGTGCTCGGCGCCTGGAGGACGCCGGCCGCCGGCCCGGTGATCTTCGCCGTGAACCACTCGCACAACATCGACGGCCCGATGGTCATGGGCGTGGCGCCCCGGCCGACGCACTTCCTGATCAAGAAGGAGGCGTTCGTCGGCCCGCTGAACCCCTTCCTGACCGGCATCGGCCAGCTCAAGGTGGACCGCCGGGCCGTCGACCGCACGGCGATCTCCCAGGCGCTCGGCGTCCTGGAGCAGGGCGGGGCGCTGGGCATCTTCCCGGAGGGCACCCGCGGCGAGGGCGACTTCGCCTCGCTGCGCGCCGGACTCGCCTACTTCGCGGTGCGCAGCGGGGCGCCGATCGTGCCGGTCGCCGTGCTGGGCAGCGCCGAGCGGCCCGGACGGCTGATCAAGGCGCTGCCGCCGCTGCGCTCGCGGGTGGACGTCGTCTTCGGCGACCCGTTCGAGGCGGGCGACGGCAGCGGCCGGCGCACCCGCGCGGCGCTGGACGAGGCGACCGAGCGGATCCGCAAGCAGCTCGCCGGCCACCTGGAAAACGCCAGGCGCCTCACCGGGCGCTAAGCGACACTTGAGTAGTGGAACCGCCCGAGCAGGGAGTTCCACCGATCACCACGATGAACGACGAGGTAC
Organism: Streptomyces sp. NPDC046985; assembly: GCF_040644415.1. Taxonomy (NCBI): domain Bacteria; kingdom Bacillati; phylum Actinomycetota; class Actinomycetes; order Kitasatosporales; family Streptomycetaceae; genus Streptomyces; species Streptomyces sp. NPDC046985. The sequence continues at coordinate 33,443 of NZ_JBEYWK010000005.1, forward strand.
GGACTTCATGAACGACCAGAACCAGCCCGACGGCTCGGCCGAGCACGAGTACGAGCACGGGGCGCTCGGCGACGCCGAGTACGCGGAGTTCATGGAGCTAGCCGCGGAGGAGGGCTTCGACCCCGAGGACGTGGAAGGCGCCATCGAGGCCGCCGGACACGGCCCGCTCCCCGTGCTCGCCGTCGTCGGCCGCCCCAACGTCGGCAAGTCGACTCTGGTGAACCGCATCATCGGCCGCCGCGAGGCGGTCGTCGAGGACAAGCCGGGCGTCACCCGGGACCGGGTCACCTACGAGGCCGAGTGGGCGGGCCGGCGCTTCAAGGTCGTCGACACCGGCGGCTGGGAGCAGGACGTCCTCGGCATCGACGCCTCCGTGGCCGCCCAGGCCGAGTACGCCATCGAGGCCGCCGACGCCGTGGTCTTCGTCGTCGACGCCAAGGTCGGCGCCACCGACACCGACGAGGCGGTGGTCCGGCTGCTGCGCAAGGCCGGCAAGCCCGTGGTGCTGGCCGCCAACAAGGTGGACGGCCTGAGCGGCGAGGCCGACGCCGCCTCCCTGTGGTCGCTGGGCCTCGGCGAGCCGCACCCGGTCTCCGCGCTGCACGGCCGGGGCACCGGCGACATGCTGGACCGCGTCCTGGAGGCGCTGCCGGAGGCCCCGCGCGAGACGTTCGGCGGGGTCGGCGTCGGCGGCCCGCGCCGGGTGGCCCTCATCGGCCGCCCGAACGTCGGCAAGTCCTCCCTGCTCAACAAGGTGGCCGGCGAGGAGCGCGTCGTCGTCGACAAGCTGGCCGGCACCACCCGCGACCCGGTGGACGAGCTGATCGAGCTGGGCGGCAAGACCTGGAAGTTCGTCGACACCGCAGGCATCCGCAAGCGCGTCCACCTCCAGCAGGGCGCCGACTACTACGCCTCGCTGCGCACCGCGGCCGCCGTGGAGAAGGCCGAGGTCGCCGTCATCCTGATCGACGCCTCCGAGTCGGTCTCCGTGCAGGACCAGCGGATCATCACCATGGCCGTGGAGGCCGGCCGCGCGCTGGTCGTCGCCTACAACAAGTGGGACACCCTCGACGAGGAGCGCCGCTACTACCTGGAGCGGGAGATCGAGACCGAGCTGGCGCAGATCGCCTGGGCGCCGCGGGTGAACGTCTCGGCGCGCACCGGGCGGCACATGGAGAAGCTGGTCCCGGCGATCGAGACGGCCCTGGAGGGCTGGGAGACCCGGGTGCCCACCGGCCGCCTCAACGCCTTCCTGGGCGAGCTGGTCTCCGCCCACCCGCACCCGGTCCGGGGCGGCAAGCAGCCGCGCATCCTGTTCGGCACCCAGGCGGGCACCAAGCCGCCGCGGTTCGTGCTGTTCGCCTCCGGCTTCATCGAGGCGGGCTACCGGCGCTTCATCGAGCGCCGGCTGCGCGAGGAGTTCAGCTTCGAGGGCACGCCGATCCACCTCTCGGTGCGGGTGCGCGAGAAGCGCGGCGCGAAGAAGAAGTAGCCCACGACGGCGCCGGGCACGGCGAAGGGCGGCCCCCACTCTGCGGGGGCCGCCCTTCGCCGTTCACCTGCCGCGCGCCTCACACGCCGCGACGCGGGGCGGGCGGCAGCGCCGCCGGGACGTGCTGCGGCCCGTTCCCCTGCCGCCCGACGACGCCGATGCGCTGCCACTGGGCGTGCTGCTGCCCGGCGCCGTGCCGCAGGCCGTAGGCGCCGACGCTGTAGGCGACGTACGCGTGCGAGCCGGTGCTGTGCGGGAGGTTGCCGAACGCGACGAAACCCAGGTCCTCCTCGCCGGTGCGGTCGCCCGGCGGCGTGCGGTACGACTGCACGTACTCGGCGTAGAGCGCGTCGAAGATCGGCGTGGCCGAGGGGCCGCCCTGGGGGTTCTGGACCGGCCGCACGGACCGGATCGGCGGGTAGGACGGGCGGCGGGAGACGTCGTATGCGTGCACGTATGTCCAAACGAACCCGGACCGGAAGGGATGCGGCTCAGGTCCCGGCCAGCGGCAGCACGGCCCCCACCAGCCTGCCCGCCGCCGCGGCCCTGTCCAGGGCGTCGCGCAGCAGGTCCTCGCGCGGCTGGCGTCCGATGGAGCCCACCGGCGCCGCGCACAGCAGCACCTGCTGGTGCTTGTTGGCGGCGGCCCGCCAGCCGTCGCTGACCTGGAGCGGCTGGTGCGCCTGCCACCAGGCCGCCGACTGGCCGCCGTTCGCGTGCGGCTGGAGGACGGCGTGCAGTTGGCCCATGGCGAGCAGCACCGACCAGCCGTGCAGCACGGGCGGCACGGAGTCGAGGTGCGCCATGGGCTGGTAGCCCTGCTCGACGAGCAGCGTCAGGAACTCGTCGTGGGACCCGGTCGATCCCGGGCGCACGATGGGCGCGGTCGGCTCGACGACCAGCGCGGGGTGCAGCTCGCCGGCGATCAGGATGAGTCCGCTGGTCACGCCGAGGACGGCCTGCTCGGTCGCCGCCCGCGGCTGGGGCGCCTGCTGCTGGGGCACGCCCTGCGCGGGCGGGGCGCCGGGGGCGTCGGCGTTGATGGAGCGGACCGCGCCCCGCAACTGGTCCTCGGTGACCTGGACGACCTGCGAGGGCAGGCAGGTGGCGTGGGCGAAGGCCAGGACGGCGGTCTCGTCCCCCACGAACAGGACGGTGCTGGTCCGCTCCTGTGCGGAGTCGCCGGGGGTGCGGCAGGACGTGCAGTCGTAACTGCCCGGGGCGTTCTCTCCGGCGACCAGCCGGTCTGCTTCTTCGTCGCCGATCTCGGCGCGGACGGCGTCGCTGACGTCGAGCATGCGCGGCACGGGCGGGCTCCCTCGGGATGCGTGCGTGGCGGCGCCGGGTGGCTCCCGGCCCCGGGAGCCGGGGAGGTCCCCGGCTCATGAAGAAGACAACGGGCGATCTGTGGCGGGAGTCACGCCCTGCGGGATACGGAATCGAACCATCCTGCGCACACGGTCACGAGCGCGCCGGAATCCGGCACTCACCGTCAACTCGGCGGATGTCAAGAGGTGTTGGTCAGGTGAAGTGAGTCACACGGACATCGTGCTCTTGGTCGACAAATCAGGAAATCAGGCAATGAAGTGGGTGGCCGGAAAAAGACGATACCTGCGGTAACCGTCAACTGGCCTGCTGCGAAGGGGCGTTGCTTGATCCGTGCTCCACAAGTTCCTTACATTCCTCCGCCGTGTGCACCGAGCACCGCCCGGGAACGCCCGCCGACCGCACTGCCCAGCACGTCCAGCACGACCCCAGCCGGCGGGCGGGGCGAGCGCGCCGACCGCGTCTCCGCGCGGCAGGCGCGTCCCGTCCTGGGGGACCCCGGGTCCTCAGAAGGGGATCTTCATGTCCGATTGTGCCCATACCCACGCCGCTGCCCGCACCGGCGCCCCGCGCGACGGCGTCCGCAGGACGCGCGGCGCCGCGGTCCTCGCCGGAGCGGCCCTGCTCGCCCCGCTCGGGCTGCTGGCCGCGTCCGGCGACGCCCAGGCCGCCGACGGCGGCGTGTGGGACCGCATCGCCCGGTGCGAGAGCGGCGGCGACTGGCACATCAACACCGGCAACGGCTACTACGGCGGACTCCAGTTCGCCGCCGGCACCTGGCGCGCCTACGGCGGCGCCGCCTACGCGGGCCGCGCCGACCTGGCCACCCGGTCCCAGCAGATCGCCGTGGCCGCCCGGGTCCAGCAGGCCCAGGGCTGGGGCGCGTGGCCGGTCTGCTCGGCGCGGGCGGGGGCGTCCGGGACCGCCCCGGCGGCGCGCCCGGCCTCGTCCGGGACGGCGCACGCCTCGCAGCAGCGGGAGAAGACCTACAAGTCCCGCACGTCGTACGAGTCGGCGCGCCGGGCGGCGCACGAGCAGCCCCTGCGCTCCGCGCGGCACGCGGCCCCGGTCCGGCAGGCGGGCGGCACGGACCGCGGCGCCTCCCACGGCGTGTACACCGTGCGCGCCGGCGACACCCTCAGCCGCATCGCCGCCCGGCACGGCAGCACCTGGCAGCGGCTCTTCGCCGCCAACAGGGCCGTCATCGGCGACGATCCCGACCTGATCGTGCCGGGACAGCGCCTGGCGCTCTGAGCCGTCGCGGTCCCCGCCCGTCACCGGACCGGGCGGGGACCGCCCGCCCACACCCGCGTGGCCGCCCCCGCACCCGCCTTCAGGGCCGCGCGGCGGGCAGGCCGCGTGCGGAAACGGTGAATTTCCTGTGACGCGCCGGGCTGCTCCCGCCCCGCCGAATGACGGCCGCGCCGCGGCGCAATGGCCCGCCGCTCGCGCCCGGCGGAGGGAAAGGCTTCCGCTCTCCGAAACTTTCCAGCGAACTATTCCGCGCGCTGTGCCGGTGCACGGCAATTGAGTTCGAATACCCGCGAAAGGGGGAGGGAACACGCCTTGAAACTGACGGAGTTCGGCCATCGTGGGCGCTCGCGCTCCTGTGACGGACGTGTGACGGAGCGAACTCGCCCCCAGCCTGGTCCGGCGCCCGGCCGACGGGCTTTCGCGCTACCGGGACCAGGGCCTAGCGTGGCGGTATGGCCCCGATTCCCACTCCGCCCGCGGAGCCCCAGGACAGTCCGGAAGCGTACGTCGGCCTGGAGGCCGAGCGGGCCGAACAGCTCGCCCGCGAACAAGGCTGGTCCACGGTCCGGTCACTGCCGCCGGGCACGGTCATCACCATGGAGTACCGGACCGGCCGGATGAACTTCGAGGTCAGGGACGGCCGGGTGGCGCGCGCCTGGAAGGGCTGACCTGACCCCGGCCGATCCCTGACCCCTTGTCGCTGATCCTTGATCGCTCCAGGTCGTCTTCCGAGATCCCGGACGGCCCCCGGCGCGCCCCGAACCGTCCCAGAGCCGCCGTCCGGCGGCCCGCCCGTCAGGAGCGGGCTCCGTCCGTCAGGACCGGGCCGCGGAGGTGGCGCCGCGCACCACGCGGTCGGGCGGCTGCGGCCGGCGGCTTCCGGTCGGGGTGACGGGAGTGCGCTCGGATCGGGCCGTGTGCCCCTGCGCGAAGTGGAACGGACTCCGGGACGCGCGGGCGGCGCCGACCGTCTCGCGGACGGTGGACGCCGCCTCCGCGGCGGCCGCCGAAGGCGCGAGCGCCGCGGACGACCCCACCGGGGCGGCGGCGGGCGCGGGCGCCGGCGCGCGTACGGGCGCACGGCGGCCGAGGCGGTCGCGCCCCCGGTCGCGCAGCTCGAAGAGGGCCTGCTCGACCCGTGCGATCAGCGGCTCGCACCAGGGCAGCGCCAGCATGATCAGCACACCGGCGGCCCAGCCGAGCAGCACGTCGCTGAGCCAGTGCGTCCCCAGGTAGACGGTGGTGAGGCCGACCCCGAGCGCGGTCATCGCGGACAGCGCCGACAGCCAGCGCCGAGCCCTCGGGGTAGAGGCCAGATAAGCCAGGATGCCCCAGGTGACCACGGCGTTCGCGGTGTGGCCGCTGGGAAATATATCGCCGCCCAGCCCCATCTCGTTCGAGCCGATGACGGTGGCGTAGTGCGGTCCGAGGCGTCCCATGCCGAGTTTCGCGGCGCCGACCGTCGCGTTCAGCAGCAGCAGCGCGGTCGCGAGGGTGAGCAGGGGGCGCAGGGTGTGCTGCCGCCAGGAGCGCCAGCCCAGCCAGGAGGCGATCATCACGGCGGTGGGGCCGCGCTGGCCCAGCACCACGTAGTAGTCGAGGAACGCGTGGATCTGCGGCCACTGCTGGTACGGGCGGAAGAACATGACCTGCCAGTCCAGCCGGACCAGCCAGGAGGTCGTCACCACGGCCCAGACGATCGCCAGGTAGAAGGCCAGGGTCGACGAGAACAGCACGACCCGGTGCCGGCTCATGGTCGGCATGTCGAGGTGCGCCGGCCGGTGCCGCTCACGGTCCAGCCTGGCGAACACCCGGTCCAGGCGGGCGAGGGTTCCTTCGATACGCACCTAATCGACGTTACAGCGAGTGAGCTGTGTTCCCGGACGAATCACAGGGTTTGTGATGACGATGTGATGTGGGATTGCTCTCAACGGGCCTTTATTTCCACGGATTCCGTAATCCGCGCGCCCTCCGGCCTGCATTTACTTTGATCATTCCGTCAGGTTCTTATCTCGCGCTTATCAATACGGCGACGCGAACGCGCGCCCCGAATTCACCGCGTGTACACGGCGAGTCCGGGCCCGCTCCAGGCGCCGGTCAGGGCGGCCCCGAACCGTTCAGCCAGAACGCCCCGTACACCGCCGAGGCCGCCGCGACGCCCCCCACCGTCAGCGCCGCCCGCCCCACCCGGGCCCGGCCCAGCGTCGCCGCGAGGGGCAGCAGCAGCGGGAAGGCGGGCAGCAGCAGACGCGGCTTGGAGCCGAAGTAGCTGGACGCGCACAGCGCCAGCGCGGTCACCGCGCCGGTGTACACGAGCAGCGGCAGCGGCTGTCCCTGCCGCACTCCGAGGACGTACAGCCAGATCACCAGGCCGACCCCGAGCAGCAGCGCGAGCCCGGCCAGGGCCGAGGGGAAGGCGGTGAGACGGGCGGCGACGAAGCGGGCGAACGCGTAGCCGCCGTCGAAGCCGTTGCGCCAGCCCGCCTGGACGTCGAGATAGCCGAAGAGGCCCCCGCCCGTGCGCCGGCCCACCCACAGGACGTAGCCGACGGCGCCGAGCGGGGCGAGCAGCACGCCGAGGAGGCGACGGGCGAGGAGGCGGCGGGCGAGGGGGCCCGCCGGGACCTCGGCGGCGCCCGCGCCGTTCGCGCCGCACGGAGGCGCCGCGACGGCAGGGCGGCCGCAGAGCTTCCCGGCGCCGCGCGCGGACAGCTTCCCGGCGCCCGGGGAGGAGACGAGGGCCGCCGTCCAGACGGCGGCGACCACGGCGAGTCCGGCCGGCCGGGTCAGCCCGGCGAGCACGGCCACCGCGCCCGCGCTCACCCAGCGGCCGGTCAGCGCGCAGTACAGCGACCAGGCGGCGAGCGCGGTGAACAGCGACTCGCTGTACGCCATCGACTGCACGATCCCCACCGGCAGCGCCGCCCACAGCAGCACGGCCCACACCCCGACGCGCCCGTCCGCCGCCGCCCGGCCCAGGCCGCGTCCCGCCCCCGAGTCCTCCGGTCCCGTCGGCTCTCCCGGCCGTCCCGGCTGCCTCGGCCGTCCCCCCGGCCGACCCCCTCTTCTGTAGACGTGATCGACCACCGCGAAGATCCCCCACGCCGCGGCCGGCGAGGCGAGCGCGGAGACGGCGAAGCCCGCGTCCGCGTACGACAGCGGGCCCACCGAGGCGAGCAGCCGCTCCAGCCGCGGCAGCAGCGGAAAGAACGCCAGGTCGGAGTGGACGTCGCCGCTGGGCAGCCGCACCTCGTAGCCGTAGCCGCCCGCGGCGACCCGGGCGTACCAGAGGGAGTCCCAGCGGGCGGTCAGCAGGGTGTACGCGCTCCTGCCGCGCGCGGCGCTCCAGACGGCTAGGACCGCCAGGCCCAGGGCGCGGACGGCCGCGTACCCCAGCAGCGCGGGAGCGGCCCGGCGCAGGGCGGTGGGACGGACCGCCGCCGCGCGTGTCGCAAGATCGGTCACGGCCCCGATTATCGACCGGCGGTCCCCTCGCGCGGGCATCCGGACGGCGCGAGCGGGCAAGAGGAGTGGCATACGCCACACGGGCCGGGCCAGGAGTCTGAGAGGTGGGCCACAGGGGCCCGGCCGCTCCCTCGCGTACGCTGACGTGTCACTCACGCATCGCCGCGCGGCCGGAGACCACCGCTTCTCTCCCGCCGAGCCCCGGGGACGTCCCCCGCCCCGCGGGCCCGCCGATGGCGAGGGATCACCTGGGAGGTGCCTACATGTCCGGGACGACCACGGCCGCCGCACGCCTGCGCCGCTGGGCGGCCGGGGCCGGTGCGAACCGCTGGATCGTCCTGGTCGTGCTCTGCGCCAGCCTGCTGCTCGTCGCGGTGGACGCGACCGTGCTGCACGTGGCGGCGCCCGCCGTCACCGAGGACCTGCGGCCCAGCGGCATCGAACTCCTCTGGATCGTCGACACCTACCCTTTGGTCTGCGCGGCGCTGCTGATCCTCTTCGGCACGCTGGGCGACCGGGTGGGCCGCAGACGGATCCTGCTCCTCGGCTACGCACTCTTCGGCGTCGCCTCCGCCGTGGCCGCCTTCGCGCCCGACCCCCGCACGCTGATCCTCGCGCGAGGACTGCTCGGGGCCGGCGGCGCCATGATCATGCCGGCCACGCTGTCGATCCTGCGGCAGGTCTTCCCCGACCGGCGCGAGCGCGCGCTCGCGATCGGCGTGTGGAGCGCGGTCGCCGCGGTGGGCGCGGCGATCGGGCCGCTGCTCGGCGGGTTCCTCCTGGAGCACTTCTGGTGGGGGTCGGTCTTCCTCGTCAACATTCCGCTGATGCTGGTCAGCCTGCCGGTGGGCCGGCTGCTGCTGCCGGAGTCGACGGGGGAGCGGGACGGGCCCTGGGACGTGGCCGGCGCGCTGATGGCGGCGATCGGGCTGTTCTCCGCGGTGCTGGGCGTCAAGCAGCTCGGCGGCGGCCGGTTCGGCCCGCTCGCCGCCGCGTCGCTGCTGGTGGGCGCGGTGCTGCTGACGGCGTTCGTCCGGCGGCAGCGGCGCCGCGCGCATCCGCTGGTGGACCTCGGGATGTTCGCGCGGCCCGCGTTCGGCACGGCGGTGGGCTGCATCGTGCTGGCGATGCTGGCGCTGGTCGGCTTGGAGCTGATCGCCGCGCAGTACCTTCAGCTCGTGCTCGGGCTGTCGCCGCTGGACACGGGGCTGCGGCTGCTCCCGCTGACCCTCGCCGCGATGGCCGCGGGACTGGCGGGGGCCCGGGTGCTGCGCCGGTGGGGGCCGCGGCGGATGGTGTGCGCCGGCTTCTGCGTGACGGCCGCCGCCGTGGCGCTGCTGACCGCGATGGGCGGCAGGGACGACGAGCGGCTGCTGCTGTCCGGCTTCGTGCTGCTCGGCTTCGGCCTGGAGACCACGCTGTTCGGCGCCTACGAGTCGATGCTGAGCGAGGCGCCGGCCGCGTCGGCGGGCGGGGCGGCGGCGATCGGCGAGACCTCGTACCAGCTCGGCGGCGGCCTGGGCATCGCCCTGCTCGGCTCGGTGATGAACGCCGCCTACGCCCCCGGTGTCGCCGGGGTCCCCGGCGTCCCGGCGGGGGCGTCGGCCCAGGCGTCGCGTTCGCTGGGGGAGGCGTACGACGCGGCTCGGCGCCTGGGCGGACCCGCGGGCCAGGCGCTGCGCCGGGCCGCCCGCGACTCCTTCGTGCACGGGCTGCACGTGACGCTGCTGGTGAGCGCGGGACTGCTGCTCCTCGGCGCGCTGGCGGCGCTGCGGCTGCCCCGGACGATGCAGTGCGAGGACGCCGGGGACGGCGGGGGGAGCGGTGAGCCCGAGGCCGGGAAGGCCGGGGACGCCGGGAAGGCCGGTGGCACCGGGAAAGCCGGTGGCGCCGGGGGCCTCAAGGAGACCGGTGGCGTCGGGAAGGCCAGGGACGCCGGGGACCCCGAGGAGACCGGTGTCGCCGAGAAGACCGGGCGTCTGGAGGCTCACGAGGCGCAGGAGGGCGGCGGAGGCCGCGGCCGGGAGGACGGGGCGGCGGGGCTGTCCGTGCCGCGGGAGTCCGGGCGACCGCGCGTGTCCGCGTGAGGCCGGTCGGCGCAGCCATGCACGTGAGCCGGTCGAGGTGACCAGGCGCGTGCGGCCGGTCGAGGTGAGCGGGCGCGGGCGCGTCCGGTTGCGCGGCCGGTCGGGGTGGACGTGGGCGGCGCCGCGTCGTACCGTCGGGCCAGAGTCGCGTAACTAGCGGTGCTAGTTTAAGTCGCCGTCCCGGAGGGTGCCCCGCATGTCCTCGTCGTCGAAGCCGTCCCCGCCCCCGTTCGACCCCGCCGACCCCCTCGGGATCGACGACCTGCTGGAGCCGGAGGACCTCGCCGTCCGCGCCACCGTGCGCGGCTGGGCCGCGGACCGGGTGCTCCCGCACATCGCCGAGTGGTACGAGAACGGCGAGCTGCCCTCCGTGCGGGAGCTGGCGCGCGAACTGGGCTCTCTCGGCGCCCTCGGGATGTCGCTCGACGGGTACGGCTGCGCCGGGGCCAGCGCCGTGCAGTACGGGCTCGCCTGCCTGGAGCTGGAGGCGGCCGACTCCGGCATCCGCTCCCTGGTCTCGGTGCAGGGCTCCCTCGCCATGTACGCCGTCCACCGTTTCGGCAGCGAGGAGCAGAAGCAGCAGTGGCTGCCGCGTATGGCCGCGGGCGAGGTGATCGGCTGCTTCGGCCTCACCGAGCCCGACCACGGCTCGGACCCGGCGGCGATGACCACCCGCGCCAAGCGCGACGGCGGCGACTGGATCCTCGACGGCCGCAAGATGTGGATCACCAACGGCTCGGTGGCCGGGATGGCGGTCGTCTGGGCGCGCACCGACGACGGCGTGCGCGGGTTCCTCGTACCGGCCGGAACGCCCGGGTTCTCCGCCCCGGAGATCAAGCACAAGTGGTCCCTGCGGGCCTCGGTCACCAGCGAACTCGTGCTCGACGACGTCCGGCTGCCCGCCGACGCCGTGCTGCCCGGCGTGACCGGGCTGCGCGGACCGCTGAGCTGCCTCTCCCACGCCCGTTACGGCATCGTCTGGGGCGCCATGGGCGCGGCCCGCTCCTGCTTCGAGACGGCCGTCGACTACGCCAAGGGGCGCGAGCAGTTCGGCAGGCCCATCGGCGGATTCCAGCTCACCCAGGCCAAGCTCGCCGACATGGCGGTCGAGCTGCACAAGGGGATCCTGCTCGCGCACCACCTGGGGCGGCGCATGGACGCGGGACGCCTGCGTCCCGAGCAGGTCAGCTTCGGCAAGCTCAACAACGTGCGGGAGGCGATCGAGATCTGCCGCACGGCCCGCACCGTTCTGGGCGCGAACGGCATCTCGCTCGAATACCCCGTGATGCGGCACGCGACCAACCTGGAGTCGGTCCTCACCTACGAGGGCACCGTCGAGATGCACCAGCTCGTGCTGGGCAAGGCGCTCACCGGCCTCGACGCCTTCCGGTGAGCCCCAGGCGAGGCAGGGCCGGCGAGCGGCCCTGCCTCAGCTCTGGTTGAAGAAGCCGTCCGAGCGGTGCGCCCCCGGGTCGCCGCTGACGATCTCGGTGTCGGCGGGGGAGAGCAGGAACACCCGGGTGGACACCCGGTCGATCGAGCCGCGCAGCCCGAAGACCAGCCCGGCGGCGAAGTCCACCACGCGCTTGGCGTCCGTGGCCTCCATCGCGGTCAGGTTCATGATCACGGGCACGCCCTCGCGGAACAGCTCGCCGATGGCGCGCGCGTCGCGGAAGCTGTCCGGGGTCACCGTGCCGATCCGGCGGCCCTTGTCCTCGGCGGTGTCCGTCGCCACCTTGACCCGCGGGTCGGTGACCCAGGCGTCCCCGGACTCGGTGCCCTCGGAGTAGTCGTCGTCGTAGTAACGCTCGTCTTCGTTGTCGTCGACGAGGCCGAGCCACGCACTCGCCTTGCGTACCGATCCCATGGACGCCTCCTCTCACAGCGGTCTTTCTTGCTTTCCGCATCCCTATGGTCATCCATGATGCGGACGTCGCGCCAAGTGGATAGACGCCGCGCGGGGGGTTTGTGACGGTACTGGTGCACAGCCGATCCGTCGAGGGCCTTGTGCCCCAAGGGCTCTTTCCCACACCGCTACTGACTGTGAGTGAAATATGATTGTCCACGGCACACGGGTGAGTGACGGGGCGTACGGGTGAACGAGAGGTCTCCGCCGTGCCGCGGCACACGTCGTACGCACCGCGTGAGAGCGCATTGTGAGGAACCGTCAGGCTGTGCCGCCCACCGGCGCGGGGCGAGGCGACGGCGCATGGCGCGGGGCGACGGCGCATGGCGCGGGGTGACGGCGTACGGCATGAGGCGGCGGCGTACGGCGGGACGGCGTCGGTCCTCCCGGCGGCGCCCGACCGAAAGGCGCCCTTGCGCCGACCGGTCGTTCGGCCGAATACTCCCCCCACAGCGCTTGTCAGGGACACAACGTTTCTGGATCCGGATGGACGGGACGCTCCCTGGCTGCGCCTCACGGCCCCCGACCCCACGCGGGCCCCCGACTTCCTTTGTGGAGGAACGAAACGTGAGGATCAAGCGCACTTCCCCGCACCACGGCATCGCGAGACGGACTCGGCTGATCGCCGTCGCCTCCGGCCTCGTGGCCGCCGCCGCGTTCGCCGTCCCCAGCGCGAACGCGTCCGACAACAGCGCCTTCAGCGCCGCGCAGCTCACCGGCGCGAGCGCCTCGGTGCTCAAGGCGGACGTCCCCGGCACCGCCTGGGTGGTCGACAGCAGCACCCACCATGTGGTCGTCACCGCCGACAGCACGGTCAGCAAGGCCGAGATCGCCGCCATCAAGCGGCAGGCGGGCGCCGACGCCGGCGCTCTGACCATCAAGCGCACGTCCGGCCAGTTCAAGAAGCTGATCTCCGGCGGCGACGCGATCTACGCGGACAACTGGCGCTGCTCGCTGGGCTTCAACGTCCAGGACTCCAGCGGGAACTACTACTTCCTGACCGCCGGTCACTGCACCGACGGAGCGGGCTCCTGGTGGACGAGCACCTCGCACTCCACCACGCTCGGCACCACCGCCGGCTCCTCCTTCCCCGGCAACGACTACGGCATCGTGCGCTACACCAACGGCTCGGTGGCCAAGCCCGGCGCCGTGGGCAGCGTGGACATCAAGAGCGCCGCCACGCCTTCCGTCGGCACCACGGTCACCCGCCGCGGCTCCACGAGCGGCATCCACAGCGGCAAGGTCACCGCGCTCAACGCCACGGTCAACTACGGCAACGGCGACGTCGTGAGCGGCCTCATCCAGACCACGGTCTGCGCCGAGCCCGGCGACTCCGGCGGTCCGCTGTACTCCAACAGCGGCGTCGCCTACGGTCTCACCTCCGGCGGCAGCGGCGACTGCACCTCCGGCGGCACGACCTTCTTCCAGCCGGTGACCGAGGCGCTGAGCGCCTACGGGGTGCACGTCTACTGACGCACCCTCCCGGCGCCGGGCCGCGGGCACGGTCCGAACCGTGTGAACCGCCCCTGCGGCCCTCGCGGTCGAAGAGCCCCCGCACGCGACCAGCGTGCGGGGGCTCTGCCGTTGTCTGTGCCTTCGTCCCGCTCCGCGCGGTTCGCGGCTCCGCTCTGGAGGGGCGAGAACAAGACAGGACTAGACCTCACAGAGCGCACAACGGCTACTCGCGCGTAGTGTTTGCTGCGCGAACAACGACGTGGTGACCTCGGAAGGTCAAAGTGCCGCGGAGGCAACCGAGTTGTCGTACGCCCGTCCAGAACTCGACCTTGTGTGCCGACTGTGGGCCTCGGAATAGTGGGCGCTGTTCAACCCGCCTTCCGGTCCGTGAGGTCCCCACAACCTCCCGGATCGATCCCCCACAGGAGGACGTCAGTTGAAGCACCGACGCATACCCAGGCGCCGTGTGACCGTGGCCGCCGCGGGCGTCGCCGCCCTCGTCGCCGCTGGAGTCACCTTCCAGAGTGCGAACGCCAGTGAGCCCGCGAAGACCCCGACGGCGCGCACCCTGTCGGCGCCCGAGGCCGGAAACCTCGCCTCGACGCTGCTCGGGCGCCTCGGCGGCGACGCCGCGGGCACGTACTACGACGCGAAGGCCAAGGCCCTCGTGGTCAACGTGGTCGACCAGAACGCGGCGCACTCGGTCGAGCAGGCCGGAGCGAAGGCCAGACTCGTCGAGAACACGCTCGCCGAACTGGACGGCGCCCGTGCTGCCCTGAAGAAGGACGCGACCATCCCGGGCACCTCGTGGTCGACCGACCCGGTCTCCGACAAGGTCGTCGTGACCGCCGACAAGACGGTCTCCAAGGACGGCTGGGCCAAGCTGTCCAAGGTCGTCGACGGACTCGGCGGCAAGGCCGAACTCAAGCGCGCGAAGACGGAGTTCAAGCCCTTCATCGCGGGCGGCGACGCCATCAGCGGCTCGGGCGGCCGCTGCTCGCTCGGGTTCAACGTGGTCAAGGACGGCCAGCCGTACTTCCTGACCGCCGGCCACTGCACGCACGCGATCTCGAGCTGGTCGGACTCCAGCGGCAACGTGATCGGCGAGAACGCCGACTCGCAGTTCCCGGACAACGACTTCGGTCTGGTCAAGTACACCGCGAGCACCGACCACCCGAGCGCGGTCGACCTCTACAACGGCTCCACCCAGGCGATCACCCGGGCCGGGGACGCGACCGTCGGGGAGAAGGTGACCCGCAGCGGCTCCACCACCCAGGTGCACGGCGGCACGGTCACCGGCCTGAACGCCACGGTGAACTACTCCGAGGGCACGGTCAACGGCCTGATCCAGACCGACGTGTGCGCCGAGCCCGGGGACAGCGGCGGCTCGCTGTTCGACGGCGACACCGCGATCGGCCTCACCTCCGGCGGCAGCGGCGACTGCACCTCCGGCGGCGAGACCTTCTTCCAGCCGGTGACCGAGGCGCTGTCGGCGACCGGTTCCCAGCTCGGCTGACCGTCCGGTCGCGCACATCCCCCACACATCCCCCCACGGGATCTCCGAGCCCCGCCCTCGCGCACGAGAGGGCGGGGCTCGGCTGTGTGCGGGTGCGGGTGCGGGTGCGGGTGCGGGACGCGACGTGTCCTCACGCTGCGTGGCGGGAGGTGTTTGCGCAGGTGGGACGGGCCCGTACGGCTTTCGTACGCACGTTCGAGAATGGAGTTATGGTGGGGATGAGCGAGCAGTGAACTGATGTTCGAAAGCCGTCGCCGTCCGTCCCCGTGCGGACGGGGCACGAGCGCGGGAGGTGCGGATGCCGGGCTTCACGCATCTGCATACCGTCTCCGGGTTCTCCCTGCGCCATGGCGCCTCGCACCCGGAGCGGCTGGCCGAGCGCGCCGCCGAGCGGGGCATGGACGCCCTCGCGCTCACCGACCGCGACACCGTCGCCGGCGCGGTCCGCTTCGCCAAGGCATGCGCGGCGCAGAGGGTCCGCCCGCTGTTCGGCGCGGACCTGGCGGTCGCCACGCCCGCACGGCCGGACGCGTCCGCACGGCCGGACGCGTCCGCACGGCCGGACGCGTCCGCACGGCCCGGCGCGCCCGGCCGATCCGGCGGCGCGGCGGGGCGGGAGCGGCGCCGGGCGCCGGTGCGCGGCGGCGCCTTCGTCGACGAGTCGGCGCCCCGCGTCACCTTCCTCGCCCGGGACGGCGCCCGCGGCTGGGCCGACCTGTGCCGCCTGGTCACCGCCGCCCACCGCGCCGAGGACCCGGTCCCGCACGGGCGAGAGGCGCCGCTGCCTCCGGGCGCCCCCCTGCTGCCCTGGCCCGACAACCGCGCCGACGGCCTGACCGTGCTGCTCGGCCCCGCCTCCGACGTGGGCCGGGCGCTGGCCGCGGGCCGCCCCGACCGGGCCGCGAGGCTCCTCGCCCCCTGGCGCGAGGTCTACGGCGACGCCCTGCGCCTGGAGGCCGTATGGCACGGCCGCGAGGGCGCCGGACCCGGCTCCCTGCGCCTGGCCGCACGCACCGTGGGCTTCGCCGCCGAGCAGCGCATCCGGCCCGTGCTCAGCAACGCCGTCCGCTACGCCGACCCCGGTCAGGGCCCGGTCGCCGACATATTGGACGCCGCCCGCCGCCTGGTCCCGCTCGCCGCCGCCGGGGAACCGGACTCCGGCGAGGCGTGGCTGAAGGACCCGGCCGCCATGCTGCGCGCGGCCGAGCGGATCGTCGAGGCCGCGGGCTTCCGGCGGGACACCGCCCACCGCCTGCTGGAGCAGACGCGGGCCACGGCCGCCGAGTGCCGGGTGGACCCCGTGGACGACCTCGGCATGGGCGTCGTCCACTTCCCCGAGCCGCGCCTCGTGGGCGCCGCCCGGCGCACCGCGCAGCGCACCCTCGCCTCCAAGGCGGCGGCGGGCATGGTGCTGCGCGGCTACACGGGCCGGCGCCGCTACTGGGAGCGGATGCACGAGGAACTGGACGTCATCGCGTACCACGGTTTCGCCTCCTACTTCCTCACCGTCGCCCAGGTGGTGGACGACGTGCGCAGGACGGGCATCCGGGTCGCGGCCCGGGGCTCGGGCGCGGGCTCCCTCGTCAACCACCTCCTCGGCATCGCCCACGCCGACCCGGTCGCGCACGGACTGCTGATGGAGCGCTTCCTGTCCAGGCAGCGGTTCGTCCTGCCCGACATCGACGTCGACGTGGAGTCCGCGCGCCGGCTGGAGGTCTACCGCGCGATCATCGGCCGGTTCGGCGCCGAGCGGGTCGCGACGGTCGCCATGCCGGAGACGTACCGCGTCCGGCACGCCGTGCGCGACGTGGGCGCCGCGCTGTCCATGGACCCCGCCGAGATCGACCGCATCGCCAAGTCCTTCCCGCACGTCCGCGCCCGCGACGCCCGCGCGGCGCTCCGTGAGCTGCCCGAACTGCGGGCGCTGGCAGGGGAGTCCGAGCGGGGCGGCGCGCGCTACGACAGGTTCTGGGAGCTGGTCGAGGCGCTGGACGCCCTCCCGCGCGGGGTCGCCATGCACCCCTGCGGCGTGCTCCTGTCCGACGCCTCGCTGCTCGCCCGCACCCCGGTCGTGCCCACCGGCGGCGAGGGGCTGCCGATGTCCCAGTTCGACAAGGAGGACGTGGAGGACCTGGGGCTGCTCAAGCTGGACGTGCTGGGCGTGCGGATGCAGTCGGCGATGGCGCACGCCGTGGCGGAGACGGAGCGCGCCGCGGGGGAGCGGATCGACCTGGACGCCCTGCCCGAGGGCGACCCGGCGACGTACCGGCTGATCCGGTCCACCGAGACGCTGGGCTGCTTCCAGATCGAGTCGCCGGGCCAGCGGGACCTGGTGGGGCGGCTGGCGCCGGAGAACTTCCACGATCTGGTGGTCGACATATCCCTGTTCCGGCCCGGACCGGTCGCCGCCGACATGGTGCGGCCGTTCATCGAGGCCCGGCACGGGCGGGCGCCGGTGCGCTATCCGCACCGGGACCTGCGGGAGGCGCTGCGCGAGACGTACGGGGTGGTCGTCTTCCACGAGCAGATCATCCACATCGTCCACGTCATGACCGGCTGCGAGCGCGACGAGGCGGACCGGGTGCGGCGCGGGCTGTCCGACCCGGAGTCGCAGGGGCGGATCAAGGTGTGGTTCGCCCAGCGGGCGGCGGCGAAGGGGTACGACGCGGAGACGATCCAGCAGACCTGGCGGATCGTCGAGGCGTTCGGCTCCTACGGCTTCTGCAAGGCGCACGCGGTCGCCTTCGCGGTGCCGACGTACCAGTCGGCGTGGCTGAAAGCCCACCACCCGGCCGCCTTCTACGCGGGACTGCTCACGCACGATCCGGGGATGTACCCCAAGCGGCTGCTGCTGGCGGACGCGCGGCGGCGCGGGGTGCCGATCCTGCCGCTGGACGTGAACCGGTCGGGCGTCGCCTATCGCATCGAACTGGTGTCTGATGCGGAGTCCGGTTCGCCGGACGTGTGGGGACTTCGGCTGGCCCTGGACGACGTATACGGCATCAGCGGCGCCGAGGCGGCGCGGATCGCGGACGGACAGCCGTACGCCTCGCTGCTCGACTTCTGGGAGCGGGCCCGCCCGAGCCGCCCCGTCGCCGGACGACTCGCCCAGGTGGGCGCGCTGGACGCGTTCGGCGCCAACCGCCGCGACCTGCGACTGCACCTGGCCGAAATGCACCGGGGCGTCCGGGGCGCCGGCGGCGGCCAACTGCCGTTGACCGGAGGGAGGGAGACGGCTGCGGCCGGGCTGCCCGACCTGTCCGACGCCGAGCGGCTCAGCGCCGAGCTGGGAGTGCTGTCCATGGACGTCTCGCGCAACCTGATGGACGATCACCACGGCTTCCTCAAGGAGTTGGGCGTGGTCTCCGCGCGCCGCCTGCGCGAGGTCCGGCACGGGGAGACGGTGCTGGTCGCGGGCGCCAAGGCGGCCACCCAGACGCCGCCGATCCTTCACCGCACCAAGTCAAGCCCGTACGGGGAGGCGACCGCGCGGGAGCCGCAGCGGATCATCTTCGTCACCCTCGACGACTCGACCGGCCTGACAGACCTGGCTTTCTTCAACGACAGCCAGGCCGACTGCGCGCACACGATCTTTCATAGCTGGCTGCTGCTGGTCCGCGGGAAAGTCCAACGCCGTGGACCGCGTTCGCTCAGTGTCGTCGGCTCTGCCGCGTGGGATCTGACGGAACTGGCGGAGTTGCGTCGGTCCGGAGGTCTCGATGCTGTGGCGGACCGATTGGCGGAGCGTCAGGAGCGCCCTGGCCCTGAGACGGGAAGGCGTGGCCGAACGATTCAAGTGGCCGACGGCGTCGAAATGAATGCATGGGCGGATATCAAGCCCGCAGGCGGTGACTCCAAGGAAAGCCGCAAGTTCTGGCACTCCAGTCCCGGAAGCGCAGGGTGATCGAGATGGCCGTCATCTATGTCCAGGCGCCAGGACCGCCTCGGGAGACGTGGCAGGCGCTTCTTCAGGTCCTGGGCGACATCACCCCGGTCGTCGAGGCCCTTCCCCCCGACGCCGCATTGGCGGATGTGGGCGGGAGCGTTCGCTATTTCGATTGCGACGCCGTTGAGATTGCGCGACGTGTGCGTGTGCGTGTGCTGGCGTTGTACGGCCTTGACTGTGCTGTCGGCGTGGCTCCCAATCCCATGCTCGCCAAGATGGTCGGGCGTCACGGACCGCCAGGCGCCGTTCGCTGCATCCCGGATACCCCACAGGGAATCTCCGGCTTCCTGAATCAAAAACCAGTAGCGGTCTTGTACGGAGTGGGGCCGAAGACGGCTCGGGTGCTCTGCGAGTACGGGTTGGACAGTATCGGCAAGGTGGCAAGAACTTCTGAGGTCACCCTACAAAGGATCCTGGGCGCGAAAATGGGGCGTCTTGTGCGGGAACGGGCCCATGGCATCGACCGGACCCGTGTGGTGTCACACGCTCCGCCCAGGTCGGCCAGCGCTGAACTGCGATTCGACAGGCATGAGGTCGATGAATCCGTACGCCGCGGCGCACTGCTTGGACTTGCCGTTGACGTCGGGAGGCAATTGAGAACGGACGGCCAGGTGGCCCGCGCGCTTACGCTCACAGTTCATTACGCGGATCGGTCTACGACCACCCGGACGCGAGTGCTTCCAGAACCCACGGCTCACACTCCAGTACTGACGGGCGCCGCACAAGCGCTGCACGACGCCTTGGGACTTCAGCGGGCACGGGTGACAGCCCTCTCCCTGAGAGCCGAGGATCTGACGAACGTTCGGCTCTCCAGCCAGCAGCTCACCTTCGATCGGCAGACGGAAAGCGCCCGTCGCCTTGAACCGGTTCTCGATCGTATTGCCGCAAGATGGCCTGGCTCGGTGGGGCCGGCGACCCTCGTCCGATCGTGACAGTGTCTGCCACGCCAACTCGTATCAAGGCTGTCCCGAAGTCGGTCGGGTCAGGCTCAGGAGCCTTCCGAGGCAACGGTGCGACTCATTGCCTTCTGGACGGCGGGGATCAGGTCTGCGATCCGTTCGAGCTGGTCGCGCTGGGAGCGCAGGTCCAGGGCGCCGAGTCGGGCGACGATGTGCTGGGCGCCGGCGGCGACGTACTGTCCCAGGCGCTGGAGCACTTGGTCGGCGGAGCCGGTGACAACCGCCTGGATCCTCTCCAGCTCCTCCAGTGGCATGCCGTATGTGGCGCGTGCGTAGGCGTCCAGTGCGCGACGTCCGCTCTCGGTGTCGTCGTCGATCCGGACCGAGACGAACAGTGCGGGGGTGATGCCCTCGGCCGCACGCCCGGCGTCGGCCGCGGCCTGGCGGACATCGCGGAGGCCGGATGCGTAGTCGGCGGGGTCGGGCGGGTAAGGAAGCCATCCGTCGTACGTCCGGCCGGTGCGGGCCAGCGCTGAGGGGGTCGCGCCGCCGAGCCAGAGGGGCGGGCCACCGGCTTGGGACGGTCTGGTCGTGGGCGGGATGTCATCGAACCGGAGGATCTCGCCGTGGAAGGAGTCGGCGCCGTCCCATAGGGCCCGCCACAGCGCGACAGTCTCGTCCAGGCGGGCGAAGCGCCTTTCCCACGGCAACTCGGACAGCGTGTAGAGAGGGCGTCCGAACGGGCCGGGGAAACCGGCGCCGACGGCCACGGTGAGTCGGCCACCAGACAGCACGTCGATCGACCCGAGTGACTGCGCGGCCTGGACCGGCCGACGCAGGAACGGCATCAGTGCGGCCGTGCCCAGTGTCACGGTCTCGGTCGCCGGAGCGAGCGCGGCCAGCATGGTGAGCGCCTCGATGCGCGGGCTGATCAGGGAGTCGTTGACGAAGAGCGAGGAGAAGCCCAGGCGTTCGGCCTGGCGGCCGAAGGCGACCAGCTCGCGGGGGTCGTCGGCCGGGCCCCACTGCGCGGTTCCGGTCGGAAGCAGTACACCGATGTCCATGTCGGCGATGTTCACGACCGGCGCGGGTGGCGCCAATTCCCCGCGGGGAATGGCCTGGGGCCCCCGCCGCCGTTACAACAGGTCCGTGGACTTCCCCCGTGTGCTTCGCGAACGGCGTACCCGCCGTCATCTCAGCCAACTCGACCTCGCGCTTCGGGCGGGCACCACGCAGCGCCATCTCAGCTTCATCGAATCGGGCAGGTCCGCCCCCGGTCGGAACATGGTCGTGCGCCTGGCCGAGTCGCTGGAACTGCCGCTGCGGGAGCGCAACGAGCTGCTGTTGGCCGCGGGATACGCACCCGCCTACCCCGAGAGCGCACTCGACGACCCGGTGCTGGCTCCCGTGCGCACGGCGATCGGCCACATCCTCCGCGGGCATCTGCCGTATCCGGCGTTGGTCGTGGACCGTGGCGGTGACCTGATCGCCGCGAACACCGCGTTCGACCTGATCACCGAGGGGGCGGCCCCCGAGCTGGTCGGCCCGGGTACGAACGTTTACCGTCTTGCGCTGCATCCCGACGGCCTGGCTCCCCGCATCCGCAATCTCGCCGAATGGGCCCGCCACATCCTGGCCCGCCTCGGCTGTCTGGAAGAGTTGCGTGCCGAGCTGACTCGGTACGTTCCCCATCTGGATCCGTCTGCCGGGCTACTCGGTTTCGCGGTTCCGCTCCGACTTCAGTCCTCGTACGGCGAGCTGCACTTGATGACGACCGTGACCACCTTCGCCACCGCCGTCGACGTAACGCTCGCCGAGCTGAAGCTGGAGGCGTTCCTGCCGGCCGATGCGGCGACAGCCGCGGCGCTCTCGGCGGCTGCCGGGCCGATGGTCGCCGTTGCCGCTGCGGATCAGGCCTCCGGGAACAGGTAATCGGCCTTGATCCTGCCGCAGCTCGCTCGCGGTCCTGTGGCAGCCCTGATCAGGGACGAGGTTACGAAGGAAGGGATCCCGAGGCCGACCGAGCGGCCCGGTTGCTCGGACCTCAGAGCTTGCGCTAACTGCACCTGCTCAAACGGCGGTTGGCGCACCTCGTGTCGCGCGGGCCGGTGAGCGCGGATGCAATGACGATGCGCCGGTTCGCTTATCACGTGCCCCGGACGCCTTCGGGCGTCCCGGGGATTTTTTACTGACGCGTAACTTCCCACGCGGGCCTACTCGCCCGTAACTTGACGAGTGAACAGCATCCTGGTGATCCGGATCACAGGGCGCAGTGCCGTCGCACCTCCCTTGAGCCGCAAGGAGACCACACGATGCTGCCCTTCCCGCGTGCCCGGAGACACCTGGCCGCCTTGTTCCTCGCCGCCGTCGCCGTCGCCACTGTCCCCGCTGCCACCGCCGCTGCCGCAGGCGCACCCAGCAGCGGCTGGAACGACTTCGGCTGCAGACCGTCCGCGTCCCACCCCCGCCCCGTCGTCCTGGTCCACGGAACCTTCGCCAACTCCGTCGACAACTGGCTGTCCCTCGCTCCCTACCTGAAGGACCGCGGGTACTGCGTCTTCTCCTTCGACTACGGCCGACTGCCGGGCGTCCCCGTCTTCTACGGCCTCGGCCCCATCGACGAGTCGGCCGGCCAGCTCTCCGCCTTCGTCGACAAGGTGCTCGCCGCCACCGGCGCCGCCAAGACCGACCTCGTCGGCCACTCGCAGGGCGGGATGATGCCCCGCTACTACCTGAAGTTCCTCGGCGGCGCCGCCAAGGTGAACACCCTCGTCGGCATCGCCCCCGACAACCACGGCACCACTCTCGACGGCCTGGCCAACCTGCTGCCGTACTTCCCGGGCGCGGGCTACCTGCTCTCCACCGCCACCCCCGGCCTCGCCGACCAGGTCGCCGGATCCGCTTTCATGAACCGGCTCAACGCCGGCGGCGACACCGTGCCCGGCGTGCACTACACGGTCATCGCCACCCAGTTCGACGAGGTGGTCACCCCCTGGCGCAGCCAGTACCTCACCGGCCCCGACGTGCACAACGTCCAGTTGCAGGACCTGTGCGCGGCCGACCTGTCCGAGCACGTGGCCATCGGCACGGTCGACCGCATCGCCTTCCACGAGACGGCCAACGCACTCGACCCCGCGCACGCCACCGCCACCACCTGCGCGTCCGTGTTCGACTGAGGCGAACCGTCTCGGGGACCTGTCCGGCCTGAGCCGCCGGACAGGCCCCGGCCGCTTCTCACCCCTCCTGGAGGGGCGTCTCCTCGAGGAACGGTCCGGATCCCCCGGTCCGGACCGTCCCGCTGCGGGTGCGGATCCCGTGGGGTGCTCAGACGCTAGCCCGGCCGGAACGCGCGCACGCCCGCCGAGGGCGGTCGCGGGACATCCTTATGCCGGCGTTAAGGCCGCGCTGAGGCTGCGCACAGGCGGCCGTGACCCGCACGGCCCGCACGGGGGTGATTCCGGCCCCGCACGACTCGTCCCGCACGACCCGCCTCACGGTGACCGGCCCGGCACGACTCGCCTCGCGGTGAATGATCCGGCGGCGCCACGTCCGGCACCCGGTCCGGCCCGCCGGTCAACCCTCGGGCCACCATGTGCGCGCGATGTCCTTGCGGACCTCCGGCCGCACGGCGGGACGTTCGTCCGTTTCCTCACGGACCCGGCGCGTGTCCGTCTTTCTCAGGGGCTTCTGCACTGTCACACGGCGCATCTGTGCCTCCTTCAACGCCTACCGGGTTCCGTGATGTCACGGAGGTAGACCTTTCGGGCGAGAGTTCCTCATCGGTGCGGGTCTGTCTGTGGCGGCTGTCACGATCCGAGTGTCAGTGGGGGGTGTCACTCTGGGACGCATGAGTGAACAGACCATGACCGACGGTGACACGGCGAGCGGGGTTACGGCCCCGGTGGACTGGGACGCGCAGGCGGCCGTCTTCGACGACGAGCCCGATCACGGACTGCGCGACCCGCAGGTGCGCGCGGCCTGGGCGAAGCGGCTGCGCGCCTGGCTGCCCGAGGGCCCCGCCGAGATCCTCGACCTCGGCTGCGGCACGGGCAGCCTGGCGCTGCTCGCCGCCGAGCAGGGACACCGGGTGACCGGCGTCGACCTCTCCAGGAACATGGTCGACCGGGCCCGCGCCAAGCTCGCGGGCCGCGCCGCGGTCTTCCTGGTCGGCGACGCGGCGAGCCCGCCGGTGGGCGAGCGCCGCTTCGACGCCGTCCTCGTCCGCCACGTGCTGTGGGCGCTGCCCGACCCCGCCCGCGCCCTACGGCGCTGGCGGGAGCTGCTGCGGCCCTCGGGGCGGCTGGTCCTCGTCGAGGGCGTCTGGGGGACGGTCACGCCGGTCGGCATACCCAGCGAGCGGCTTCTCACTCTCCTCGCCCCTCTCACGGACCACACACGCGTGGAACGGCTGTCAGCGGACGCCCCCCTGTGGGGCAAGGAGGTGCGGGACGAGCGGTATGCGGTAGTGGCGACCGTGTGAGTCCCGGAGAGCGGCCCCGGGGTCAGCCGCCCGCGTCGCCTAGTGCTGTGGCGGGAAGGAATGCGCCCGGGAAGCCGCCTGGCGTCGCGAGCCGGTGAACCCTTCCGGTCACAGGTCCAGCAGCGCGGTGAAGCCGTCCGTGCGGGCCAGCGCCTCCAGCTCGTCGAGCGCGGCCACGGCCGCCGCGGGATCGCGCTCGGCCAGGCCGCTCGCCGCGAACTCGTCCTCGTCCAGACGGAGCACGTCGGCGCCGTCCGCCGAGCGCCACAGGTCCAGGTCGAGATCCTCGACGACCAGCTCCGCGCCCGTGCGGACCGCCGGACGGGTGACGTCGCCGTACCAGCCCTTCAGGCGGCCGTCCGCGTCGCGGACCTCCTTCACCGCGTACCAGCGGTCCCGCCAGCAGTGCTCGGTGAAGACGTCGCCCGGCTCGAAGCGCGCGAAGCCGAAGTCGCGCCCGCCGTCGCCCGCCCAGGCAGCCCGGACGGCGATCCGCGTGCCGTCGTCGGCGACGAGCGCGCTCGGGTAACGGATCTTCACGCGGTCCCCCTTGACGAGGACGACGTCCACCGTCCCCGTCGTGTCAGCCGAGTTCGCGGACATACCGCACCTCGGTGGCGCACACCTCGTACCCGAACCACTCGTTGATCGCGAGCATCGGTCCGTTGCCGGTGTCGTTGCCCGTGAACGCCTCGGTGCACCCGGCGGCGCGGGCGCGGTGCAGCGACTCGTTCTTGGCCAGCTTGGCCAGTCCTCGGCCGCGGTACGCGCGGGCGGTGCCCGTCGCGGAGGTGCTGTACCGGGAGGCGCCGTCCGTGTGAGCCGCGGAGAACGCCGCGGGACGGCCGTCGACCACGGCCACCGAGGTCAGCGCGGGATCGTGCAGCGGGTGGCGCCAGATCTCCTCCAGCCACGCCTCGTAGTCGGTCAGCTCAACGTCCACGTCGCTCGGCTCGTCCGCCGCGGCCTCCGCGTCCAGGGCGAACAGCGGACGCAGGTCGCCGGCGAAGTCCGAGCCCTGGCGCAGCTCGACGCCAGGCGGCGGGTCCTGCCGCGGCGGGAGCGCGCCGTGCGCCAGGTCCAGGCGCAGGAAGTGCGCGGAACGGCTCGGGCGGTACCCGCGGCGCTCGGCGAAGGCGCGGTTGTCCGGCGCGTCCAGCACCCAGGAGTGCAGCCTGACCGCCTGGTGCGCGGTCAGATGCTCCTCGGCGGCCCGCACGAGCAGGGCGCCGGCGCCGCGGCGCGTGTGGTCGGGGTCCACGTACACGTTCACATGGCCCTGGCCCGGTTCGGCGGAGTCGTGGGACAGGCGCACCTGGGCGGTGCCGATCACCTCGCCGTCCGCCACGGCGACGAGCGGGCGGTAGCGGGCCTCGGGAGGCAGGTGGGCCAGGTCGTGGGCGACGGAGTCGGCGGTGAGCACCAGGAAGGGGAGCGCGCGATGCCGGACCCGGGCGAAGCCCTCCAGGTCGGCGGGCGCGTCGGGGCGCAGATCACGTACGGTCACGTTCATGGGCGGGCACGCTACGGGAGCGGCGGGGCAGGTCGCCTCCCCATTTCCGCCGGGCCGTCGGCTCTGGCCGCCGGGCCGTCCCGGGCCGGGGTTCGTCCGGGTCCGGGGCGGGGGGCGCCGCAGGTGCGGGAGAATCAGCCGGTGACCTTGCAGATCCACATCGACGACGGCACGCCTCCCTATGAGCAGGTGCGGGCGCAGATCTCCGAGCAGGCACGGGCGGGGGAGCTGCCGGTGGGCTACCGGCTGCCCACCGTGCGCGGCCTGGCCGAGTCGCTCGGGCTCGCGGCGAACACGATCGCCAAGGCGTACCGGGCCCTGGAGGCGGACGGGGTGATCGAGACCCGGGGGCGCAACGGCACGTTCGTGGCCGCCTCGGGCCCGGCGGCCGAGCGCGAGGCGGCGGCCGCCGCGCGGGCCTACGCCGAGCGGGTCCAGCGGCTCGGACTCACCAGGGACACCGCACTCGACGCCGTACGAGACGCACTGCGCGCGGCCTACGGGAACTGAGCCGCCCCCGGCGCGACGCCCTCTCCGGCGAGGCGCCAGTCTGGTGCGGCGCCCTTCCGGCGCGGCGGCCCTCCGGTGTGAGGCACCCGCCTGGCGAGGCGCCCCCTCCGGCGGTGCGGTCCCCCTGGCGCGGCGCTCTCCGGTGCGGCGCCCTTCCGGCGCGGCGGCCCTCCGGTGTGAGGCGTCTGTCCGGCGGCGCCCGTCTGGCTGGGCGCTCGTCTGGCGAGGCGCCCCCTCCGGCGGTGCGGCTCCTCCAGTGCGGCACCCTTCCCGCGCGGCGCTCCTCCAGTGCGGTGCCCCTCTAGTGAGGCACGGCTCCGGCGGGCACCCCTTCAGGCGAGGCGCCCGGCCGGTGCGGCGCCCCTTCCGTGAGGCGCCCGGCTCGGCTGCGCTCAGCCCGGGAGCGGCAGCGGCAGCCGCCCCGGCGTGCGCGTCGTCGTCAGGCCCGCGCGCCGCGCCGCCCCGGCGAACGCCATCGCGTCCTCGACCGCCGCCCCCGTCGGGTCGTTGTTGAAGTAGGCGTACACGTCCGCGTCCCGCCCGCTCGGCCAGGCCGTCGCGATCCGGTCGGCCCAGGTCTCCAGGGACCGTCGCCCGTAGTGCGGCCAGGCCCGCGCGCGGCCGTGGTGGAAGCGGACGTAGCCCCAGTCGGCGGTGGCCCACAGGGGCGTGACCGGGCGGCCGCCCGCGTCCGCCCAGCACAGCGCCGCGCCCCGCCGCTCCAGGACCTCGCGGACCTCCCGCGTCCACCACGACGCGTGGCGCGGTTCGACCGCGACCCGGATGCCGGGCGGGAAGCACGCGAGGCAGTCGTCCAGCAGCGCCGCGTCGGCCCGCAGCGTGGGCGGCAACTGGAGCAGCACCGGGCCGAGCCGGTCGCCGAGGCCCGCCGCGTGCGACATCAGCCGGCGCACCGGCTCGGCGGGCTCCCGCAGCCGTCTTACGTGCGACAGGTAGCGGCTCGCCTTGACCGCGACCGTGAAGTCCGGCGGCACCCGCTCCCGCCAGACGGCGAAGGTCTCCCGCGACGGCAGCCGGTAGAAGGCGTTGTTCACCTCCACCGTGGCGAACGCGGCCGCGTACTCCTCCAGCCACCGCCGCACCGGGCAGCCCTCCGGGTACAGCACCCCGCGCCAGTCCGCGTACTGCCAGCCGGACGTCCCCACGTACAGGGTCATACGCCCATCAAAGCACCGTGCACCGCACGCGTCAGGGCGCAGAGCCTCAGAGGCGGCTCAGAGGTACAGGCCCGCCTCGGCGCCCTCCCGGGGCTCGGGCAGCGCCGTCGGGGAGACGCCCCGGCGCAGCGCGTACAACTCGGCCAGGGTCGCGCCCTCGCGGCCCACCCCTTCGTCCGTGCCCAGCCAGTTCACCGCCTCCGGCCGGGTCAGCCGGCCCACCTCGACGCGGGCCAGGCAGCGTCCGGGCCGGACCACGGCCGGGTGCAGGCGCTCCAGGTCCTCGTTGGTGGTCACGCCGACCAGGACGTTGCGGCCCTGGCCGAGCAGGCCGTCGGTCAGGTTCAGCAGGCGCGAGAGCGCCTGGCCCGCCGTGTGCTTGGCCTCGCCGCGGATCAGCTCGTCGCAGTCCTCCAGCAGCAGCAGCCGCCAGCGGCCCTTGCCCGAGGGGTCCTCCTCGCCGATGGCGATGTCCATCAGATAGCCCACGTCGCTGAACAGCCGCTCGGGGTCCAGCACGCAGTCCACCTGGCACCAGTCCCGCCAGGACCGGGCCAGCGTGCGCAGCGCGGAGGTCTTGCCGGTGCCCGGCGGCCCGTGCAGGAACAGCAGCCGGCCCGCGATGTCCTGCGGCGTCGTCTTCATCAGCCGGTCCATCGCCTCGGCGACCGGCGCCGTGTAGTTCGCCCGGACGTCCTCCCAGGCGCCCGCCGAGATCTGCCGCGTGGTGCGGTACGGACCCCGCCGAGGGGAGACGTACCAGAAGCCCATCGTCACGTTGTCCGGCTGCGGCGCCGGTTCGTCCGCGGCGCCGTCCGTGGCCCTGCCCAGCACGTCCTGGGCCAGTTCGGCGCTGGTCGCCGTGACCGTGACGTCCGCGCCCCGGTTCCAGCGGGAGACCAGCAGGGTCCAGCCGTCGCCCTCGGCGAGCGTCGCGCTGCGGTCGTCGTCGCGGGCCGCCCGCAGCACCCGGGCGCCGTCCGGCAGCAGGGTGGCGCCGGAGCGCACCCGGTCGATGTTGGCCGCGTGGGCGTACGGCTGCTCGCCCGTCGCGAAGCGGCCGAGGAACAGCGCGTCGACGACGTCGGACGGCGAGTCGGAGTCGTCGACGTTGAGCCGGATCGGCAGCGCGTCGTGTGGGTTCGCAGACATGCCGCCATGATCTGCCACCCGACCCCCGTACGCACCCCGTTTCCGGCGGGAACGTCCCGTGTCGCCCCGGGCGAACCTGCCCGAATCGCGCCCGGCGCGCGCATCCCGCCCGTACTGTGGTCCTTGATGGGACGTCATCAGCGTTTCTCAGCGGCGGCGCGGTGGCGGTTCACCGCGCTGTTCGGCGTGGCCGCGGTCGTCGTGGCCCTGGTGGCGGCCCTGATGCACGCGACGCCCGACGGCGCCGCCGCCGAGGGCACGACCCGGAACGGCGACGCGGTGCACGGCACGCCCGCGGTCCCGCGCCACCCGGACCAGCCCTCCGTCGGCTGGGGCTTCACGCACACCCAGTTCAGCGCCGACGAGGGCGGCGGCGCCGCCGTGGACCGCGCGCGCACGCTGCTGGCGCGGGACGGCGGACTCCCGCAGGACCAGGCCGTCATGGGCTGGGGCGCCGACAACCCCGAGCCCGTCCAGAGCCGTTACGACTTCGCCGCCCTGGACCGCCGCGTCGACTTCATCCGCGCCTCCGGCGGCACGCCGGTGATCACCCTGTGCTGCGCCCCGGACTGGATGAAGGGCGGACGGGCGGGCGTGGACAGCACCGACTGGAGCCAGTCCGCGCTGGAGACCGCCCCGCTGCCCGGCCACTACGCGGACTACGCCGCGCTCGCCGCGACCGTCGCCCGCCGCTACCCGGACGTACGCCACTTCATCGTCTGGAACGAGTTCAAGGGCTTCTGGAACGACTCCAAGGCCCGCTGGGACTACGAGGGCTACACCGAGCTGTACAACCTGGTCTACCGGGCCCTGAAGAAGGTCGACCCCACGATCATGGTGGGCGGCCCGTACCTGTCCATGGACAGCGTCGACCCGCGGCAGGACAACGCCTCCACCGTCCTGCGGGGCCCCTGGGGCGCCATGGACCAGCGGGTCCTGGACGCCTTCTCCTACTGGAACGCGCACAAGGCGGGCGCCGACTTCGCCGTCGTGGACGGCTCCAGCTACACCAAGGACGACGAACTGCTGCCCGACGAATTCGCGGCCGCGGACAAGTTCACGGCCGTCGGCCGCTGGGTGCGGCGGGAGACCGGCGGCCTGCCGCTGTGGTGGGCCGAGTACTACGTAGAAACCGCGGCGAGCGCGGCGACCGCGGCGTCCGCCGACGGGCACGCGGACCGCACGGGCTGGTCCGAGGCGCACCGCGTCGCCGTCCAGGCCGCCGGGATGATCGCCATGGTCCGCGGCGGCGCCTCCTCCGGTTTTTACTGGAACCCGGAGACGCGGAAGGGCCCGGACTGCCCCGGCTGCCTGTGGACGCCGACCGGGGACGACGACGGGGGCAAGGCCCTGCCCATGTACGGCCTGGTCTCGCGGTTCGCACGGGCGTTCCCGCCCGGCAGCCGGTACGAGACCGTGGCCGTGGCCCCGGACTCCGCGCCCCGGGTGCGCGTCCTGGCCACCGCCGCGGTCGCCGTGGTGGTCAACGCCTCCGACCGGCCGCTCAGCGCCGAGGTCGACGGGAAGCGGTTCGGCATGCGGGCCTACGAGGTGAAGTGGCTCGCCCGGTGAGCCGCTGCCGCCGCCCCGCGGCGACCGGTCGCGCCAGTCGCCACGAGGCGGTCACTTCAGGGTGAGGAACCGCAGCGCCAGCGAGGCGGCCAGCACCGCCAGCAGCGGCAGCGAGAACCAGAAGCTGCCCTGAAGCCACCGCAGTCGCCGCACGCTCGGCGGCAGCGCCACCCGCACGACCTCACGGGCGGTCAGCAGCACGGTCAGCGCCAGCGCCGCGAGGGCGCCCACCACCGACCACGGCGTCCAGGTCACCTGCGGCCCGATCGGCCCCGGACGCGGTGCGGGAACCGCGCCCGCGGGCTGCTCGCGCAGTCGGTACAGGACCGCGTCCCCGTCGCCGAAGACCTTCCGCAGCTCCCGCCGGCCGTCGAGGCCGCGCACGAGCCGCGCCTGGTAGGAGGCCGGATAGCCCGCGTCCATCCGCAGATACGTCGACTGGCTCTCGCCCGCCATCAGATACGAGTTCGGGCCCGCGTCCCTCAACGCCTTGACCAGGCCGGCCACCAGCGCCGGGTCGGCCGGCGCCAGGGTGGGCACGTAGTCGACGCGCTCCATGTCCCGTGCGCCCCACGGCATGGCCGGGGTGACGTCGTTCACCGGGTCGTCGCTCAGCCACAGCAGCCGCACGGTCGGCCGGTCGTGGGCGTACACGTAGTCCATGGCCGCGACCTCGCCCGTGCGGGTCCGCTCGAACGGCTCGTTGCCCCACCGGGCCACCAGGAAGCCGCCCGTCAGCACCAGCCCCGCGAGCAGCGCCGCCGCCGGGGCCAGGGCTCTGCCGCGGCCCGTCCGGGCCGGGCCGCCGCGCGTGCCGCCCTCCGCGGGGCCGTCCTCCGCGGGGCGGTCCTCGCCGCCTCCCGCCGCGCTGTCCGGGCGCGGGAAGAACGCGAGGGCGGCGAGCAGGGCGGCGCCGGGCAGGGCGAACATGAAGACGCGCAGCGCCATTTCGCCGCCGTAGGACTGCATGCCGAAGCCGAGGAACGGGACGAGGGCGAGCACCGGCAGGGACCGCTCGCGGTAGCCGCGCCGGCGCCGCCGCAGCCAGCCCCAGCCGCCCAGGGCCAGCACCGAGCCCGCCATCGCCACCCGGGTGTAGAGCACCAGCCGGTGCGTGGGGTCGCCGCCGTCCTGGATGCGGCCCGACACGGACGTCGTGACGTTGCCGCCGACCCCGCCGACCCCGCCGAACAGCTCGTCGAAGTGCCCGGACCAGTACGGCTCGGCCATGAAGCCCAGCCAGAACACGACGAGCACCGCGCACAGCACGGGCAGGCCGCGCAGTTCGCAGCGGCCGGTCAGGACGAGCACGGCCAGCACGCCCAGCATCATGAACGGCGTGAGCTGATGCGCCGGGACGCTGGCGGCGAACAGGCCGATCACCACCGCCAGCAGCACGGCCCGCTGCCGTCGGCCTGCCGGTTCGACCTCCGCCTCCCCGGGGCGGCCCGCGCCCCACAGCATGCGCGGCGCCCGGAACCAGACCAGCAGGACGGCGACGAAGACCAGGTAGAGCAGGTAGGTGAAGCCCTGCGGGGAGAAGTAGTCCTGGCCCACCCAGCCGCCGAGCACGAAGAACCACACGCCGGTCCACCGGGCCCGCCAGCCCGCCCGTAGCGAGCGGGTCAGCAGGAACATCGGGGGCAGATACAGCAGTTGGACGGTCAGCGGCCACCAGCGGATGACCTCGGTGAAGTCGGTCGCCCCGCAGGCGCGGGCGGCGAACGCCGCCACGGCGAAGAAGCCGGGCCAGCTCCAGCGCGCGTCCAGGTCGGGCACGGCCGAACCGGTCCGGTCGACGTAGTCGATGAACCCGAGGTGCTGCCAAGCCGTCGCGAACCGCGGCTCGTTCTCGATCACCGCGGGCAGGGCGTGCAGGGAGACGACGGTCGCCAGCAGGGTGACCAGCAGCAGCGTCCGGTGCTCGCGGCGCCGCCCCAGCAGCGCGGCGAACACCGCGACCAGCAGCGCCGCGCCGGCCAGGGTCGGCAGCGGCAGCACCGAGACCAGGCCGAGGCCGCCCATCCGGTCCAGGCGGCCGTCGTCGAGCCGCAGCGCGGGCAGCCAGTACAGCAGCAGCGCGCCGACCAGCAGCCCGCCCAGCACAGCCCCGTGCCGGGTCGGGCCCCGGCGCTTGCGCGGGGGTGCGTCCGGCGCCCCGTCCTCGCCGCCCCGCGCGAGCGAGGTGCGCCCGGCCGCGACGGCGGCCTTCCCGGCCTCCGGCCGCGCCGCCGCCTCACCGCGCGGAACCGCGCGCCCGGCCGCGACCGCGGGGTTCTCCGTTTCCGGCCACGCCGTCTTCTCACCGTGCGGGAGCGCGGACCCGACCGCGGACTTTCCGGTCTCCGGCCACCTCGTCTCCTCGCCGTGCGAGAGCGCGGTCCCGGCGCCGGCCGTGGGTTTCTCCGCCTCCGGCCGCGCCGCCGCCTCCTCCGTCGGCGCGGGCACTCCCGATGCGGCCAGCAGGGACGCTCCCGTCGCGGCGCCGGTGTCCGGCTGCCGTGCCCCGGGCAGCGGCCCCACGGCGGCGCCTCCCGGTGGGGCGCCGGGACCGGGGCGTACGTCGGGGCGGCGTTCCGCGTGGTCGAAGTCGACGTGCACGCCCAGCGGCAGCGTGGCGGAGTCCAGCGCCCACGTGGGCCGCCTGCGGGCCCCGGAGGGACCCGAGGACGCAGAGGACGCCGAGGCCGCGGACGACGCCGAGGACCGCGAGGACGGCGGGAATCCCGACGCTCTCGAAGACCCGCCCGCCGTCAGGCCGGCGAGGTCCGCGAGGTCTCCGTCGGGGGCCACGTCGTCCGGGACGCCTGCGGCGGGCGCGGCCCTGATCGTCCGGTACAGCCGGGGCGCGGCGACGGCGACGATCACGGCGAGGCTGGAGATCTCCGCGACCCCCGCCCCGGTCAGCCCCATCCGGGGCAGCAGCAGCAGCGTCAGGCCGAGCACCAGCGCGCACAGCAGCCCCTGGAGCCAGGCCAGCCCGGCGGTGCGGCTCTGCGCGCGCAGCACCGCGAAGTAGGTCTCCATCACCACCCGCAGCAGCGCGCCGACCGCGAACCAGCGCAGCAGCCCGGTGGCCGCGTGCGCGTAGCCCGCGCCGAAGACGTGCAGGATGCGCGGCGCGAGCAGGAACAGCAGCCCGCAGACCGGCACCATGATCCGGGCCATCCGGCCCAGCGCGGCCCGGGTGTCGGAGGCCAGCCGCGCCGGGTCGTGCGCGCCTTCGACGGTGAGCGAGGCGCCCATGTTGATGGCGAGCAGGTTGACCGTCCCGCCGATGGTGGTGGTGACGTAGAAGTAGGCGTTGTCCGCCGAGCTGACCTGCGAGGCGATGATCACCGGGACCAGGTAGACCACGGCGAGCGAGAACAGCGAGCCGGTGTAGTCCCCGGCCAGGAAGCGCCCCAGCTCCTTCGCCGACGGCGGCCTGGCCTGCCCCTCGGTCTCCCGCATGTGCCGGGGCGCCAGGCGGCGGAACACCAGCCAGCCCAGCGGCAGGATCGAGAAGCCGATCGCCAGCACCCAGGAGACGAAGACGCCGGCGACGGGCGCCGCCGCGGCCAGCCCCACCAGCAGGGCCAGCTTCACCGCCGAGAACACCGTGTTGCCGACCGGCACCCAGGGCGCGCTGCGCAGCCCGGTCAGCACCCCGTCCTGGAGGGTGAGCAGGTTCCAGGCCATCACGGCGGCCAGGAAGCCCAGTCCGTGGCCCAGGCCGTGCAGGAAGCCGTACGACGGCCCCCAGGTGCGCAGGGTGAGCAGGAAGACCGCCGCGGCGCACGCCACGACCAGTGAACTGCCCGCGTACGTCCGGGCGATCAGCCGTCTGGTGGCCGCTCCGGCGACCGGGATGAAACGGGCCAGGGCGCCGGTCAGCGTGACCGCGGTCAGTCCGGCGAGGAACTTCATCGCGGCGATGGCGGCGGAGCCTTGGCCGACGGCGGAGGCGGTGTAGTAGCGGGCGGCGATCAGCCAGAAGCCGAGGCCCAGCACCGCGGAGATCCCGGTGTTGAGCATCAGCGCGTAGGCGTTGCGGAAGAGCTGGCTGCCGCCGGGGGAGCGGTCCCGCCGGGGGAGGCGCAGCCGGCGCCCCGGCCGCGCGGGCGCCTCGGGTGCGTCGGTCGTCGCCTCGGTGGCGGTGGTCGTGTCAGACACGGGCAAGGATGGCCTTTCGGCGGACCTGTCGGGCTCTGCGGACCAGGGCGTAGCCGCGGGTGAGGGCTCGGTCCCGGGCGAAGTCCCGGGCGAGCGAGCGGCCCTGGACCATCCGCCGGAACTGCTCGGCGGTGGTGGAGCGGCGCACGGTGAGCCGCCGCAGCGCGTACGGTCCCTGGTCGCGGCGGGCGAGGGCGTTGCCGACGGCGAGCGCCTGCGCGAAGCCCGCCGCCCGCACCCGGGCCCGGACACGGCTGCTGGAGTAGCCGTACGGGTAGGCGAACGAGGCGGGCGCGCAGCCCAGTTCGTCGGCGGCGATCTCCTGGCAGCGGATCAGCTCCGCCCACAGCCGCTCGTCGTCGAGCTGGTCGAGCTGCGGATGGGTGTGGCTGTGCCCGCCGATCTCGACTCCGGCGGAGGCCAGTTCGCGCACCTGGTCCCAGTCGAGCATGGAGTCCAGACCGCCTCCGGTGTCGTAGGGCCCGCGGATCCAGCCGGTGGAGACGAACAGCGTGGCCGGGAAGCCGTGTGCGGCCAGCACCGGCAGGGCGTGCCGGTGGACGCCCTCGTAGCCGTCGTCGAAGGTGATCAGGACCGGGTCGGGGGGCAGCGGGCGAAAGCCCTCCGTGCGCCAGTGGGCGGCGAGTTCTGCGGTGGTGACCGGGCGCAGGCCCAGGTCCGCGAGGATCGCCATCTGCTCGGCGAACGCCTCGGGCGACACGGACAGCGCGTGTACGGCCCGGTTCGGCGCCCAGGCCACGGCGTGATACATGAGCACCGGCACGGACGCGTTCACGCGCTGACCTCCTGATCCGTCGCCTCGTCGCGCACCGCGCCCGCCTCCCGCTCGGGAGCCGCGGCCGCGAGCGGCGCCACGTGGAAGCGGGCGCCGCCCCGGCGGGCCCGGAGGCTGCCGACGGCGTAGCCGCCCGCCGCGGTGAGCACCCCGGCGACGATCGCCCCGGCCCGGCCCGCGCCGCCCGGCCGGCCCAGCAGCGCGTCGCGCAGCCCGCGCGCCACCCCGGCGGGCAGCACCCGGGTGGCGTAGCGGCGTTCGGACTCCAGGCCCTTGGCCGCGCCGACGCTGCGCGCCACCAGCGCCTTGGACAGGCCCTCGGCGTAGGCCCGGACGCGGAAGTAGCCGAAGCGCTCGCGGGCCCTGGGCACCCGGTGATGGATCACCGCGCGGTCGTCGATCAGCAGGACCGCGTCCGGCCGTGCCCGGGTGAGCCGGATGCACAGCTCCGTCTCCTCGCAGCCCAGCGGGCGCCTGTCGCCGTCCCGGCCGATGCCGGTGGCGAAGCCGCCCGCCGCGTCGAACGCCGTGCGCCGGAAGGAGGCGTTGCCGCCCAGCACGTTGCGCACCCGGACCCGGCCGGGCGGCAGGCCGCGGTAGGTGCAGCCCACCACCCAGTCGAACTCCTCGGGGAACCAGGCGGGTCGACGCCCGGACGCCCAGACGGGGACCGTCCGCCCGCCCACCGCCAGCACCCGCGGGTCGGCGTACGCCTCGGCGAAGCGGCGCAGCCAGTCCCGCTCGGCGACCGCGTCGTCGTCGAGGAAGGCGACGACCTCGCCCCGGGAGGCGGCGATCCCGGTGTTGCGGCCGGCCGACAGGCCGCGCGGGCCCGCGTTGGCCAGCACCCGTACGTCGCCGGCCCCCCGGTACTCGCCGGCGAGCCGCTCCAGCAGCGCCGGGTTGTGGTCGACGACCAGCAGGGTCTCCAGTGCGGGCCGTGCCTGCGCCCGCACCGAGGAGACCGCCGCGCGCACGTCCTCCCAGCGGTCCTCGGTGTAGGCGCAGATCACGACCGAGACGCCGGGACCGGTCAAGACAGCTCTCCCGGGTACGAGCCGAGCAGCCGGGCGTCCCGTGCCCGGCGCCGCGTCCGCCGGGTGGAGCGCTCGTCGAGGATCACCCTCAGCACGCGCAGCCCGTCTCGCACGGCCCGCAGGTTGCTGGTTCCGTGGATGCGCAGGTACTCGTGGCTGGGGATCTCCTGCACCCTGAGCCCGGCCTTGACCACTCTGATGTTCATCAGCGTCTCGACCTCGAAGCCGGTGCAGTCCAGCTCGATCTTGTCCAGGCAGTGCCGCCAGAACGCGTTGTAGCCGTAGCACAGGTCGGTGTAGCGGGCCCCGAACTTGCGGTTGACGACCGCGCACAGCACCCGGTTGCCGAGTCTGCGGACGAACGTCATGTCGTCGGTGCCGCCGCCGTTGGCGAAGCGGGAGCCCTTGGCGAAGTCCGCGCCGGAGACCAGGGCGGAGACGTAGCTGACGATCTCACCGCCGTCGGCCGAGCCGTCCGCGTCGACCATCACGATGATCTCGCCGGTGCACGCCTCGAATCCGGCGATCAGCGCGTCGCCCTTGCCCCTGCCCCGCTGCGGCACGACCCGCACGTCCGGCCGCAGCCCGCGGGCCACCTCGACGGTGGCGTCGGTGGAGTTGCCGTCCACGAGGACGACCTCGTGGATCCAGTCCGGAAGCGTCTTGAAGACGTACGGAAGGTTCTCCGCCTCGTTCATGGCCGGGATCACCACGCTCACCGGCGGCGCGATGGCCAGGTGCGAGGAGATCGGCCGGTACTGGGCGTCTACCGACGGGTCAGGGCCCGAGGACGGCGGATGAAGCGCGGAGCTCATGAGATGTGTCCCTCTCGTCCGGCGGGACCGCCACCCCCGGCGGCCCGGCTCTGTATCCGGTTCGAAAGGGGGGTTCTCACCCGGGGCGCGGAGCACGAGCGGTCTCCGAGCATGCCGGGTGAGCTGGCGAAGCTGGCCGGACTGCCGGAACGAGGCAGCCGGTCGCGGCACGGCCCGGTCGCCTGAGCGGCCACCGGGCACGGCACCCCCCTACCGCGTCCCGCGCCGGAACGTCCCGGTTCAATGCCCTCCCCCTGAACCACGTGCGGACGGACCGATGCGGGTGAGATGTACGACGGTATTGATGATTGAACCACTATGGCAAGGCGGGCATCGGTTCCTCGCGTTTTCGTCGGTTGTGCGGTAAAGGGGACTTGATCCGGTAATTCACCGTGTCGAACGTATTTTTCCCATTCGTCTGAGCACGCCGTCCGCCGGTCCGAACAGTTCCGGCCGGGACAGCACCGCATTGCGCAGGGCCCGGACCGGGGCACGGTGCGCCCGATGGCCGTACGCGACCGGGTGACGCCGGGTCACCCATCCCTCCGACACGCTCAGCTCGCGCGTCTTGAAGGAGTCCTTGTAGTCCTTCTGGCCCCGGCCGAGGTCCAGGTACGCGATGCCGTCGGCGGCGGCCGCCTCGGCCATCCGCAGATGCAGCACCAGGCCGGGGGAGTACTTCGCGAACTCCGGGTCGTACGCCGGGAACCAGCACGCCAGCACCCGCTCGGTGCGCAGCCCGAAGTGCGCGGCGACCGGCCGCCCGTCCGCGTACAGCACCGACAGGACGCCCGCGAACGGCTCGGACCGGGTGTGGAACAGCCGGGTGACCAGCCGGGTGATCCACGCGTGCGCGAAGCGGTCGCTGCGTCCGGTGCGCCGGTACTGCGCGGACTTCCAGGCGATCAGCGTCCTGAGCGCGGCCGGGTCGCGCTCGTCGTGCACGTACGTCACGGGGCCCGCGTCGCGGCCCAGCCGGCGCTCCTTGGCCAGCGTGGTCCGGGTGAACTTCGGCGAGCGCTCGCGCAGTTCGCGCAGGAAGACGGTGTAGCCCCGGTCGAGGTCCATGACCGGGGACGGGAACGCGCCGGACGCCTGCGCCTGGAACGGCTCCTGGCCCGCGGCCAGGTGGTCGAACTCCCATACGGCGAGCCCGCAGGCGCGCAGCAGCCGGCGGGCGTCCCAGGTGAAGCCGGGGCGGTGCACCAGCCCCTGGCAGTCGGAGACGCCGAGCCCGACGGCCCGCCCGACGCCCGCGGCCGTGCGCTGGAACGGGAAGAACGCGGCCGGTTCGCCGTCCTCGCGCACCACCGCGATCCGCACTCCGCGGCGGCACCGGCCCACCGCGAGCGCGAACTCGGGGGACAGGAAGGGGTTCGCCAGTTCCTCGGCGCCGTGCAGATGGGCCTTGGACTGCATCGCCGTCCAGGCCGCCCGGTCGGCGGCGCTCAGCTCGCCCGGCCGGTACACGCTGATGTCCACGTCAGGTGCCCTGTCTTCCCGCCTCGCGGGCGCGCGGCCGCCGCGCGTGAACGAGCGTCAGACCCAGGCCCAGGCAGCTCAGCGCGGTCACGGCGGCGATCCCGCCGGGCACGGACCACCGGTGCACGGCCAGCATGCCCTGGGCGACCAGCATGTCGAGCACGACGGCGCCCGCCAGCGAGACGAGGACGCGGGCGAAGGGGTCCAGGCCGCGCAGGCCGCTCGCGACGGCCGCGGCCGGGGCCGCGAGCAGGAAGAACAGCGTGAGGGGGCCGCGCAGCGGCGAGCCCGAGTCAGTGAGCGCGAGCACGGCGCCGACCGCCGCGACGGCCGTCGCGGCGCCTGCGGACAGCGGCGCCAGGTCCCTCCCCGGCCCTGGCCGCGCCCGCGCGGCGCCGTCCGTCCCCGCGGTCTTGCTGCGTGCAGTCTGCATGGGCGACTTGCCCCCCGAAGCGCCGGATGCCGGGCTTCAATGTCGCGCAGCCGCCCGGCGGGCGTCAAGACGGCGAATTCACCCGTACGGGTTCTCGTTTGTCCTTGGATGTCCTCGGGCCCACCGCAGAAACTGAAGTGACGGTCCGTCGGAACGTCATCGAATACGTGCTGATCTAGTTGAAGACCAAAAGATTTCTTGGCATGGACACTTCCGGTCAACACGCGTAGCTGATACCACAGTCGCAGCAGAGACGCAGCTAAGAGAGGGTTCCATGAGACGTTCCCGAATGACCGCATACATCGGTTCTCTTCTGCTGGCCGTCGGACTCGCCCTCACCGGGGCGTCCTCCGCGCAGGCGTCCTCGTCCTCCGGCGGCTACGTGGCCCTCGGAGACTCCTACTCCTCCGGCGTCGGCGCGGGCAGCTACATCAGCTCCAGCGGC
This sequence comes from Streptomyces sp. NPDC046985, assembly GCF_040644415.1. Classification (NCBI taxonomy): domain Bacteria; kingdom Bacillati; phylum Actinomycetota; class Actinomycetes; order Kitasatosporales; family Streptomycetaceae; genus Streptomyces; species Streptomyces sp. NPDC046985. The sequence goes on from NZ_JBEYWK010000005.1 coordinate 72,357, forward strand.
GACTGCAAACGCAGCACGAACGCCTACCCCTACCTGTGGAACGCCTCCCACTCGCCGTCCTCGTTCGCCTTCAACGCCTGCTCGGGCGCCACGACGGACGACGTGCTGGCCAACCAGCTCGGCTCCCTCAACTCCTCCACGACGCTCGTCTCGATCACCATCGGCGGCAACGACGCGGGATTCTCCGACGTCATGACCACCTGTGTGCTCCAGTCGGACAGCGCCTGCCTGTCCCGCATCGACACCGCTCGCGCCTACGTCGGCTCCACGCTGCCGGGCAAGCTCGACAACCTCTACTCGACGATCCACGGCAAGGCGCCCTCCGCGCACGTCGTCGTGCTCGGCTACCCCCGCTTCTACCTGCTCGGGCAGACCTGCCTCGGCCTGTCGGATACCAAGCGCTCCGCCATCAACGGCGCGTCCGACTACATGGACTCCACCATCGCCAAGATCGCCGCCAACCACGGCTTCACCTTCGGGGATGTCCGCACCACCTTCAGCGGACACGAGATCTGCTCCAGCGACTCCTGGCTGCACAGCGTCAACTGGACCAACATCGGCGAGTCCTACCACCCCACGGCCGCCGGTCACTCGGGCGGCTACCTGCCGGTGTTCGTCAACGCCGCCTGACCCACCAGCAGAGGCCGCGCACGGCCGCGGCAGCAGCGGAGGCCCCGCCCGGCGGCGGGGCCTCCACCGCGTCCGGCGTCGGGCTACCGGCGCGTCCGGCGTTCGGCGCTCGGTGACTGGCGGCGGGCGACCGGGCTTCCGCAGGGCACGCCCCGCCCCCGCCGCGCCGCGCCACAAGACATTCCCGCCGCCCGGCCCGCGCTTTCGGGGCGCGTATCCGTATTCCGTCCCGGGGGCGCGCGCCGTGCACGCCCCGCGCGACGGCGCGGAACGCTCCGGGCGGCACGCGGCACGCGGCACGGCGGCCGAGAGGGGGGCGAGTGGAGGCGGACGACCTGCTGGTGCGCGTGGCGGACGGCGATCACACCGCGTTCGAGCAGTTGTACGGCCTGGTCTCGGGGCCCCTGTTCGCACTGGTGCGGCGCGTGGTCCGCGATCCCGCGCAGGCGGAGGAGGTGACGCAGGAGGTGCTGCTCGAACTGTGGCGCTGCGCCGCGCGGTTCGACCCCGGCCGGGGCAGCGCCCTGGCCTGGATCCTCACCGTGGCCCACCGCCGCGCGGTCGACCGGGTGCGCAGCGTCCGCGCCGCGGGCGAACGCGAGCGGCGGGAGGCGGCGCGCTCGGCGCCGCTCGCCTTCGACCAGGTCACCGAGGAAGTAGAGGCCGCCCTGGAACGGGAGTCGGTGCGTCGCTGCCTGCACCGCCTGACCGCGTTGCAGCGCCAGTCCGTCACCCTGGCCTACTACGACGGCTACACCTACCGCGAGGTGGCCGAGCGGCTCTCCCTCCCGCTGGGCACGGTCAAGACCCGGATGCGCGACGGACTCACCCGGCTGCGCGCGTGCCTGGGAGGCGCCGCATGAGGCGCGCCGGGCGCCTCACGCGCCGCGGCGACCCGCACTCCCTGGCCGCTCCCTACGCCCTCGACGCCCTGGACGGCGCCGAACTCGCCGGGTTCGAGAGGCATCTGGGCGGCTGCGCGCGCTGCACGACCGAGGTGCGGGCGCTGCGCGAGGACGCCGTACGGCTGGCCTGGTCCGCCGCCGAGCCGCCGCCCGGCCTGCGCGACCGGGTGCTGGCCGCCGTGCGCGACACCCCGCAGGAGCACGCGCCCGCCGCCCGGCGGGCCGCCGCCGACCGCGCGCCCCGGCCGGCCGCCCACGCCCACGCCCGCGGCGGCGAGCCGCCGTCGGCGCGCGGCCGCGCCGCCCGCCCGCGCGCGTCGTTCCTCCCGCTCGACCGGTTCGCCTGGCTGGTCCCGTTCGCCACGGCGACCGCCGCCGCGGCCCTCGTCGTCGCCGCGCTCTTCGCCGTCCAGGCCGAGCGGACCCGGGACCGGCTCGACGCCCTGCGGGACCGGGTGCGTGAGATCGCCCACGTTCTCGCCGCCCCCGACGCCCGGACGGCCGGCGGGCGCGACGGGCGCGGGCGCGGCATCGCGGTGGTCGCCTCCGCCGCCCAGGGCCGGGCCGTCGTCACCCTGAGCGGATACCCGGCGCCGCCGCGCGGGCGGGTGCGCCAGCTCTGGCTGCTGCGCCCCGGCGCGGCGCCCCGGTCCCTGGGCCTGCTGGACGGTGACACGCCCTTGCTCGCCGCCGGTCTCGGCCCGTCGGCGTCGTCACTCGCCGTCACTGTGGAGCCGAACGGGGGATCGACGCGTCCCACCGGCCAGCCGATTGTCCAACTCGCCCTGAAAGCGGCTGGATTCAGAGAGTGATCGTCAACACCCTTACGGGGAAGGTGAATCCTGTGACCGTGATACCCGAGAGCCCGGGTGGGGCGATAGGGTTAGTCTGCCCGCGCCGGGTGGAATCGTACGGGTGGGGAGTGACATGGAGCAGATAACGATGCGCAGCAGGGCCAGGGTTCCTGCGATCACCTGCGGGAGCAGCGCGACCAGCTCGCGCCTCGACCGCCATCTGTCGGTGCTGGGCGGTCCCGCCGTCCCGCAGCGGGAGACGGCCGAGGCGACGTCGCTGATGCGCGAGCTGACCGCGCGTGCCCCGCACGACCGCACCGGACGAGGCGCGCGCGTGCGCCGCGTGTCGCTGTTCGCGCCGCTGCGCCGGCTGCGCCGCTCGCTGTTCGGCGGCCACTAGGCGGACCGCGTTCCCGGAAGGCTTCGCCGCCTCCCCGGAGCGCGTCCGCCGGGGCCCGCGCTCAGGCCACCACGCCGTCCCGGCGCAGCGCCGCGATCTCGTCGTCCGTCATCCCCATGGCTCGCAGCAGCGCCCCGGTGTGCTGCCCGAGCGCGGGGACGTCTCCCATCCGCGCCCCGGCCCCGCCCGGCAGAGTGATCGGCGGCAGCAGCGCCTTCAACGGCCCCACCGGGGTGCCCACCTCGCGCCACCGCTCCCGGGCCGCGAGCTGCGGATGCGCGGCCAGCTCGTGCACGTCCCGCAGCCGCGCGCAGGCGATGCCCGCCTCCTCCAGCCGGATCAGCGCCTCGTCGGCGTCCAGCGCGCCCAGCGCCTTCGCCACCAGCGCGTCGGTGCGCTCCCGGTGCTCCACCCGCGCCGCGTTCGTCGCGAACGCCGGGTCCGTGCCCAACGCGGGCTGGTCCAGCACCTGTTCGGCCAGCCTCCGCCACTCCCGGTCGTTCTGCACGGACAGCAGCACCCGTCCGCCGTCCGCCGTGCGGTAGGCGTCGTAGGGGGCGATGACGGCGTGCGCGAGGCCGGTGCGCGCCGGCGCCGTCCCGCCGTGCAGGGCGTGGTGCAGCGGATGCCCCATCCACTCGGCCAGCGCCTCCAGCATCGACACCTCCACCGGCCCGCCGCGCCCGGTCGCGCCGCGCCGCACGAGGGCGGCCAGCACACCGGAGAAGGCGTACATGGCCGCCGCGATGTCCGCCGCCGGGATCCCCGCCTTCACCGGCTGCTCCGGCGTCCCCGACACCGACACCAGCCCCGCCTCGCACTGCACGAGCATGTCGTAGGCCCGCTTGTCCGCGTACGGGCCGCCGGCGCCGTAGCCCGAGACGTCGACGGCGATCAGCCTCGGGTGCGCGGCGCACAGCGCGGCCGCGTCGAGGCCGAGGCGGGCCGCGGCCCCCTGCGCGAGGTTCTGCACGAACACGTCGGCGTCCGCCGCCAGCCGCCGCACCACGGCCAGCCCGCGCGGGTCCTTCAGGTCCACCGCGATCGACTCCTTGCCCCGGTTGCACCACACGAAGTGCGAGGCGAGCCCGGCGGCGGCGGTGTCGTAGGCGCGCGCGAAGTCGCCGCCGTCGATCCGCTCGACCTTGATCACCCGGGCGCCGAGATCGGCGAGCTGGCGAGTGGCGAAGGGGGCCGACACGGCCTGCTCGACGGCGACGACGGTGATGCCCTCCAGGGGCGGCGGGAGATGCTCCATGGGACGGATCATGACCCGCGGGCGTCCCGCTTGTCAGCAGCAGGACCGCCTGCGCCCCGATCCCGCCGGGCCCTAGAGCAGCGCGAACTGGCCCTCCGGGCCCTCCTCCGGGTGGTCCAGGACCGAGGCGGGCCGGCGGGCCGCGGCCGCGACCGGGAGGACGCCCGCCGCGCGCAGGTCCGCGGCGGTGACCTGCGGGCCGGCCGGCGGCTCAGGCCGGCGCCCGGCCGGTTCGGCCAGCAGGGCGAGGACCGTGATCAGTTCCAGCAGCTCCGAGGTCCACGCCTGCGGCCAGGCCGCCGGGCGGATCGCCGCCAGCGTGCCCGGCGGCGCCTCGGCGGTGCGCGCCGCGAACCACTGCTCCAGGACCCGGCCCGCCCCGGCCGTGAACTCCCAGGCCGCCGCGGGCACCGGCGAGATCCGGCCCTCGTCGAGGTGCAGGGTCTCCTCGTCGTGGTCGTAGCGCAGGGTGAGCGGGCGGCCCGGCAGCGGGGCGCGGACGTAGGGGCGCCGGCCGCCCGGGAGCCTGGGGCGCTCGCCGTCGCGGAGCATCAGCCAGAGCGTCCGGCGGCCCGCCCGCACGCCCCGCGCCCACAGCGCGGCGTCCGCGGTGAGCGGGACGGCGGGACCGTGCGGGCCGGGACGGGCCGCCGCCAGCGTCCAGGCGAGCACGTCCACCGGTTCGGGGGCCTGCCCGAGGCGGGCGGCCAGGTGCTCCAGCAGCCCGGGGGCCAGGTTCGGCTCAGCGCCGCCCGGACGCCGGTACAGGGGGCGGATCCGCCCCGGACGCGTCAGCGGGAGCAGCGACGTCGCCAGCAGGGGCGGTTCCGCGCCGCCGGGGGCGGCGCCCGTCTCCACCGCGAAGACCTGCCGTTCGTCCGCCACCCGCCACAACTCCGGCCGGGCCGCGTCGATCAGCCGGTGGTCGGGGATCAGCCACTGCTCGTCGAAGGGCGCCGCCAGCACCCGCACCGGCTCCGGACACGGTCCCGCGGCGCGCACCAGCCGCTCGGTGCCGCCGGCGCCGCCCGGCAACTGCCCGACCGCCATGGACGGCGTGCGCGAGCGCGTCGGTTGGAACAGGGCCGCCCGGTCCGGGCCCTCGGCCGCGAGCAGGGCGTGCCAGCGGGCCTTCAGGCTGGCCGCGTCGGGCGCCGCCGGCCAGCCGCGGCCCAGTCGCGGCGGTGCGACGGACCACGGCATGAGGTCCGCGAGCAGCGGAGCGTCGTCGAGCGTCACGCCGGGCATCGTACGGCCTTCGCGCCCGCTCCCGGCCGGGGCGTCAGTTGGCATCGAGCGTGACGGAGAAGGAGAACCGGTCCCCGCGATAGTGGATGACCACCGCGTCCAGCGGCCGTCCCGCGGTGTCGTAGGTGACGCCCGTGTAGTGCAGGATCGGGCTGAGCAGCGGCACGTCGAGCAGGCGCGCGGTCTCCGGGTCGGCCAGCCGCGCCTCCACCGTGTCGGTGATCCGGCCGATGTCCGCGCCCACCACGTCCCGCAGCACCTTGGTCATCGGCCAGCGCGCCAGATCCTCCGGGCGCACCCGCCGGGCTATCTCGGGACGGACGTAGTTGCGGGCGTGGTTGGTCGGCTCGCCGGTCCTCTCGTCGCTCCGCAGCCGGTGGTACGTCGCCACCTCCTCCAAGTCCGGAAAGAAGTCCACGAGTTCAGCGGGGACGGCGGTCGTGCCGTGCTCCAGCAGCGCGGTCCTCATCCCCGACTGCTGGGCCACGATCGCGTCCACCGAGCCCAGCAGCCGCACCGGGGCGCCGCGCCGGGCGTCCGGCTCGATGAAGGTGCCGCGCCGCCGGTGGCGGGTGATCAGCCCCTCGTCCTCCAGCTCCTTCAGCGCCTGCCGCATGGTCAGCACGCTCACCCCGTAGTGCCCCGCCAACTGCTCCTCGGTGGGCAGCCGGAGCGGGTCCCGGGGCGAGCGGCCGAGGATCGAGGCGCGCAGCGACTGCGACACCTGGTACCACAGCGGCAGCTTGCGGTTCAGGACGATCGAGTCCGGGGCGAAGGAGGTCACGGGCTATCCGTACCGGTCGCCCCCGCTCAGCGCAACGGCCTGAAGTGACGCTCCAGGCCGCGCCAGACGTCGTCGTAGCTCTGCTGGAGGTGCTCCGCGCGGGTCGCCTGCGGGGTGAGCGTCACCGGCCAGCGCGTCTCGAACATGAACGCCAGCCCGTCGTCGACCTTGTGCGGCGCCAGCTCGGCCGCGCTCGCCCGGTCGAAGGTCTCCCGGTCCGGGCCGTGCGCCGACATCATGTTGTGCAGCGAGCCGCCGCCCGGCACGAAGCCCTCCGCCTTCGCGTCGTACGCGCCCGCGATCAGGCCCATGTACTCGCTCATCACGTTGCGGTGGAAGTACGGCGGCCGGAAGGTGTCCTCGCCCACCAGCCAGCGCGGCGCGAACACCACGAAGTCCACGCCCGCCAGGCCCGGGGTGTCCGAGGGCGACGTCAGCACCGTGAAGACGGACGGGTCCGGGTGGTCGTAGGAGATTGTCCCGATCACGTTGAACCGGCGCAGGTCGTAGACGTACGGCACATGGTTGCCGTGCCAGGCCACCACGTCGAGGGGGGAGTGGTCGTAGACGGCCGTCCAGAGGTTGCCGCAGAACTTGTTCACCGTCTCCACCGGGCCCTCGACGTCCTCGAAGGCGGCGACCGGCGCGCGGAAGTCCCGCGGGTTGGCGAGGCCGTTGGCGCCGATCGGGCCGAGGTCGGGCAGCCGGAAGGGGGCGCCGTAGTTCTCGCAGACGTAGCCGCGGGCGTCGGCGTCGAGCAGTTCCACCCGGAAGCGCACGCCGCGCGGGATCAGCGCCACATGGCCCGGCTCGGCGTGCAGCAGCCCGAACTCCGTGCGCAGCAGCAGCCCGCCGCGCTCCGGCACGATCAGCAGCTCCCCGTCGGCGTCGCTGAACACGCGCTCCATCGAGGAGTTGGCGTGGTAGAGGTGCACGGCCATGCCGCTGCGCTGGGCGGCGTCGCCGTTGCCGCCGAGGGTCCACAGGCCGTCCAGGAAGTCCGTCTCCGGCCCCGGTGCCGGCAGCGGGTTCCAGCGCAGCCGGTTCGGGTCGGGCACCGCCTGGTCGAACGGGGCCGTGCGCAGCGCGCCGTTGGCGACGCGGGTGAACGCGGGGTGCGCGGCCGAGGGCCGGATGCGGTACAGCCACGAGCGGCGGTTGTGCGCCCGCGGCTCGGTGAACGCCGTGCCGCTCACCTGCTCCGAGTACAGTCCCAGCGGGGCGCGCTGCGGGGAGTTGCGGCCCTCGGGCAGCGCGCCCGGAACCGCCTCCGAGGCGTGCTCGTTGCCGAAGCCGGAGAGATAGGCCAGTCCTTCGGCGGTCTTGCGTGCGTCCCCGCTCATCGTCGCTCCCTTGCGCACAGCCGGCGTCACACCTGACTCCTCACACCTGATTCCTATGCGTCACCGTAGGATTGCGGCGACCTCGGGCGCAAGGGAGCCGGGCCCGGTGATCGGGCCGTCGGGCCGGGCGGGCGCGACCTTCACCGGAAGGCGGCGGACCGGCATCATGAGATCCGTGCCCCACTCCACCCCGCTGCGCCGCGCGCCCGTGCAGCGGCGCAGCGCCGAACGGCTGGCCCGCATCCTGGACGCCTGCGCCGACCTGCTCGACGAACTCGGCTACGAGGCGCTGAGCACCCGCGCGGTCGCGCAGCGCGTCGGCGTGCCGATCGGCTCGGTCTACCGCTTCTTCGGCGACAAGCGGGCCATGGTCGAGGCGCTCGCCCAGCGCAACCTGGAGCGCTACGGCGAGCGCGTCGCACAGCGCCTGGCGGGGACCGGGGGCGGCGGCTGGCGCACCGCCATGGACGCCGTGCTCGACGAGTACCTCACGATGAAGCGGACCGCCCCCGGCTTCGCCTTCGTCGACTTCGGCAACCAGATCCCCCTCGGCGCCCGGCAGGCCGAGCCCAACCACCGTGTCGCCGACCGCCTCACCCACCTGCTCGCCGGCCACCTGGGCCGTGAACCGGACGACCGCCTGCGCCGCGTCTTCCTGGTGGCCGTCGAGGCCGCCGACGCCCTGGTCCAACTCGCCTTCCGCGCCGACCCCGGGGGCGACGAGAGGATCATCGAGGAGACCCGGGAGCTGCTGCACGCCTACTTGGCGCGCGTGCTGGACTAGGCCGGAGGCGTCCGCGCCTGCGCCCGCCGTGTCGCTCCCCCCCCGCCCGGCCCCGGCGGTCGGGGGCCGCTGCCGCCGGGGTGCGGCCCGGCGGTCCGCGGTTGCGCCGGACGGGGGAGTGCTGACGGCGCGTCGGGGAGAGGAGACGGCCCAGTGGCGGGGGATGTGGAAAAGAGTCAGAGGAGAGAGCGGTTTATGTGAAAATCATCTGACGTAGAGGAGCACATATGCCCACCCTGACACTCCCCGGCAGTACCGGCGCCCGATCGTGGGCCGCCGCGGCTCTCACGGCGTCGGCGGCGGTGACGGCGGTGGGCGCCACGTGGCTGGCCGCGCCGGCCGCCATGGCCCAGGGGGAAGCCGGCGACATCAAGATCCACCGGGTGGGCGTGTCCTACGGCGCCGCGCAGGACGACCCCATGGTCTGCCGCTTCTACCTGGACGCCACCGGCTTCGGCGCCCTGCGGACGATCGGCTACCGCGTCCAGGCCATGCCCTCGCCGCCCGCCGGCGCCGCCGTCAAGGGCGCCGTCCCGCTGGCCGCCGGCACCGGGCACACCGGCCAACTGAGCCTGGCCGACGGTCAGTACAAGCTGGTGCTGGCCGTCGCCGGGCCGCCCAGGGAGAAGATCTTCCGCGTCGACTGCCGTGACGCCGGGCGGCAGAACGGCGCTCAGGGTCCGAACGGCAAGGCACAGGGTCCGAACGGCAAGGCGCAGGACCCGGGCCGGGGCCAGGGCGGCGGTCCGGGCGCGCACCGCGCGCAGGGCGGCCCGTTGGGCGGCGTATACGCGGGCGGCGGCGGTCTCGCCGACGCGGCACAGGCATTCTCCGCGGTCGCCGGCGCCGGGGCCGTGGCGCTCGTCATGGTCAGCGCGGTCATGTATCTCCGGATGATCCGCCGGCGCTCCCATGGCGCCGCGTAGGCGCGGACGCAGGCCCCCGCGCCGGACCCGCGCCTACCGCCTCGCCAGGACGGCGGTGCTCGCCGCCGTCCTGGTCACGGTCGGGGTCCGGTGCGGGGGAGACCACGGGCCCGGCGGACCGGACCGCGCCGCCGCGCAGCCCGACCGGGCGGGCGGCGACGGCCCCCCGCCCGCGCCGCTGCCCCGCTCCCCGGCGGTCTCCCTGCGCATCCCCTCGCTCGGCGTCGACGCCCCCGTCACCGGGGTCGGCCTCGACGCGGACCGGCGACTGCGGACCCCGCCGGTCGACCAGCCGCGGCTCGTCGGCTGGTACGCCGCTGGGCCCACGCCGGGGGAGCCGGGCGCCGCCGTCGCCGTCGGGCACCGCGACACCAGGACGGGCGCCGCCGTCTTCGCCGCGCTCGCGCAACTCGCCCCGGGCCGCCACATCGAGGCGCGCCGCGCGGACGGCCGGACCGCCGTCTACACCGTGGACAGGGTGCGGGTCTTCGACAAGTCACGCTTCCCCGACCGGGAGGTCTACGGCCCCTCCCGCCGCCCCGAACTGCACGTCATCACCTGCGGCGGCCTCTACACCCGCCGCACCGGATACTCCGGCAACGTCGTGGTCTTCGCCCATCTGTCGGCGACGCGGTGAGCCGGGCGCGGCCCGGGGCGGCACGACCGGCCGTCCGGCCCCCGGACCCGGCCGTCTGGATCTCCGCCCCGGCGGGGGCCTCCCCGGCGTCGTCCGGCCCCCGCCCCGGCCGCGCCTCCCTGGCGCGCGAAAACTATCGGCGCTAGTTTGTGTGGCTGTCGGTAGTTGTGACGCGGACGACGCCGGCGGGACGGCGACCCGGCCGCGCGGTCGCGGAGCGCCCCGCCCCGGAGGAGCACCATGAAGGCACACGACGGCATGTACATCGACGGCGCCTGGCGCCCCGCCGCGGGACCGGACGTCATCGAGGTGGTGAACCCGGCCGACGAACAGGTCATCGCCACCGTCCCCGCGGGCGGCCCCGAGGACGTCGACGCGGCGGTGCGCGCCGCCCGCGCCGCCCTGCCGGGCTGGGCCGCCGCCCCGCCCGCCGAGCGCGCGGCTCGCCTGGCCGCCCTGCGCGACGCGCTGGCGGCCCGTGAGGACGAGATCGCCGAGACCGTCACGGCCGAGCTGGGCTCGCCGCCGCAGTTCGCCCAAGCCGTCCAGACGGCCATGCCGATCGCCGTCGCCGGCTCCTACGCCGAGCTGGCGGCGACGTACGCCTTCGAGGAGAAGGTCGGCAACTCGACCGTGTACCACGAGCCGGTGGGCGTGGTCGGCGCGATCACCCCGTGGAACTACCCGCTGCACCAGATCGTGGCCAAGGCCGCCCCGGCGCTCGCGGCCGGCTGCACCCTGGTCCTCAAGCCCGCCGAGAACACCCCGCTCACCGCCCGGCTGTTCGCCGAGGCGGTGCACGAGGCCGGGATCCCGGCCGGCGTCGTCAACGTGGTCACCGGCCTCGGCCCGGTCGCCGGGCAGGCCCTCGCCGAGCACCCGGACGTCGACCTGGTCTCCTTCACCGGCTCCACCGCCGTCGGGAAGCGGATCGGCGCCCTCGCGGGGGCCGCCGTCAAGAAGGTCGCCCTGGAACTGGGCGGCAAGTCCGCCAACGTCATCCTGCCCAGCGCCGACCTGGCCCGCGCGGTCCACGTCGGCGTCGCCAACGTCATGTCCAACTCCGGTCAGACGTGCAGCGCCTGGACCCGCATGCTGGTCCACCGCGACCAGTGCGCCGAGGCGGTCGAGCTGGCCGCGGCCGCCGCCGCCAAGTACGCCGACCGCATCGGCCCCGTCGTCAGCGCACACCAGCGCGAGCGCGTGCGCGGCTACATCGAGAAGGGCGTCGCCGAAGGCGCGCGCCTGGTCGCCGGCGGCCCCGAAGCCCCGCGCGAGCGCGGCTACTTCGTCAGCCCGACCGTCTTCGCCGACGTCACCCCCGACATGACCGTCGCCCAGGAGGAGATCTTCGGCCCGGTCCTGACGATCCTGAGCTACGACGACGAGGACGACGCCCTGCGCATCGCCAACGGCACCGTCTACGGCCTGGCCGGCGCCGTCTGGGCGGGCGACGAGGCCGAGGCGGTCGCCTTCGCCCGCCGCATGGACACCGGCCAAGTCGACGTCAACGGCGGCCGGTTCAACCCCCTCGCGCCCTTCGGCGGCTACAAGCAGTCCGGGGTCGGCCGGGAACTCGGCAGCCACGGACTGGCCGAATACCTCCAGACCAAGTCCCTCCAGTTCTAGAGGAGTCAGCGAGCCATGGCCGTACGAGCCGCCGTCCTGCCCGCCGTCGGCGCCCCCTTGGAGATCACCGGCATCGAGCTGCCCGAGCCCGGCCCCGGACAGGTGCGGGTCCGCCTCGCCGCCGCCGGGGTGTGCCACTCGGACCTGTCGCTGACCGACGGCACCCTGCGGGTGCCGGTCCCCGCCGTCCTCGGCCACGAGGGCGCGGGCACGGTCGTCGCCGTCGGCGAGGGCGTCGCCCACCTCGCGCCCGGCGCCCCCGTCGTCCTCAACTGGGCCCCGTCCTGCGGCGCCTGCCACGCCTGCTCGCTCGGCGAGGTCTGGCTCTGCGCCAACGCCCTCAACGGCGCCGCCGCCGTGCACGCCCGCACCGCCGACGGCGCCGACCTGCATCCCGGGCTCAACGTCGCCGCGTTCGCGGAGGAGACGGTGGTCGCCGCCTCCTGCGCGCTGCCCCTGCCGGACGGCGTCCCGCTCGCCGACGCCGCCCTCCTCGGCTGCGCCGTCCTCACCGGCTACGGCGCCGTCCACCACTCGGCCCGGGTGCGGCCCGGCGAGACGGTCGCCGTGTTCGGCGTCGGCGGGGTCGGTCTGGCCGCACTCCAGGCGGCCCGGATCGCGGGCGCCTCCCGCGTCGTCGCCGTAGACGTCTCCCCGGCGAAGGAGGAACTGGCCCGGACCGCGGGCGCCACCGACTACGTCCTCGCCTCCGCGGACACGCCCCGCGAGATCCGCGCCCTCACCGGCAAGCAGGGCGTGGACGCCGCCGTGGAGTGCGTGGGCCGCGCGGTCAGCATCCGCGCCGCCTGGGAGTCCACCCGGCGCGGCGGCCGCACCACGGTCGTCGGCATCGGCGGCAAGGACCAGCAGGTCGTCTTCAACGCCCTGGAGCTGTTCCACTGGGGCCGCACCCTCTCCGGCTGCGTCTACGGCAACTCGGATCCGGCCGCCGACCTGCCGGTGCTCGCCGCGCACGTCCGCGCCGGGCGCCTCGACCTCGGCGCGCTGGTCACCGAGCGGATCGCCCTGGACGGCATCCCGGCCGCCTTCGAGAACATGAAGGCCGGCAAGGGCGGCCGGGCCCTGGTCGTCTTCTGACCGACGGTTCGCGCGAAGAGGCCGGCTCAGGGCCGAGGCGAAGGCGCTGACTCGGGTCCGGACGCGGAGGCCGGTTCGGCCGCGGGGGTCGGTCCGGACGTGGACGCCGGTTGGGACGTGGCCGGTTCGGGCGACGGCGCCGGTTCGGCCGCAGACACGGGTTCTGGCGACGGGGCCGGTTCGGCGGCAGACACGGGTTCGGCCGCCGACACCGGTTCGGCGCCCGACACCGATTCGGTCGCAGACGCCGGTTCGGCCGTGGACGCCGGTTCGGGCGTAGACGCCCCCTCCGGCCGTTCGGGCCGCGACGCGACGGCCGCCGGGCTGTCGGCCGTCCGCCGCCGCGGGCGGGACCGGGACACCGCCACACCCGCCAGGCACAGCACCCCGCCGCCGAGCGTCAGCGGCCCAGGCGCCTCGCCGAGCGCCAGCCACGACATCAGCACCACCAGGGCGGGCACGGCGTAGGTCGTCGCGCCCATCCGGCTGGCGGTCGTCCGGGCCAGGGCGTACGCCCAGGTGGTGAACGCGAGAGCGGTCGGGAACACCCCGAGATAGACCATGTTGAGCGTGGCCGACAGCGGCGCGCGGGCGGCCTCGTGGACCAACTGACCGGCGAACGGCAGGCAGGCCGCCGCCCCGATCGCGCACCCGAACGTCGTCGCCTGAAGCGCGCTGGCCCGTGCCAGCGCGGGCTTCTGCGTGACCACCCCGGAGGCGTAGGCCGCCGCGGCGAGCAGGCACAGCGCCACGCCGAGCACCGAGGCGCCGCCCCCGCCGGACATCGACAGCCCCACGGCCACCGCGCCCGCGAACGACACCGCCATGCCCGCCAGCAGGCGCGGCGGCATCGGGTCCCCGAGCAGCCGCGCCCCGAGCAGGGCGATGAGCAGCGGGCCCGTGTTCACGACCAGGGCGGCGGTCCCGGCGTCCACCTGCTGCTCGCCCCAGTTGAGGACGACCATGTAGCAGCCGAACCACAGCACGCCGGACAGCGCGATCCCGCGCCATGCCTCGCGCGGCGGCCGCCCCTCGCGCCGTATGAGGCAGATCGCGCCCAGCGTCACCGCTCCGGCCAGCAGCCGGCCGAGCGCCAGCGCGCCGGGCGAGTACGCGGCGCCCGCGCTGCGGATGGAGACGAAGGCGGACGCCCACAGCACCACGGTGACCGTGGCCGCGCCGGCCGCCAGCCGGGAGGGAGAAAGGGTTGTCATGTCATCGGAGGCTAGAGGGACGGGGCGGGGCGGCGCTGGCGAATTTCCGACGGGGTCCCGGACGTCAGACGGAGTTCCGCACGTCAGACGGCGCCCCGGAAGAGCGAGCCCGGGAGGGCTCACCGAAACGTCCTCCGTCCTCCGCACCCCGCCCCGCACACTCGGCACCCCGCCCCGCACACCCCGCGCCCGCACGGACGTCCTCTAGGCGCCGGGCGCGCTCCGTACGTCCCGTTCGTACTGCTGGGCCAGCCCGTCCAGCAGTGCGGCCAGTCCGGTCTCGAAGGCCCGCTCGTCGATCTTCTCCTGCCGGTCGGCCAGCAGATGCGCCTGGCCGAGGTGCGGGTAGTCGGCCGGGTCGTAGGCGTCGGCGTCCCCCACGAAGCCCCCGGCGAAGGAGCCCAGCGCCGACCCCATGACGAAGAACCGGATCAGCGCGCCGATGGAGGTGGCCTGCGCCGGCGGCCAGCCCGCGTCGACCATCGCGCCGTAGACGGCGTCGGCCAGCCGCAGCGCGGCCGGGCGGCGGCCGGGGCCGCGGGCGAGGACGGGCACGATGTTCGGGTGGTCGCGCAGCGCGGTCCGGTAGGAGACCGCCCAGGCGTGCAGCGCGGCCCGCCAGTCGCGGCCGTCCTCGAACATCGACAGGTCGACTTGACCGCTCACCGAGTCCGCGACCGCCTCCAGGATCTCGTCCTTGGTGCGGAAGTGGTTGTAGAGCGAGGGCCCGCTCACCCCGAGTTCGGCGGCGAGGCGGCGGGTGGAGACGGCCGCCAGACCTTCGGCGTCCACCAGGTCGCGGGCCGTCGCGACGATCCGGCCGGTGCTCAGGAGGGGCTTGCGTGGTCGGGCCATGGCGCACATAGTAGGGCTGCGAGCTAAAACTAGCAGTGGTAATTTAAAGGTACGTGTTCCAAGAACCGTGTGCGTGGGGTGGTCGTGGTGAACCTGGAGCTGAGCGAGGAGCAGAACGCGGTCCGGCGGCTCGCGCGGGACTTCGTCGAGCGGGAGATCGCCCCGCACGCCACGGCCTGGGACCGGGCCGAGGAGGTGGACCGGGGCATCGTCGAGAAGCTCGGCGAGGTCGGCTTCCTCGGCCTCACCGTGGACGAGGAGTACGGCGGCTCCGGCGGCGACCACCTCGCCTACTGCCTGGTCACCGAGGAGCTTGGCCGCGGCGACTCCTCCGTGCGGGGCATCGTGTCCGTCTCGCTCGGACTGGTCGCCAAGTCGATCGCCGCCTGGGGGGACGAGGAGCAGAAGCGGCGCTGGCTGCCGGGCCTGACCTCCGGCGCGTACGTCGGCTGCTTCGGCCTGACCGAGCCCGGCACCGGCTCGGACGCGGGCAACCTCGCCACCCGCGCGGTGCGCGACGGCGACGACTACGTGATCAACGGCGCCAAGATGTTCATCACCAACGGCACCTGGGCCGACGTCGTCCTGCTCTTCGCCCGCTCCACCGACGCCCCCGGCCACCAGGGCGTCTCCGCCTTCCTGGTCCCCGCCGACGCCCCCGGCCTCACCCGCCGCACCATCCACGGCAAGCTCGGCCTGCGCGGCCAGGCCACCGCCGAACTGGTCCTACAGGACGTGCGGGTGCCGGCCTCCGCCCTGCTGGGCCCGGAGGGCAAGGGCTTCTCGGTCGCCATGTCGGCGCTGGCCAAGGGCCGCATGTCGGTGGCGGCCGGCTGCGTCGGCATAGCCCAGGCCGCGCTGGACGCCGCGGTGCGGCACGCGGGCGAGCGCGAGCAGTTCGGCAGGAGCATCGCCCACCACCAACTCGTCCAGGAGCTGATCAGCGACATCGCCGTCGACGTGGACGCCGCCCGCCTGCTCACTTGGCGGGTGGCCGACCTGATCGACCGCGGGCAGCCCTTCGCGGTGGAGTCTTCCAAGGCCAAGCTGTTCGCCTCGGAGGCCGCCGTGCGCGCCGCCAACAACGCCCTCCAGGTCTTCGGCGGCTACGGCTACATCGACGAGTACCCGGCGGGCAAGCTGCTGCGCGACGCCCGCGTGATGACCCTCTACGAGGGCACCAGCCAGATCCAGAAACTGGTCATCGGCCGCGCCTTGACGGGCGTCTCGGCCTTCTGACGGACGTCCGGGCCGCTGAGCGACCGGGGCTCGCGGCAGCCGAGCGCACGGCGGACCCGCGCCCGAACCGCGCCTCGCGCCGGAACCCCGCTCCGGGGCAGGCCGCGACGGCTGCGCGCACCGGCCGAGCGCACGCCAGGCCCGCGCACGGGCAGGCGCACGCCGTGCGCGCGCCCGGCTGAGTACGCGGACTGAGTATCCGGGCGGATGCGGCGGCGGCCGCGTCGGCCGACGCTGGTCGGCATGAGTGACACACAGGTCAAGCAGCAGAACACGGCCGCCTTCTACGGCCAAGCCGTCGCCTCCTTCGCCGTCGCGCTGGCGGCCGTCGCGATCGGCGTCTTCCGGCTGAACGCCGACGCCTGGGTGCGGGCCTTCCTCGGCATCGCCGTCCTCTACCTCGTCACCTCCGCCTTCACGCTGTCCAAGGTGATCCGCGACCGGCAGGAGGCGGGGCAGATCGTCAGCCGGGTCGACCAGGCCCGGCTGGAGAAGCTGCTCGCCGAGCACGACCCCTTTGAGAAGATGTGACGCTGCGAAGCCGTAGAGCTGTGAAGCCGCGAACCTGAGACGCCGTGGACCCGTGCTGCGGCGATCCCCCTCGGCGCGGTCGCGACCGGCGATGCTAAGCGCTCGCTCAGCTTGAGCGGTATCGTAGGCCCACTGACCCGGAGAGCTGATCCGACGAGGGGCGAACGAGCGATGACGACGGCGCAGGAGACGGCGGGCGGCGACGCGCAGCCGTGGGGCGAGGTCACCCCGGACGCGGCCCGGCGGCTGCTGGTGGCCGCGGTGGAGGCGTTCGCCGAGCGGGGCTATCACGCGACGACGACCCGCGACATCGCGGGCCGCGCCGGCATGAGCCCCGCCGCGCTCTACATCCACTACAAGACCAAGGAAGAGCTGCTGCACCGGATCAGCCGGATCGGCCACGAGAAGGCCGTGCAGATCCTGCGCACGGCGGCCCGCGGGGAGGGCGGCGCCGCCGAGCGGCTGGCCGGCGCCGTCAGCTCCTTCGTCCGCTGGCACGCGGGCGGCCGGACCACCGCCCGCGTCGTGCAGTACGAGCTGGAGTCCCTCGGTCCGGACGCCCGTTCCGAGATCCTCGCGCTGCGCCGCCAGGTCGACGCCGAGGTGCGCGGGATCATCGAGGACGGCGTGGCGTCCGGCGAGTTCGACGTGCCGGACGTGCACGGGACCACCCTCGCGGTGCTCTCGCTGTGCATCGACGTCGCCCGCTGGTTCAACGTCGACGGCCCCCAGACCCCCGACGAGGTCGGCGCGCTCTACGCCGACCTCGTCCTGCGGATGGTGGGCGCGGCGCGGAGGCGGGCGGCCCGCTGACGCGCGGCACGCGCCGCCGGGGGCGGCCCGGCGGCGCTCAGAGGTAGTACCGCGACACCGACTCCGCCACGCACACCGGCTTGTCGCCGCCCTCGCGCTCCACGGTGAAGGCGACGGAGACCTGCACGCCGCCCGGCACGTCCTGCACGCCGGTGATCGCGGCGGTGGCCCGCAGCCGGGAGCCGACCGGGACGGGGGCGGGGAAGCGGACCTTCTCGGTCCCGTAGTTGACCCCCATCCGCACGCCCTCGACCCCGATGAGCTGCGGCCCGAACAGCGGGAGCAGCGACAGGGTCAGGTAGCCGTGGGCGATCGTGGTCCCGAAGGGGCCCTCGGCGGCCTTCTCGGGGTCCACGTGGATCCACTGGTGGTCGCCGGTCGCCTCGGCGAACAGGTCGATCCGCTTCTGGTCGATCTCCAGCCAGTCGGTGTACCCCAGCCGCTCGCCGACCGCCGCCTTCAGCTCGTCGACGGAGGTGAAGATCCTCGGCTCTGCCATGTGCCCGGCCTCCCGCATCGCACGTCATGTCTAAGCAACTGCTTAGCATGGTCGGAGCGACGGCACCTGTCAACGGACGCGGGGCGCGACGCGGCCGATAACGTGCGGTCGGTGACGTAGGGGAGTGCCCCAGATCCCCGAGGAGACGCCCACAGCGAGCGCCTGGTGGGATCGCGTCTGCTGGAGGAGCGGCGCACGGCGCCCGAGCCGTCGTGACCCAGCCGACCGCAGCCCCCGGCACGGGCCTGCGCGCCGAACCGGGCCGCCTGCACCGACCCGGCGGCAAGCCGCGCCGGACACCGCTCCCGGCTCACGCCCCCGCCGCGCCTCGCGGCGCGCACCCGTTCGCCGAGGGGTGCGGCGCCCGCGGCGCACCCCCCCGACCGTGCTTGGCGCCCCGTGCGCACCGGGGCGCCGTCGTCAGGCGGACATCATCAGCCGCCCCCGCCTGGCGAAGGCCATGGCCTCGGGGGTGAGGACCGGCCGCGGGACCAGGATGCCGCAGTGCGCGCAGACCGGGCCCGTCGACGGCTCGTGGTCCAGGCCGTACTTCCAGGCCAGCCGGTTCCCGTCGCACACCGGGCAGACGGCGCCCGGTGCGCGCTCCAGCGCGGCGATCAGCCGGCGCAGCACCTCGGCCAGCGGCTCGGACGGGTGCACCCCCGGGTCGTCGCACCAGGCGACCCCGAACCCGCCCCAGGTCCGGCGGTGCCAGTCGTCCACGCTGCCCGGCCGGCGCAGCCCGTCGTGCTTCTCCTTCCTGCGGCGCCGGGCGAACTCGACCTCGTAGTCGAGCCACACCGAACGCGCCTCTTCCAGCTCCTCCAGCGCGGCCACGAGCCGCACTGGATCAGGGGACCTGTCCTCGGGTCCGAAGCCGGCCCGGGAGCACAGATGCTCCCAGGTCGCCCTGTGCCCGTAAGGAGCGAAGCGCTCAAGGCACTTGCGCAGTGAATAGCGCCGCAGCGCCAGGTCGCACCGAGGGTCTCGCGCCTGTCTCGCCAGACTCCGGAAACCGGCCATCGCCCTGCACCTCCGTCACACCTCAACCTGTACTTCGGTCACTTCGGCTGTACTTCGGCTCTCCCGCTCTCACTTTCGCGTCCTCGCACGTCGGCATCGTGCCGAGCCGTCGTCCGGACGTCGCCGGATAGACGCGCCGACCCGCGGTCCGGCTCCATCCGTTCTCCGATGACTGCCATCACCCGGCCCTGGTTGACCGTCATGTCCGACGCGAGCCCCTCCCGTAAAAGTGACGTGTGTTCATCTTCCAACTCGGGGATACCGGCGGTAGCGTGCCGCCCCACCCCCGTCGGGAGGAGCTGCCGTGCTACGGCGAACCCCACACCACGCGCTCGACGAAGTGAGAACTCCCCGTACCTTCAACGGGTTCCTGAAGACCGCCTCCGTATGCGTCCTCCTGGCCGGTCTTTTGTCACCTTTTTCCCAAGCGGCGGCGTCCGACGCGGCGCCGCGGACCCCGGATGCGGCCGCGAACGACTACTGCGGCGGCCGGTGTTCGGACATCCTGCCGCCCGGTGAGAACGGCAACGCCACCCTCGCCCAGATCCTGCTCAACCAGGGCTTCGGCGCCCAGCCGAGCCACGCCGAGGACCAGCTCGGGCCGTACGCCGCCCTGGCCTCCGGCTACCCCGCGCTCACCGACGACACCCTCAACGGCTTCTTCGACGACGCCTCCTTCGGCGTCCCGGCCGGCCAGGTCGCCTCCACCGAGAGGCCCGCCGGACGCGGTGACGTCACGATCGTCCGGGACAAGAAGACCGGCGTGCCGCACATCACCGGCGTCACCCGCTACGGCGCCGAGTTCGGCGCGGGCTACGCCGCCGCCGAGGACCGGCTGTGGCTGATGGACGTCTTCCGGCACGTCGGCCGCGGACAGTTGACCTCCTTCGCGGGCGGCGCGGCCGCCAACCAGGGCCTGGAACAGCAGTTCTACCGCAACGCCCCCTACACCGAGGCCGACCTCCAGACGCAGATCGACAGCGCCGTGGCGAAGGGCGGCGCCCGCGGGCAGCAAGTGCTCGCCGACGTCACCGCCTACATCGCCGGGATCAACTCCTACATCGACGCCTCCGACTCCGGCCGCTACTTCCCCGGCGAGTACGTCCTCACCGGCCACAAGGACGCCGTCACCAACGCGGGGACCATCGCGCACTTCAAGGTCACCGACCTCGTCGCGCTGGCCTCCGTCGTCGGCTCGCTGTTCGGCTCCGGCGGAGGCGGCGAGGTGAACAACGCGCTGTCGCTGCTGGCCGCGCAGGCCCGCTACGGGACCGAGGAGGGGACCCGGGTGTGGGAGTCCTTCCGTGAGCGCAACGACCCCGAGGCCGTCCTCACCCTGCACGACGGCCGCAGCTTCCCGTACGCAGTGAAACCGGCCAGCCCGCAGGGCGAGGCGCTGCCCGACGCCGGCTCGGTGACCGAGGAGCCGCTGGTGTACGACCGCACCGGCAGCGCGGCCGGCCAGGCCGCCCGGGGCGCCTCCGCCACCGCCGCGAAGACCGCGCTGTCCTCGGCGCGCCGGGGCATGTCCAACGCCCTCGTCGTCAGCGGCGCGCACACCGCCAGCGGCGACCCGGTCGCCGTCTTCGGCCCGCAGACCGGCTACTTCGCCCCGCAGTTGCTGATGCTCCAGGAGATCCAGGGCCCCGGCATCAGCGCCCGCGGCGCCTCCTTCGCGGGCCTGAGCATGTACGTCGAACTCGGCCGCGGCCAGGACTACTCGTGGAGCGCCACGACCTCCGGCCAGGACGTCATCGACGCCTACGCCGTCGAGCTGTGCCAGGACGACCGCCACTACCTGTACCACGGCGCCTGCACGGCCATGGACCAGGTGCAGCAGTCCAACGCCTGGAAGCCCACCGTCGCCGACGGCACGGCGGCCGGTTCCTACACGATGCGCGTGTGGCGCACCGACTACGGCCCCGTGCAGTACCGCGCCACCGTCGGCGGCAAGAAGGTCGCCTACACCACGCTGCGCTCGTCCTACCTGCACGAGGCCGACTCCATCATCGGCTTCCAGATGCTCAACGACCCCGGCTTCGTCCAGAGCCCGCAGGACTTCCAGCAGGCCGCGCAGCACATCAACTTCACCTTCAACTGGTTCTACGCCGACGCGCGGCACACCGCCTACTACAACAGCGGCGACAACCCGGTGCGGGCGGACGGCGTGGACGCCGAGTTCCCGGTGTGGGCGCGGCCCGCCTACGAATGGCGGAACTGGGACCCGGCTGCCAACACCGCCGACTACACCCCGCCCTCCGCCCACCCCAACTCCGTCGACCAGGACTACTACGTCTCCTGGAACAACAAGCAGGCCCAGGACTACACGGCCGCGCCCTGGGGCGACGGGTCGGTGCACCGCGGGAACCTGCTGGACGACCGGGTGAAGAAGCTGGTCGCGGCCGGCGGGGTGACCCGCGCCGCGCTGACCAAGGCGATGGCGGAAGCGGCCCTGACCGACCTGCGCGCCGAGGACGTGCTGCCCGAGCTGCTGAAGGTGATCGACACCGCGCGGGTCGACGATCCGTCCGCCGCCGCTGCCGTCTCCACGCTGCGGGCCTGGCTGGCCGCGGGCGCCCGGCGCACCGAGACCTCGCCCGGATCCAAGACGTACGCCGACGCCGACGCCGTCCGGATCCTGGACGCCTGGTGGCCGCTGCTGGTGAAGGCCGAGTTCGAACCGGGCCTCGGCAGCGGCCTGTACGCGGCCTTCGGCGCCGACCTGCCGATCGACGAGGCGCCGTCGGCCGGGCACGGCCCCACCGGCGCGCACGCCGGCAGCTCCTTCCAGTACGGCTGGTGGAGCTATGTCGACAAGGACGTCCGGGCGGTGCTCGGCGAGCCGGTGAAGGGACCGCTGGCGCACCCGTACTGCGGCGGCGGCAGCCTCACCGCCTGCCGTGACGTCCTGCTCGGCGCCCTGAAGCAGGCGGCCGCGCTGACCCCGGCCCAGGTCTACCCCGGCGACGACCAGTGCGCGGCGGGCGACCAGTGGTGCGCCGACTCGATCGTCCAGCGCCCCCTGGGCGGGATCAAGCACGGCCGGATCGGCTGGCAGAACCGGCCCACCTACCAGCAGGTGGTCGAGTACGCCGCGCACCGGTAGTACCGCGCACCGGCAGCGCCGTGCACCAGAAGCACTGCGCGCCGGCGGCACCGCACACCGGCAGCACCGCGCGCCCGGTGATCCGGGCGGCGGCGGGCCGCGTCAACGGATGCGGCCCGCCGCGAGCACCAGCCGGGCCAGTTCCGGGTGCAGGATGTCGTTGTGCGCGCCGCTCGGCGGCCCGCCGCGCCGGACCACCTCCGACACGTCGACGTTGACGCACCCGGACGCGGGCAGCGCCCCGCTCAGCGCGGCGGCGAGGTCGCACGCCCGGGTGCCGGGCACCGCCTGCACCCCGTCGTGGCCCAGGGCGCCCCACCGGGATCCCAGCAGGGCCCCGACGTCCACGCCCAGCGCGGACCGGTCGTCGTCCGCCATGCGGGAGGCCAGCGGGTAGAACGTGCCCAGGGCGGAGTCGTGGCGGGAGTGGCAGCACACCAACGGGCCGTCGACGCGGTGCTCCTGGCCCTGGAGCACCCCTCCGGCGCGCGGGTCCTTCGGCAGCCGGGCGGCGAACGCGTAGTGCGAGAAGGCCGCTTGCAGCAGCGTCACGGACTTCACCGCCCGTACCCCGGCGGGCAGTCCGCGCAGCGCGAACGACACCAGCCGGCCGCCGAAGCTGTGCCCGGCCAGATGGACCCGCAGCCCCGGCACGGCCTCCGCGAGCCGCCCCACCGCCGGTCCGAGCCCGCGCTCGCCGACCGTGCCCGCCCGCCGCTTCATCGCGTAGTACGTCGCCTGCCGCAGCAGCTCCTTCGCGCCGTCCCAGGGATCGGGCGGCGAGAACGGCTCGCGGTCCTCCGCCTCCAGCCGCGCGGCGGCCTGCGCGAACTCGGCGCAGACCTGCGCGGCGGGCCGCGAGAACATCCCCGGCTCGTCCTGCGGCACCCCCTCCGCTTCGGTGTCCGCCGCGAAGTGCGCCTGCGGCCCCGGCGGCGGCGCCTCGACCAGCAGGCGCACCAGCCGCCCGAACTCCGCGAGCCCGGCGTCCTCGCGCGGACGCTGCTCCAGCATCCGCCCGAGCCGGTCGACCACCATGGCCCGCCCCGGGAACGCCTCCAGGAGCGCGTGCCGCGTGACGTCGTCGAGGGCGAGCCGCGCCGCCGGACCGGCCGCGGCGTGCGGGAAGTCCGGGATCGGCTCGTCGGCGAACCGCATCGAGGGCCACATCACGCCCGCATACCCGATCCGCGCGGCCGGCGCGAGGCCGGGGACGGGGGCGAAGAAGCGGCTGAACAGGCGGGCCGCGTCCGGGCGGTCCTCGTTCCAGCCGTGGGCGAGGACGATCAGGTCGCGCACGCCCCGCTCGGCGGCCTGCGCGAGCAGCCGGTCCCGCTCGGCGGGGTCCGCGTCGCCGTCCGCGTCGAAGGTCAGCTCCCAGTAGGGAGCCACGCTCATCCCCGGATCCGCCATGGCCGGTCCCTTCGTCCCCCGAAGCGGTGCGCTGTGCTCTGCATCGTCGCGCCGCCGGGGGGACTTGGCCATACGTCACGGCTCATCATCAGCGGGGCGCCGCCCGCGGCCGGGGCGGCTCAGCGGTAGCGGAGGTAGCGCTCGCGCAGCCCGCGGAACGCGGCCAGCTCCTCCTGCCAGCTCGCCGCGACCTCGTCGGCGTCCGCCCCGGCGTCGATCATCGTGCGCACCCGCGCCGACCCGGTGAGCTTGTCGATCCAGTCGTCCGGGCGCCAGGCGAAGCCGCTCCACACCCGTTTGGCGGTCACCAGCAGCGCGATCCCGGTGCGCACCGGGTCGAAGGCGTCCCGGTCGCAGACGTGGACCTGCACCCCGCCGACCGTGGCGCCCTGGAACTTGGAGAACGTCGGCGCGAAGTACGCCTCCCTGAAGCGCACCCCCGGCAGGCCGAGCGCGTTCGCGGCGGCGGCCCAGCCACCGTCCACGCCCGGCGCGCCCAGCAGTTCGAAGGGCCGCGTGGTGCCCCGGCCCTCCGACACATTGGTGCCCTCGAACAGGCATGTGCCGGAGTAGACCAGGGCCGTGTCCGGGGTGGGCATGTTCGGGCTCGGCGGCACCCAGGGCAGCCCGGAGGCGTCGTAGAAGCGCGAGCGCCGCCACCCGGTCATGAGGACGGTCTCCAGCTCCGCCGGGGCGGTCAGGAACTCCCCGTTGAACAGCAGCGCCAGCTCGGCGACCGTCATGCCGTGCGCCTGCGCGATCGGCTGCCGTCCGACGAACGAGGCGAACTCCCGGTGCAGCACCGGCCCCAGCGCCTGCCGCCCGGACACCGGATTGGGCCGGTCCAGCACCACGAACCGCTTGCCGGCCAGCGCGGCGGCCTCCATGCAGTCGTACAGCGTCCAGATATAGGTGTAGAAGCGGGCGCCCGCGTCCTGGACGTCGAAGACCACCGTGTCCACGCCGGAGGCGGTGAAGACGTCGGCCAGCGGCTGCCCGCTCTTGAGGTACGTGTCGTACACGGGCAGCCCCGTCGCCGGGTCGTCGTAGCGGCCCTCGGCGCCGCCCGCCTGCGCGGTGCCGCGGAAGCCGTGCTCCGGGCCGAAGACGGCGACCAGGTTCACCCGGCGGTCGGCGTGCAGGACGTCGACGACATGGCGCACGTCCCGGGTGACGCCGGTCGGATTGGTGACGACGCCGACCCGCTGGCCGCCGAGCGCCCGGTAGCCGTCCGCGGCCAGGCGCTCGAAGCCGGTGCGCAGCTCCCGGCCGCCGTGGTCTCGGGGGTCCCCGGGCCGGCCGCCCGCCCGCGCGGCGGGGACCCCCGAGACCACGGCGGCGGCCGAGCCGCCCAGCAGACTCCGTCGGGACAGCTTCATGCGGCGACCTCCGTGACCGAGACACGTGGCAGGGGCACGCACGCTAGCGCGCACAGGGGCCAGGCGGAACGAGCCGGACCGGTCGGCGTGCCCGGCGCCCGCGGAAACAGCCCTTCCACTCGACATACCGACCGGTTAGTGTGGCGCGGCAGAGCCAGTCGCGTCGTGCCGAAGGAGACCGATCGTGGAAGCCGTGCAGGGTGCGAAAGTGGTCGTCACCGGCGCCGGAGGCGGGATCGGCGCGGCGCTGGCCCGCCGGTTCGCCGCCCACGGCGCCCGCGTCGTGGTCAACGACCTGGACGCCGCGCGGGCGCGGGAGGTGGCGGACGAGATCGGCGGCATCGCGCTGCCGGGCGACGCCGCCGCGATCGTCGCCGAGGCCCGCGACGCGCTCGACGGCGCGATCGACGTCTACTGCGCCAACGCGGGCGTCGCCTCCGGCGGCTCCGAGGCGGCCGGGGAAGAGGTCTGGGCCCGCGCCTGGGACGTCAACGTCATGGCGCACGTCCGCGCCGCCGAGGCGCTGCTCCCCGACTGGCTGGAGCGCGGCGCCGGCCGCTTCGTCGCCACCGTCTCCGCCGCCGGACTGCTCACCATGATCGGCGCCGCCCCCTACAGCGTCACCAAGCACGCCGCCTACGCCTTCGCCGAATGGCTGTCCCTGACCTACCGGCACCGCGGGATCACCGTCCACGCCGTCTGCCCGCAGGGCGTGCGCACCGACATGCTGGCCGCCACCGGCAGTGCGGGCGACCTCGTCCTCCAGCCCACCGCCATCGAACCGGAGGAGGTGGCCGACGCCCTGTTCCAGGGCATGGCGGAGGACCGCTTCCTGATCCTGCCGCACCCCGAGGTCGCGGACTTCTTCCAGGCCCGCGCCGCTGCTCCGGACCGCTGGCTGACCGGCATGAACCACCTCCAGCAGAAGTGGGAGGCGACCCGGTGACCGCCGCCCCCGCCTCCCGCTACGCGGCCAAACCCTGGCTGGCCCTGCTCGACGACCGCCAGCGCGCCCCCGTCGCCCCCGCCGACTCCCTGGTGCACGCCCTGCGCCGGGCGGCGGCCGAGAACCCCGACCGCACCTTCCTCGCCTACTTCGACGGCCGCCTCAGCTACCGCGAGGCCGACGCGCTCAGCGACTCCGTCGCCGGCCTCCTCGCCGCGCGCGGCCTGCGCCGCGGCGACCGCGTCGCCGTCGTCCTCCAGAACTCCCCGCACTTCGCGCTCGCCGTGCTCGGCGCCTGGAAGGCGGGCGCGACCGTCGTCCCGGTCAACCCCATGTACAAGTCCGCCGAGGTCGCCCACGTGCTGGCCGACGCCGAGGCCGCCGCGCTGATCTGCACCGACCGCGCCTGGGAGTCCTACCTGCGGCAGACCGCCGCCGCCTCGCCGGTGCGCGTCGTGCTCACCGCGTGCGAGCGGGACTTCCAGACCAGGAACGACCCGCGGGTCCTCGCCTTCGAGCGGCTGCCCCAGGCGGCGGACGCCGAGGACCTGGCGGCCGTCGCCCGCGCCGGCTGGCCGCCGCCGCGGGACCGCGACCCGGCCCCGGACGACATCGCCCTGATCAGCTACACCTCGGGCACCAGCGGCGCCCCCAAAGGCGCGACCAACACCCACGGCAACATCATGTACAACGCCGAACGGCAGCGCACCGGCCTCGGCCTGCCCGAGGCGCCGGTGTACTTCGCGCTGGCGCCGCTGTTCCACATCACCGGCATGGTCTGCCAGTTCGGCGCCTGCCTGAACAGCGCCGGCACGCTGGTGCTCGCCTACCGCTTCGAGCCCGGCGCCGTCCTCGACGCGTTCGCCGAGCACCGCCCGCACTACACCGTCGGCCCGGCCACCGCCTTCATGGCGCTGGCCGCCCACCCCGACGCTGCCCCGGACCACTTCTCCTCCTTCCAGGTGATCTCCTCCGGCGGCGCGCCCCTGCCGCCCGCCCTGGTGGAGAGGTTCCGGGCCGGCTTCGGACCGTACCTGCGCAACGGCTACGGCCTCACCGAGTGCACCGCCCCCTGCGCCTCCGTGCCGCCCGGCCGGGAGGCCCCCGTCGACCCCGCCTCCGGCACCCTCGCGGTCGGCCTGCCCGGACCCGACACCGTGGTGCGGATCGTCGACGAGGCCGGACGCGAAGCGCCCTTCGGCGAGCAGGGCGAGATCGTCGTGCGCGGCCCCCAGGTCGTGCCCGGCTACTGGCGGCGCCCCGACGCCACCGCCGAGACCTTCCCCGGCGGCGAACTGCGCACCGGCGACATCGGCTTCATGGACGAGCAGGGCTGGCTGTACGTCGTCGACCGCAAGAAGGACATGATCAACGCGTCCGGCTTCAAGGTGTGGCCGCGCGAGGTCGAGGACGTGCTGCACACGCATCCGGCGGTGCGCGAGGCCGCCGTGGTCGGAGCGCCCGACGGCTACCGTGGGGAGACCGTCAAGGCGTACGTCAGCCTGCGGCCCGGCGCCGACGCGGACCCGGCGGAACTCGCCGCCCACTGCGCGGAGCGGCTGGCCGCGTACAAGTACCCGCGGCAGGTCGAGATCCTGCCCGACCTGCCGAAGACCGCGAGTGGGAAGATCCTCCGGCGGGAACTGCGCTCCCGCGCACAGGACGGCGCGCAGGACAATCGGTAGCGTCCCGCCGTTGCGGCGGGACGCGAGGAAAGGCAGGTGGCGGCAGTGCCCAGGACGACGGACCCGACCGGGACCCCCGTGCCGCAGCGGCTCCTGGCCGCCGCCACCCGGCTCTTCGCCGATCAGGGCTACGACCGCACCTCGGTGCAGGAGATCGTCGAGGCGGCCGGCGTCACCAAGGGGGCGCTCTACCACTACTTCGGCTCCAAGGACGACCTGCTGCACGAGGTGTACGCGCGCGTGCTGCGCGTCCAGCAGGAGCGGCTGGACGCCTTCGCGGGCGCCGACGAGCCCGTGGAGAAGCGGGTGCGGGACGCCGCCGCCGACGTCGTCGTCACCACGATCGACAACCTCGACGACGCGATGATCTTCTTCCGGTCGATGCACCACCTCAGCACGGAGAAGCACAAGCAGGTGCGCGCCGAGCGCCGCCGCTACCACGAACGCTTCCGCGCGCTGATCGAGGAAGGCCAGGAACAGGGCGTCTTCTCCAAGCGGACCCCGGCCGACCTGGTGGTCGACTACCACTTCGGCTCCGTGCACCACCTGTCCACCTGGTACCGCCCGCACGGCCCGCTCACCCCGCAGGAGGTCGCCGACCACCTGGCCGACCTGCTGCTGCGCGCGCTGCGCCCCTGAACCCCGCCGCGCGACGCGGGGTTGCGCGCACGCCGTCCACCCGTGAGGGTCGGTGCCATGAAGGCCATCAGCTACAGCCGTTACGGCAGTCCCGAGGTCCTGGAGCACGGAGAGGTCCCCGACCCGAAGGTCGGCCCCGACTCGGTACTGATCAAGGTCCGAGCCGTCGCCGTCAACCCGGTCGACTGGAAGTGCCGCGAGGGATATCTGGACGGCATCCTGGAACCGGTCTTCCCGGTGATCCCGGGCTGGGACGTCTCCGGGGTGGTGGTGCGGCCGGGCCCGGCCGTCACCGAGTACGACGTCGGCGACGAGGTCATCGGCTACGTGCGCGAGGACTTCCTCTCCCGGGGGACGTTCGCCCAGTACGTCGCCGCCCCGCTGCGCACGCTGGCCCGCAAGCCGCGCAACCTCAGCTTCGAGGAAGCGGCCGGACTGCCGCTGGCCGGCCTCACCGCCTACCAGGTGCTGGTCAAGGCGCTCGGCGTCCGGCGCGGCGAGACGGTCCTCGTGCAGGCCGCCGCGGGCGGCGTCGGCACCTTCGCCGTCCAGATCGCCGCGCACCTCGGCGCCCGCGTCATCGGCGCCGCGAGCGAACGCAACCACGACTACGTGCGCGCACTCGGCGGCGAACCGGTCTCCTACGGCGACGGGCTCGCCGAACGGGTGCGCGCCCTGGCCCCCGACGGGGTGGACGCCGTGTTCGACATGATGGGCGGCGAGACGGCCAGGACCTGCGCGGACCTGCTCGCGCCGGAAGGCCGCCTGGCCTCCATCGCGGACCCCGGGGTCGTCGACTACGGCGGCCGGTACTGCTTCGTCACGCCCGACGCCGAGGATCTGACCCGGCTGTCCGAACTGGCCGAGCAGGGCGTGGTGTCCGTGCACGTGGAGCGCACGTTCCCGCTGGAGGAGACGGCTCAGGCGCACCAGCTCAGCCAGAAGGGACGCACCCGCGGCAAGATCGTGGTGACGGTGGACTGGGACGAGGAGGAATCGGCGGCGCGGTAGGGGCCGGAGGTCCGGCGGGGACTCGGATACGGCGGGACCCGGAGACGGCGGGGGCGCCGAGGCGCCGTGGGTGCGAAGGCCCCGAGATCCCCGAGGCGCGAAGGCCCCGAGGCCCCCGAGGCGCCGTGGGTGCCAAGACCCCAGGGGCCCCAAGGCCCCAAGGCCCCAAGGCCCCAAGATCCCCGAGGCCCCGAGGCCCCGAGGCCCCGAGGCCCCGAGGCCCCGAGGCCCCGAGGCCCCGAGATCCCCGAGGCGCGAAGGCCCCGAGGCCCCCACACCCCCGGGACTCAGGGGCCTGTGGGGCCCGAGACCTTTGGGACCCCAGGGCCCGAGACCCTTGAGGATCTGGAGGCCCCATGGATCCCGGGGCCCGTCGGGCCGAGCGGCGACGGACGGCTGTAGGCGGGACCGGTGCCGGTGGCCGGTGCCGGGCCGCGCCCGGTCACATGGCTCGCGTTCCGGCCCGGGGTGGCCGGTGCCGGTGCCGGGCCGCGCCCGGTCACATGGCTCGCGTTCCGGCCCGCCGTCGCGGCCGTCCGACCGCCCCGGCGGCCGGCGCGGTCATGGGCGCCCTGCGCCTTGACGCACGGTCCGGCGAGCACCCACCGCCTCCGCGGACGCGGTCGTGCGCGCGGTCGTATCGCCCAGACCCGGGCTACCCGATCAGGGCCGCCGCGCAGGCGGCCAATGCCACTGTGGACAGGGCCGCCGCCGCGGCCAGTCGCGGGGAGAGCGCCGGGGGAGCGGGCGTCTGGGCAAGGGCCCGAACGCGGAACTGGGCGACCAGCAGGAAGGCCGCCCACAGGGCGCCGCACAGGGCGCAGACCGCCCACTGGGACGGGGACGCGCCGCCGTACAGCGTCGCCCGTACGGCCAGCACGGCGGCCACCGTGCTGGACAGCGTGGTGCGTCGCCACGCCAGCCGCGTCCGCTCCGGCTGCAACCCGGGGTCCCGAGCCGTCCGCCCGTCGCCGCCCGCCGGGGCCCGCGCGCTCACCCCGCCCACCCGCCGACGACCACCACGACCATCGCCACGGCGACCACCCCGACGACCAGCCCCAGCACGGCCGGGAACTGCGACGCCGGCAGATCCTCGCCACGGCGCATCGCCCGCTCGCACCGCACCCAGTGGTCGACCGCGCGCAGCGCGCACAGCACGCCCACGACGAGCAGCGCGAGCGCGAGCCCCACCCGCCAGCTCCGGTGCAGATCCGGCAGGAACTGGTCCACCGCGAACCCGCCGCCGATCAGCGCGAGGGCGGTGCGCAGCCAGGCCAGGAAGGTGCGCTCGTTGGCCAGCGAGAAGCGGTAGTCCGGCGTGCGGCCCTCCCTCCTGACCGCCTCGGGGGCGAACCACAGACGGACATTGCGCACGAAGTCGATCACATCAGGGACCCTACCCACGCGCGGCGCCGGGCGGCGGCCGCCTCAGCCCGCCGGCCGGTGCGCCCTGAGCCGTTCGTAGGCCGCCAGGCCGTCCGGCACCCACTCCCAGTCGGCCAGCCGGCGCCGTACCTCCTCCTCGGGGAGGAAGGCGTGCCAGGCGACCTCCTCCGCCTGCGGCCGCACCGGCAGCTCGCAGCGCACCCGGTACACCGACGACCACCAGCTACGGCCGGCGCCGTCGTCGTAGAGGAACTTGAAGAGGTACTCCGGGCGGGGCAGCCCGCTCACCCCGAGTTCCTCCTCGGCCTCGCGCAGCGCCGCGTCGTCGTAGCTCTCGCCCGCGCCGACCACCCCGCCGACGAACATGTCGTGCAGCGAGGGGAAGACCAGTTTGGTCGCGGTGCGCCGGTGCACGAAGAGCCGGTTCTCGGCGTCCCGGGCCTGGACGAAGACGCAGCGGTGCCGCAGCCCCCGGTCGTACACCTCGCCGCGCGGGTACCGGCCGACGACCCGGTCGTGGGCGTCGACGACGTCGAGGATCTCGTCTTCAGCGCGCGTGCCGTCCATGCCGTCCATGCCGTCCATCCAAGCAGTCCGCGCCCACGGCCGGGGCGCCGACCGGCCGTCAGCCGGGCTGGAGGTCGCGTTCCTCGGCGGGGGCCGTCGTGCCGTAGGGCATGGCCGGGTGCAGGCCGAGCAGGACGATGCCCGCCACGATCGCCGCGAGCCCGGCCGCCTCCCAGGTCAGCGCGCCGACGTCGGTGCGCAGCCGGTCCCCGAGGAAGCCGACTCCGCAGGCGATCCCGGCCAGCGGCTCGGCTGCGGTCAGCGCGGGCAGGGACATGCGCAGCGGCGCCGTCTCGAAGGCGCTCTGCACCAGGATCAGGCCGGTGAAGCCGATGATCAGCAGCCCGTACGGCTGCCAGCCGGTGAGCAGTTCCAGCCAGCCGCCCTCGGTGAACCGCTGCCCGCTCACCCGGGTCAGCGCGTCCTGCACGCCGTACAGCAGCCCCGCGGCGACCGCGAGCAACACCGGACCCCAGCTCAGCCGGGAGCGCTTGGCGCAGGCGGTCAGCAGCAGGGCCGCGCCCACCATCGTCCCGATGATCAGCCAGTGCCGCAGCGGATCGGTGACGGCGGCGCCCGCGCGCGGCTGGCCGCCCAGGATGAACGCCGTCACGCCGCCCGCCAGTAGCGCGAGCCCCAGCCAGCCCTGCCGGCCCAGCGGCTGCCGGGTCTGCCGCCGGGACAGGGCCAGGGCGAACAGCAGGTTCGTCGCCAGCAGCGGTTCCACCAGCGAGATCTCGCCGCGGCTCAGGGCGACCGCGCCCAGCGCCATGCCCACCACCATCAGCCCGAGGCCCCCGAGCCAGCGGGGCACTCTCATGAGGTCCAGCAGCAGCCGGGGGGAGAGGAAGTCGCTGAGCGGGGCCCGTTGCGCGGCGTTCTGCTGGAGCACGAATCCGAGGCCCACGCAGCAGGCGGCGCTCACGGCGAGAGTCAGAACCAGAACCGACACGCTGCGTACCTCGATCATCCGGTCGGGCCACGGGGTGCGTAATGACCGACTGTAGCGTCCCGGCGCACCGCCCGCTGGCGGGGACGCCCGGACGCGGGCCCCGGGCCGGGCCGCGGCGCCCCGCGCGTCACGGGAGGGAACGGCCGCACCGCGCGGACGGGACGGCCGTCGCCACCGCGCCGTGCAGTACGCCATACGGGGCGAGGGACGGCCCGCGTCTCGGAGGACGACGGGCGGACCGGCGAGCAGGCGGGCGGTCCCTGGGGAGTCCACGTGAAGGGGCAGCCAGGGGGGCCTGGGGAACCGGGGAAGACGGAGAAAAGATGACGAACCGCGGACGGGCGCCCGTCAGCCCTGGTCTCGGGGTGGGCACGAGTGCTCGAATGGGGACCGTGAACCCCGAACCATCCGACGCGGATCCCGAGTCCCCCGAGGAGCAGGGCCGCCCCCTCGGGCGCCGGCTCTTCCTCGGCACCCTGGGCCTGGGCGCCCTCGGTCTGGCCGCCGCGCCCGTCCTGCAACGCGGCCTGGACGGCATCCTCGGGGCCGTCTCCGGCGCCGATCCCACCGGCCTGACCGGGCTGCTCCCCAACGGCGGCGGCTTCCGCTACTACTCGGTGACCGCCTCCGTACCGCACCGGAGCGCGGCCGACTACCGTCTGACCGTCGACGGCCTGGTCGACCGCCCGACGACCTACACGCTCGCCGACCTCCACGCGCTGCCCCAGAACCGCATGGTCCGCGACGTCCAGTGCGTCACCGGCTGGCGGGTGCCCCATACCCCGTTCGAGGGCGTGCGGCTGTCCCGGCTGCTGGACGCGGCCGGGGTCCGCGGGTCCGCGAAGGCGCTGCGCTTCACCTGCTTCGACGGCGCGTACACCGAGAGCCTCACCCTCGAACAGGCCCGGCGCCCCGACGTCATGGTGGCCCTGCGCATGCAGGACAAGGACATCGGCCACGACCACGGCGGCCCGGTCCGCCTCTACGTCGCCCCGATGTACTTCTAC
Source organism: Streptomyces sp. NPDC046985 (assembly GCF_040644415.1). NCBI lineage: Bacteria > Bacillati > Actinomycetota > Actinomycetes > Kitasatosporales > Streptomycetaceae > Streptomyces > Streptomyces sp. NPDC046985. Next base: position 105,058 of record NZ_JBEYWK010000005.1, read on the forward strand.
AAGTCCGCCAAATGGCTCTCCGGCATCACCGTCACCGACGAGGTGCGGCCCGGCTACTGGGAGGACCGGGGCTACGACGTCGACGCCTGGGTCGGCCGATCGAACGGACGCGGCGATGACCCCACGACCTGACGCCCAGGCCCCGGACGGCGAGGTCCGCCGCTTCACCCCGGGCGAACGGTGGGTGCACCGCGGCACCGCCGCGCTGATGGGCGTGTGCGTGGTCACCGCGGCCTGCCTCTACATCCCGCAGCTCGCCGTGCTCGTAGGCCGCCGTGACCTGGTCGTCCGCGTCCACGAGTACGCCGGCCTCGCGCTGCCCGCGCCGTTCCTGCTCGGCCTGGCGTCCCGGGCGTTCCGCGCCGACCTGCGCCTGCTGGACCGCTTCGGCCCGCACGACAAGCTGTGGCTGCGCGCCGCCCTGCGCCGCGACCGGCGGCGCGCCGTGCGGCCGGCGGGCAAGTTCAACGCCGGTCAGAAGGTCTGGGCCTCCTGGATCGCCGGGGCGGCGCTGGTCATGCTCGGCACGGGCCTGCTGATGTGGTTCACCCACCTGGCGCCGCTGAGGTGGCGCATCAGCGCCACCTTCGTCCACGACTGGCTCGCTCTGACCGTCGGGATCGTCCTGGCCGGCCATATCGGCATGGCCTACAACGACCCCGAGGCCCGCCGCGGCATGCGCACCGGCTTCGTCTCCCGCGTCTGGGCGGACAGCGAACACCCGCTGTGGCGCCCTCGGCCCGAGGCGCCGACACCCGCCGCCCGCCCGCACGCGGACGCGGCGGGCGGACCACGGGGCGACGACCAGACGTAACCAGACTTAACAAGACATAACCAGACGTAAGGGGAACTGCAGGATCAGGGACAGCGGCACTAGACGACCAGGGACAGCAGCAGGATCAGGGCGCCCGCCACCACCGAGATGATCGTCTCCATCAGCGACCACGTCTTGACGGTCTGTCCGACGCTCAGCCCGAAGTACTCCTTCACCAGCCAGAACCCGGCGTCGTTGACATGGCTGAAGAAGAGCGAGCCGGCCCCGACGGCCAGCACCAGCAGGGCGGTGTGCGCCGTCGACATGTCGGCGGCCAGCGGGGCGACGAGACCGGCCGCCGAGACGGTCGCCACGGTCGCCGAACCGGTCGCGAGCCGGATCACCACCGCGATCAGCCAGGCCAGCAGCAGCGCCGGTATGGACCAGTCCTTGGACACGTCCAGGACCATCTGGCCTACACCGCAGTCGATCAGCGTCTGCTTGAAGCCGCCGCCCGCGCCGACGATCAGCAGGATGCCCGCGATGGGCGCCAGGCCCTTCTCCGCGGTGGAGGTGATCCGCTCCCTGCTGAACCCGGCGGCCCGGCCCAGCGTGACCATGCCGACCAGCACCGCCGCGAGCAGCGCGATCAGCGGGGAGCCGACGACGTCGAAGACGCGCTGGACGAGGGCGGCCGGATCGTCGACGACGATGTCCACCAGCGCTTTGGCCAGCATCAGCGCCACCGGCAGCAGCACGGTGGCCAGCGTCGCGCCGAAGCCCGGACGGCGCTCCAGCTCGTCGGAGGCGCGCTGCGGGAGCATCCGGTCGGGGACCGGCACGTCCGCCCAGCGGGCCGCGACCTTCGAGAACAGCGGACCGGCGACGATCACCGTCGGGACGGCGACCACGATGCCCAGCGCCAGCGTCACGCCCAGGTTGGCCTTGACCGCGTCGATCGCCACCAGCGGTCCGGGGTGCGGCGGGATCAGCCCGTGCATCACGGACAGACCGGCCAGCGCCGGGACGCCGATGCGCATCAGCGAGTAGTTGCCGCGCCGGGCGACCATCAGCACCACCGGGATCAGCAGCACGATGCCGACCTCGAAGAACAGCGGCAGACCGACCAGGGAGGCGATCAGCACCATCGCCCACGGCATCGCCCGGCCACCGGCCTTGGCCAGGATCGTGTCGACGATCTGGTCGGCGCCCCCGGAGTCGGCGAGCAGCCGGCCCAGGATTGCGCCGAGGGCGATCAGCACGCCCACGCTCGCGACCGTCGTGCCCAGCCCGGTGGTGAAGCTGGCGATGGCCTTGTCCAGCGGCGCCCCGGCGACCGCGCCGAGCACCAGCGAGCCGATGGTCAGCGACAGGAAGGCGTGCAGTTTGAACTTCGTGATGAGCAGGACGATGACGGCGATGCCCGCCAGGACGGCGATGCCGAGCTGAGCGTGTCCGGCCGAGGTGATCGGCGGGGGCGCGTCCGCTGCCAGCATCTCGACGCTGAGTCTGGTCACGGGGGTTCCCTTGTGGGTAGGGAGAGACGACGGGAAGGGGGAGGAGAGATGCGCGAGGGCGCCGCAGCGGCCAACGGCTTTGACGCTGCGGCGTGTTACCGCGCGGTCGGCGCCGCCGGGGCGGCCCGCGGGGCGCCGTCGAGCCCGTCGAGCGCCGCCGCGGCTCGCGCGGCGATCTCCTCGGGCGAGCCGGAGACGTCCACCGCGACGCCGCGTTCGTCCTCTTCGAGCGGCTGAAGCGTCGCGAACTGGGAGTCCAGCAGCGCCGTCGGCATGAAGTGGCCCTGACGCCGCGTCATCCGGTCCTCGATGAGCCCGCGGTCGCCCGTCAGGTGCACGAAGACGATCCCGGGCGCCGCCGCCCGGAGCCGATCGCGGTACGACCGCTTCAGCGCCGAGCCGCTCACCACCCCGCCGAGCCCCGCGCGCCCGTGCGCCCAGCCGCCGATGGCGTCCAGCCACGGCCACCGGTCGTCGTCGTCGAGCGGAACGCCGGCCGACATCTTGGCGACGTTGGCCCGCGGGTGGAAGTCGTCGCCCTCGGCGTACGGGACGCCGAGCCGGCCCGCGAGCAGGGGACCGACCGTGGTCTTGCCCGTGCCGGCGACGCCCATCACCACGACGACCGGAGGGGTGCGCATCGCTGCCTCGCTGTCTTCGCTGTCGTCCTCGACTGCGACGCCGACCTCCGGCGTCCGCCACACTGAAACCCATTAGGTACGACGAATTCAATAGTCTGTGACATATAAGTCTGACTTTTTGACGTGTGATCCACCCCGTACGCTGAGTGCATGAGCACACCGGGCCGGGGGCTGCACGGCCGCGTCCTGGACGCCCTGGGCCCCGCGATCACCGCGGGCGAGTACTCGACGGGCAGCGTCCTGCGCACCGACGAGCTGGCGCAGAGCTTCGACGTGTCGCGCTCCGTGATGCGCGAGGCGGTCCGCGTGCTGGAGTCGATGCACCTGGTGGCCTCGCGCCGCCGGGTCGGCGTGACGGTCCTGCCCCCGGCGCAGTGGAACGTCTACGATCCCCAGGTCATCCGCTGGCGGCTGGCCGGCGCCGACCGCCCGCGCCAGCTCCGCTCGCTGACCGTGCTGCGCTCGGCCGTCGAACCCGCCGCCGCCGCGCTGGCCGCCCGGCACGCCACTCCCGCGCAGTGCGCCGAGCTGACCGAGTGCGCGCTCGGCATGGTGGCCAACTCGCGCGGCCACCGACTGGAGCAGTACCTCCTGCATGACGTGGCCTTCCACCGCGTGATCCTCAACGCCTCCGGCAACGAGATGTTCGCCCGCCTCGGGGACGTCGTCGCCGAGGTCCTGACCGGCCGCACCCAGCACCAGGTCATGTTCGAGGACCCCGACCCGGCCGCCGTCACCCTCCACGTCCAGGTCGCCGAGGCGGTCCGCCAGGGCGACGCCGAACGGGCCGAGCTGCTGACCCGCGAGATCACCGTCGGCGCGCTCCAGGAACTCGACGTCCTCGCGCCGTGACGGGGGCGCGCCCGCCGGGGCGCGAGGACGTACCGGGGAAGCGTCCGCTGCGGCGCGAGGCGTGTCGGGATAGCGCCCGCTGCGGCGCGAGGCGCGCCGGAAAGCGCACGTCACGGCGCGTGGACGTATCGGGAAAGCGCCGTCCTACTCCAGGAAGTCCCCGTCCACGTACGCCCACGCCCCGTCGACTCGTTCGAACCGGCTGCGCTCGTGCAGCGAGCCGCCCCGCCAGGACGCCCGGAAGGTCACCGTCCCCGCGCTGTGGAAGGCGGAGCCGCCCGACGCGCCCAGGATCTCCAGGCCCGTCCAGCGCGTCCCCGGGTCCAGGTCCAGCCGGCCCGGCCGGGTCCGCGGATGCCAGGTGCGCAGCAGGTATGCCGCGTCCCGCCGGACGAAGGCCGCGTACCGCGACCGCATCAGCGCCTCGGCGGTCGGCGCGGCGGCGCCGCGGTGACAGCGGCCGCAGCACGCCTCGTACGGCTCGGGCAGCCCGCAGGGACAGGACGGGGAAGGCGTGGTCATGTCCCGCATTCTGCCTGCCTGGGACCGGCCCCGAGCCCCCGCCCCGGCGCCCGCACGGCTCGCTCCCGCACGAGGCGGCGGCTCGCCTCCGTACGAGGCACAGTGGAAGGGGCAGACGACACGGGTGCCCGCACCCGAGCAGAGGAGAGACGGAGATGACGCGACCCGTCGACGGCCGGCCTCCCGCCGTCAAGGAATGGCGGCTGAACCTATATCTGTCCGAGCGCGACCCGGACACCACCGCACGGATCATCCTGGACACCGGCGACAACGTCCTGGAGACCTGCGCGGAGGCCCGCCGCAACCCCTACGACGCGGCGGCGCCCGAGATCGGCGACGAGCTCGCCGCCGGACGCGCTCTGGTCGCACTGGGCCGCGACCTGCTGCGGGCCGCCGCGGGCGGCATCGAGGAGATGGGCGCCCCAGAGGCCGTGCCGCCCGCTCCGCTGTGGACGCCCGCGGAGTGAGGGAGCGGCACGGTGCTCTTCGCGGACCGTGAGGAAGCGGGCCGACGGCTCGGGGCCCGCTTGGCGCACCTCGCCGGAGAGGACGTCGTCGTTCTCGGTCTGCCCCGCGGCGGACTGCCCGTCGCCGCGGGCGTGGCGGCGGCGCTCGGCGCGCCGCTCGATCTGTGCCTGGTACGCAAACTCGGGGTGCCCGCGCAGCCGGAGCTGGGCATGGGGGCCATCGGAGAGGACGGCGTGCGCGTCGTCGACGAGGGCGTCCTCAGGCAGTCGGGCGTGACCGCGGACGTGCTGGCGCGCGTCGAGGAACGCGAGCGCAGGGAGCTGCGCAGGCGGGCACGGCGCTACCGGAGCGGCCGTCCGCCGGTCGGCGTCGCGGGCCGCACGGTCGTCCTGGTCGACGACGGGGTGGCCACCGGCTCGACGGCGCGCGCCGCCTGCCGCACGGTCCGGGCCAGGGGCGCCGCGCGGACCGTCCTCGCGGTGCCCGTCGCACCGCCGGACTGGACGCGCCGCCTCGCGGGCGAGGCAGACGAACTGATCGCCCTGGCCACTCCCGCCGGATTCCTCGCGGTCGGCCAGTTCTACGCCGACTTCGCCCAACTCGACGACGAGGACGCGGTCGCCTTCCTGCGGCCCACGCCCATCGGCGCCGACGAGGACCGGGGCGCCCGCGATGACCGGGGTGCGAGCGAGGACCACGGCGCCCGCGACGACTACGGCGCCCGCGCCGAGCAGAGTGCAAGCGCCGACCACGACGCTAGCGAAGACCACGGGGCCCGCGCCGACCACGGTGTCCACGCTGACCACGGGGCACGCGCTGAACACGGGGTCCGCCGCCCTGACCACGGGGCACGCGTCGAGCACGGAACCCGCGCCGAGCACGGGGCCCGCGTCGAGCACGGAACCCGCGCCGAGCACGGGGCCCGCGTCGAGCGCGGCCGCTCGTACGCTCGCGGTGCGGAGGATCGCGAGGCGGAGGTCGCGGTCGGCGCCCTGCGACTCGGCGGACGGCTGTCCGTGCCCGAGAACGCGTCCGGCGTCGTGCTCTTCGCCCACGGCAGCGGCAGCGGGCGCCACAGCCCGCGCAACCAGTTCGTCGCCGCCGGCCTGCACCGCGCCGGGCTCGCCACCCTGCTGTTCGACCTGCTCACCGAGGAGGAGGCGGCGGACCGGGACAACGTGTTCGACACCGCGCTGCTGGCCGCCCGGCTCACCGCCGCCACCCGCTGGCTGCGCGGCCAGCGCGCCGCCGAAGGGCTGCCCGTCGGCTACTTCGGCGCCAGCACCGGCGCCGCGGCCGCCCTGCGAGCGGCCGCCGAACCGCACGCCGACATCGCCGCCGTCGTCTCCCGCGGCGGCCGCCCGGACCTCGCCGAAGCCGCCCTGACCGCCGTGACGGCCCCCACCCTGCTCATCGTCGGCGGCGCCGACGGCACGGTCCTGGACCTCAACCGCCGCGCCCAGTCCAGACTGACCTGCGAAAGCCGCCTGGCGGTCGTCCCGGGCGCCACCCACCTCTTCGAGGAACCCGGCGCACTGGAAACGGTGACCGCCCTGGCCCGTGACTGGTTCACCGACCACATGGCAGCGGCGCACGTGTGACGCCCCAGCCCGAGCATCAGCCCATGAGTCCCATGAGTCCGCTGACGACGTTTCCAAGGCGTTCCAGACGACGCCTGGGCGCGCGGTGACGGCAAGCGGCCCGACGCGCAGCCGCTCCGGTTCACCGCCAAGACGGAAGCTCGCCGCCTCCGGTGCTGGCCGACTCGGCCTGTCAGCCCTGGTCTGACCTGGGGATTGTCGGGACCGTTAGGCACGTCGCAGCCGGATGAACAGAAAGACCCCAGGTCGACTGGGGTCTTAGCTGGTGTCCGAGGGGGGACTTGAACCCCCACGCCCGATAAAGGGCACTAGCACCTCAAGCTAGCGCGTCTGCCATTCCGCCACCCGGACAGGGTGTGTGTCGTGCGAGGTCTCTCACGCGGCGACGGAGGAAACATTACCAGGCTTTCCGGACTGGCCGATCACGGCCGCCTTGGGGCGGAACGGGGGCAGGGGAGAGGATGAGGGGACCACCGGCACACGGGTGGACCACCAGCGCACAGCGGGAGGAAGCAGCGTGAGCGAGACGGACACGACCAGGGGCGTCACCGGCGAGGACGAGGTCGTGGACCTCTGCCGCGACCTGATCCGGATCGACACCAGCAACTACGGCGACCACTCGGGACCGGGCGAGCGCAAGGCGGCCGAGTACGTCGCCGAGAAGCTCGCCGAGGTGGGGCTGGAGCCGCAGATCTTCGAGTCGCACCCGGGGCGCGCCTCGACCGTGGCCCGGATCGCGGGCGAGGACCCGTCCCGGCCCGCCCTGCTGATCCACGGCCACACCGACGTCGTACCGGCCCAGGCCGACGACTGGACCCACCACCCCTTCTCCGGCGAGATCGCGGACGGCTGCGTGTGGGGCCGCGGCGCGGTCGACATGAAGGACATGGACGCGATGACGCTGGCGGTCGTCCGCGACCGGCTGCGCAGCGGGCGCAGGCCGCCGCGGGACATCGTGCTGGCCTTTCTCGCCGACGAGGAGGCGGGCGGCACGTACGGCGCCCGTCACCTCGTCGACCGCCACCCCGAGCTGTTCGAGGGCGTCACCGAGGCGATCAGCGAGGTCGGCGGCTTCTCCTTCACGGTCAGCGAGGAGCGGCGGCTCTACCTGATCCAGACGGCCGAGAAGGGCATGCACTGGATGAAGCTGACCGTGGCCGGCACCGCCGGGCACGGTTCGATGATCCACCGGGACAACGCCATCACCGAGCTGTCGGAGGCCGTCGCCCGGCTCGGACGGCACACCTTCCCGGTGCGGGTGACCGCGACCACCCGGGCCTTCCTCGACGAACTCGGCGACGCGCTCGGCACGAAGCTCGACCCCGAGGACATGCAGGGGACGCTCGCCAAGCTCGGCGGCATCGCCAAGCTCATCGGCGCGACCCTGAGCAACACCGCCAACCCCACCCAGTTGGGCGCCGGCTACAAGGTCAACGTCATCCCGGGCGAGGCCACGGCGCACGTGGACGGCCGCTTCCTGCCCGGGTTCGAGGAGGAGTTCCTCGCCGACCTCGACCGCCTCCTCGGGCCGCACGTGAAGCGCGAGGACGTGCACGCCGACAAGGCCGTCGAGACGTCCTTCGACGGGGAGCTGGTGGCGGCGATGCAGTCCGCCCTGGTGGCCGAGGACCCGGCCGCCAAGGCGATCCCCTACATGCTCTCCGGCGGCACCGACGCCAAGTCCTTCGACGACCTCGGCATCCGCGGCTTCGGCTTCGCGCCGCTGAAGCTGCCCCCGGAGCTGGACTTCGCGGGCATGTTCCACGGCGTGGACGAGCGGGTGCCGGTGGACGGGCTCCGATTCGGCGTCCGCGTGCTCGACCGGTTCATCGACGCCTCCTGAACGCGCCCGCCGGGCAGACCGCCCAGCAGTGGACGCCGGAATTCGAGCGGGCGTGCGGACATAACCGGGACGAGTGAATGTGACGATCAGCTCGTAGCCCCATTACTCCCTCCTCGTTACAGGTGATGCGATCGGCACCATGAGATCGCGTTGTCATCTAGGAGGAATAATGATCAAGAAGGTCGTCGCCACCGCTGTCGCCACCGGTGGGCTCGTCCTCGCGGGCGCGGGCCTGGCCGCCGCCGACTCCGGTGCTCAGGGCGCTGCGGTGCAGTCCCCGGGCGTCGCGTCCGGCAACGTCGTCCAGGTCCCCGTGCACGTGCCGGTGAACGTCTGCGGCAACACCATCTCGGTGATCGGTCTGCTGAACCCCGCCTTCGGCAATAGCTGCGTCAACGGCTGACGCCGCGCACCGCGCCCCGTAAGGGGCCGACTCCATCGACTCCGTGGGGGGTCTGAGCCCGTCAGCCCCCGGAGCGCGCGTCACGCGCTCCGGGCCGACGGGGTTCGCGCGCGGCGCGACGGCGTGATGTCCGCCCTTATTTCGCGCGCGCGGTCCAGAAGGTTCGTAAATGTCGAAGGCAGGAAGTCAGCGATATGCGAGAACTCACCCGCAAGGGCCTGTTGACCATGGCGGCCGCCACCGGCGTGCTCGCCGCGGCGGGCGGCGCCGCCCACGCCGACGCGGGAGCGGCCGGGACGGCGTCCGGTTCGCCGGGCGTGCTGTCCGGCAACACAGTGCAGGTGCCGGTGCACGTCCCGGTGAACGTCTGCGGCAACACCGTCAACGTCGTCGGGCTGCTCAACCCGGCGGTGGGGAACCGGTGCGCCAATCAGGGCGGCGGCTCGGGCGGCGGCTCGCACGCCGTCGGACGCACCAGCGGTTCGCCCGGCGTCGGCTCGGGCAACACGGTGCAGGCGCCGGTGGACGTGCCGGTGAACGTGTGCGGCAACAGCGTCAACGTCGTGGGGCTGCTCAACCCGGCGGTGGGCAACACGTGCAGCAACACGGGCGGCACCCCCGGGACCCCGGGCACCCCTGGGACCCCGGGCACCCCTGGGACCCCGGGCACGCCCGGGACTCCGGGCACGCCCGGGACCCCGGGCACTCCGGGCACCCCCGGGATTCCGGGCACGCCTGGGACGCCGGGCACCCCCGGTACCCCCGGCACTCCGGGCACCCCTGGGACGCCGGGCACTCCTGGTACTCCCGGGACTCCGGGCACCCCTGGGACTCCGGGCACTCCCGGTACCCCTGGGACTCCGGGCACGCCTGGGACTCCGGGCACGCCTGGGACTCCGGGCACCCCTGGGACTCCGGGAACCCCCGGGACCCACGGCCATCCCGGAACGCCCACCACGCCGGCCGCCACCGGCGGCAAGACGCCCGCCGCTGTGGTGCAGGCCAGCCAGCCGCAGACGCAGAACGTGACCGCGCCCGGCAGCGGGTCGCAGCTCGCCCACACCGGCAGCGACGTGCCGCTGGGCCTCGCCCTCCCGGTGGGCGCGGGCGCGCTGCTGGCGGGCGCCGTGCTGTTCCGCAAGGCGCGCGCCTCGGTCTAGTGCTGTGACCGGAGAGGTTCACCGGCGCGCGACGCCCACAGCGTGAGCGGCGACGTGCGCATGACACAGCGGGCCCCGCACGTGCGGGGCCCGCTGGGTTCGATCCGTCCGCCTCAGCTCACCACGTGGCGCGCACCTGGCGGATGATCCGCCGGCGCAAACGCACTCTGCGGCTGCCATCGCGCATCAGGCTGAGGCGGTGCAACTCCCAGTGTCCGTACTCGGCGTGGTCCGTCAGCAAGCGCGTCGTCTCCTTGCGGGACACCCCGCGCGGTACGAACACGTCGACAAATTCGTATTCCGGCATCGCATCTATTGTGCGGGCTGGGCCCCGGTACGGATAGCGTCTGCACTATGTCTGATGCTGCGCAGCCCACCGCTGCCGAGGTACGCGCCGCCGCCGAGGCGGTCAAGACCGCGCTCGACCGCCATCTGGCCGCGGTCGAACGCAGGTCGGGGGAGGAGGACCCGGCCGTCTACGAGGCGTTCAACCAGTTGGCCGCGGCCGCAGAAACGTACGACGAGCTGCTTTACGACCGTTACGACGAGGTCACTCCCTTCGAGATCCCCGGCGACGACTCGCTGCCGCCCTACACGGGCCCCGAGGAGCCCCACGCGATCAGCGTGCTGATCCGCCGCGACTACGCCGTGGCCGAGCCGCAGCGCCTGCTGGCGCAGGCCCGCCGGGTGGAGGCCGCGGACGCCGAGGCCGGTGCGGGCCTCGGCGAGGGCGTCTCCGGGACGATGCACGGGGCGCTCGGCGTCCTGTTCGGCGAGTTCGAACCGGACGAGATCGCCTCCCGGCACAAGGAGTTCGGGCTGGAGGAGGGCGACTCCACGCTCTGGGTCACGGCCTCGGAAGAGCCGGCGGACCCCGGCGAGTGGCTCGAGTCGCCCTTCGACCACGTCGACCCGGAGGCGGTGGTCTGCCGCTTCGACGTCAGCGCCGTCTTCGACGAGGAAGACGATGAGGACGGCGAGGACGATGAGGACGGCCGCGATCACGGTGATCACGGCGATCACGGCGCGGCGGACAGCGACCTCGACGAGGACGACGACGCGGAGCCCCTGAACGTCAGGGACCGGTAGCGAAGCCGGGTCCGCAGCGCGGGCGAGTCCACAACTCGGGCCGGTTCACAGCGAGGGCGGTGGAGCGGAGGCGGCAGACGACCGCCTCCGCTCCACTGCCCTCCCACGTCCGGGAAACACATGGCGGCGACGGGCGCCCTCGCGCTGCCCCGGCAGCGCAGGACCGCCCAGGTCGTCCGGCCCCTCCCTTTCGCCAGGCACCGCCGCGTTCGTCAGCCACCGCCCCGGGCCGCCGGATGCCGCCCCGACCGCCGGGTGCCGCCGCGTTCGTCAGGCACCGCCCTGGCCGCTGAGTGCCGCCCCGCCTGTCAGGCACCGCCCTGGCCGTCAGGCACCGCCGCGTTCGTCAGCCACCGCCCCGGGCCGCCGGATGCCGCCCCGGCCGCCGGGTGTCGCCGCGTTCGTCAGGCACCGCCCCGGCCGCTGAGTGCCGCCCCGCCCGTCAGGCACCGCCCTGGCCGCCGCCGAGTGCCGCCCGGCCGCCAGACACCGTCTCGGCCGCCCCCTGCCGCCGACCGCCTGGCACAGGGCGGCGGCAGCCCCGTGCCGGTTCAGTCGTGTGCCGCCGTCTGGTCCCGGGTGTCCCGGGCCTGCGTGGTGAGCAGGGCCGGGAGGCGGGTCGTACGGGGTCGGGCGGACACCTCGGCCACCGCGCGCGGCAGCGCTTGCTCCACGCCCTGCACCACGGACAGATGACGGCTCGCCCGGCCGAACGCCGTGTAGACCCACGGCCGGCTCAGCGCCTGCGCGGCGTCACCGGGAAGCACCACGACCGCGGCGGGCCACCGGCCGCCCACCGCCTGGTGCGCGGTCAGCGCCCAGCCGTGCCGCACGCACGCCTCCACCCGCTCCCGGGGAACGACCACGGGAACGCCCGCGCACGACAGGTGCAGCCCGTCGGCGTCGGCCTTCACCACTTCACTGGGCAGTGCGCGCCCCGCAGTGGGGGAGTAGACGACCCGGTCGCCCGGGTCGAAGCCGCCGAACCGCCCGGGGCCGGGATTGAGGCGTTCCTTCAATGCCGTGTTGAGCGCGCGCGTGCCCGCCGCACCGCCGTGTCCCGGGGTGATCACCACGGTCTGGTCGGCCGGGACGCCGATCGCCCGGGGCACGGAGTCGGCGACGAGCTGCACGGTCCGGTGCACCGCGTCCCCGGCGTCCCGCACCGGGACGATCACGACCTCCTTGCCCGGCGCCTCCACCTGGTTCAGCTCACCGATCCCGATGCCGGAGACCAACTCGCCGAGCGGGCCCGGGTCCGGGACCCGGGAGGCGACGTGCGGACAGACCCGAGCCGCCAGCAGGTCCGCGAAGACCCGCCCGGGGCCCACGGACCACAGCACACCGGGATCTCCGGTCAGCACCAGACGCGCCCCGTCCGCCAGCGCCTCCACGAGCAGGGCCGCCGTCTCCACGTCCAGTTGGGGAGCGTCGAGCACGATGAGCAGGTCTGCCTCCAACGCACCGTCGGCGTCCCGGCCCGGCCCCTCGGCGCCGGACAGCAGCCCGGCGACCGTGGCGACGGGAGGCGCCGCCGCGGCGGCATCCGGGGAGGCCGGCTCACGGGAGGCGTCAGACTCCCGCCGCGACAGCAGCTCGGCGAAGCCGTCCCGGCCGAGGGTGGAGTGCGCGGCGGCCCAGGCGCGCAGCCCGAGCCCGCGCGCCTCGTGCAGCAGCCGCGCCGGGTCGACGCGGGACGCCTCGCCGCCCGTGTGCAGCACCAGGCCGTGAGCGGCGACCGCGCGGATCAGCTCGGCCGCCGAACCCCGGGCGGAGGCGGCGGCACGCTCCCATGCCTCGGCCGGACCGCCCTGCTCGGGCGCGGAGTTGATCAGGCGGCCGAGCCCGTCGGCCAGGCTCTCCTCGGCGAGCGCGTACCGCTCCAGGCCGACGAGGAGCCGCACCGGGCGCTGCGCGTCCGCCTCGTCGCCGTCCGCTCCCGCCGCGTCGTCCTGCGTGTCCGCGCCGGGCTCGTCGCGCCCACGGTGTTCGGCGCCGCCGCGGGCTGCGGGGGCGCCGCCTCCGGGCGCCTCCAAGGCGTCCTGGAACACCAGGGCGTCGCCCTCTGCCAGTGCGCCTTGGAGCGCCGCGTCGGGGTCGGGCACCCCTCGCTGCTCCAGCGCGGCGGTGAGGGCCGGGGCGTCCAGCGCCGTATGACCGGCCAAGGCGGCCTGCTCCAGCAGCCAGACGGTGAAGGCCCGGCCGCGCCGCTCGTCGTCAGGGCCGCACTCCGCGCCGAGCAGGGCGCGCGCGAAGCCGTCGGCCTGCTCCGGCCGGACGCCGGGGACGTGCAGCAACTGCCAGGGGTCGGACCGCAGCCGCTCCTCCGCGCCCTCGCCGAGCGCCGCCGCGGCCGGGAACGCCAGCGCCTCCGGAGCGCCGCCCTCGCCCAGCACCCGGCCCACGGCCTGGACGGTCTGCGGCGCGGGACCGGCGGGTGCGGCGGCGGCCTCGGCGGACACGGGACCGGGTCGGCGCGCGGGCTCGGGCGCGGGCCTGCGCCGGGCGGGCTCTTCCTCGGCCGCGGCGAAGGCGCTGGCCGCAGGCTTCGCGCCGCCCTCCACGGCCCGCACCGCCGCGAGCAGATCGGCCGCCGTGCCGCTGAGCTTGCCCCCGGCCTCGATCGGGCCCTTCTTCTCCGCCTTCCGCCGGTCGATCCGCTCCCGCTCCAGCCGCTGCGCGGCCAACTCGGCCTCCGCCTCGGACCGCTTACCCGAGGCATCGTCCCCCTCGGCGGCGGGCTCCCCGGCTGCTGCTTCTCCGTCAGCGGCAGGCTCTCCGGCATCCGCCTCTCCGCCGGCGGCGGGCTCTCCGGCTTCCGCCTCCCCACCACCGGCCGAACGACCGCTCCCCGTCACCGCTCCCGACTTGTCCTCGTCTGCATCCTCATCCCCGGCCGACGAGTGCTCCGCCGGGTCGGCGCCCCGCGCCGGTTCTTTAACTTCCGCAGACGCGCCACCGTCCCCAGACCTGCCACCGTCCCTAGGCATACCGCCCTCCCCAGATGCGCCGCCCCCCGCGGACGTGCCGCCCCCCGCGGACGTGCCACCCTCCGCGGGCGAGGCGCCCCCCGCCGCTGCTGCCGCTGCCGCCGCAGCGCCCTCCGCGCGGCCCCCGCCCTCTCCCGACGTCGTGTCCTCCGCCCGGATGTCCGGGGCCCCCGGCTCCGCGTTCTCCGTGGTGTCCGGCTCCGTGCTCACAGCGTGCTCCAGTCGTGATCGGGATAGCGGTGCACGGGCGCCGACACGTCGTCGAGAGCCCGGCAGATCTCGTCAGGAAGACTAAGCGCCTCCACTGACAACGCCGCCGCGAGCTGCGGCGCGGTGCGCGCGCCGACGATCGGGGCGGTCACGCCGGGCCGGTCCCGGACCCACGCGAGGGCGACCTGGAGCGGGGTGACCGCCAGGCCGTCCGCCGCCGTCGTCACGGCGTCGACGATGCGGCCGGCGGTGTCGTCGAGGTACGGCTCGACGAACGGCGCCAGATGCTCCGACGCGCCCCGCGAGTCCGGCGGCGTGGCGCCCCGGTACTTGCCGGTCAGCACACCCCGGCCGAGCGGCGAGGAGGGCAGCATGCCGACGCCCAGGTCGAGCGCGGCCGGAAGCACCTCGCGCTCCACTCCCCGTTGCAGCAGCGAGTACTCCATCTGGGTGCTCGCCAGCCGGGTCCGCAGGCCCGGGGCCGCCAACTGCCAGGTCGCGGCCTTGGCGAGCTGCCAGCCGCAGAAATTGGAGACCCCGGCGTAGCGCGCCCGGCCGCTGTTCACGGCCAGGTCGAGGGCCTGAAGAGTCTCCTCCAGGGGGGTCGAGTGGTCGTAGGCGTGCACGTGCCACACGTCGACGTGGTCCGTGCCGAGCCGGTCGAGCGAGGCGTCCAGGGCCGCCAGCAGATGGCCGCGGGACCCGTCGAACCGCCGGTCCGGGTCGGGAACGCTGCCCGCCTTGGTCGAGATCACCAGGTCGCGCCGGGGCACCAGGCCCTCCATCAGGCGTCCGAGCAGGTACTCGGCCTCGCCGTCGCCGTACACGTCGGCCGTGTCGACGAGGGTGCCGCCCGCCTCCCAGAACGCCTTCAGCATGTCCGCGGCGTCGTGCTCGTCGACGTCCCGGCCCCAGGTGAGGGTGCCGAGGCCGATGCGGGACACGCGCAGGCCCGTGCGGCCGAGATGCCTCTGCTCCATGAACGCCGAGATTACTGGCCAGGGATGGCTCGTGGGCGACCTGTGGATAACCCCGCCGAGGCCCACCGATCCCCGTTCACCACCGTCGGACCCCCGGCCGCCGGCCTCGGAACCCGCGCCCACACAATCGCCCGCTCGGCGCGTCGCGGACGCCGCCAGCCGGCCGCCGCCCGCCGCCCGTCGTCCCCGGCTCCGAGGACCGCGGACCACCCCGTTGGCCCTCAGCCCCCAGCCCCCAGCCAACGGGCCCCGGCCCCCGCGTCGGACAGCTCGGACGCCCGGGGAAACGGCGGCCGTCACACCCGTCGCAGCCTGCCGCGCCCCCCGCCCCCGCGCTAGGGTTCCCGTCACAGGCACGTTACTCATCGGTAAGGGGATCGGCATGCGACTCGGCATCAACCTCGGCTACTGGGGTGCCGGAATGGACGCGGACAATCTGGCCGTCGCGCAGGAGGCGGACCGGCTCGGCTACGCCGTGTGCTGGGCGGCCGAGGCGTACGGCTCGGACGCGGCGACCGTGCTCTCCTGGGTCGCCGCGCAGACCGAGCGCATCGACGTCGGCTCGGCCATCTTCCAGATCCCCGCCCGGCAGCCCGCGATGACGGCGATGACGGCCGCCACCCTCGACTCGCTCTCCGGGGGCCGGTTCCGGCTCGGCATCGGCGTCTCGGGCCCGCAGGTCTCCGAGGGGTGGTACGGCGTCAGGTTCGACAAGCCGCTGGCCCGCACCCGCGAATACGTCGAGATCGTCCGCAAGGCCCTGTCCCGCGAGCGCCTGAGCTACGAGGGAGCGCACTGGACGCTGCCGCTGCCCGGCGGCCCCGGCAAGCCGATCAAGCTGACCGTGCACCCGCAGCGCGAGCAGATCCCCCTCTACATCGCCGCCATCGGCCCGAAGAACCTGGAGCAGACGGGCGAGATCGCGGACGGCGCGCTGCTGATCTTCCCCTCCGCCGACCACCTGGAGGAGACGGCGGTCGGGCACCTGCGGGCCGGGCGGGAGAAGGCGGGGCTGACCATGGACGGGTTCGACGTCTGCCCGACCCTGCCGCTGGCCGTCGGCGACGACCAGGACGTCCCCCGCCTCGCCGACGCCTTCCGCCCCTACACCGCGCTGTACGTCGGCGGCATGGGCAGCCGCAAGCAGAACTTCTACAACCAGCTCGCCCAGCGCATGGGCTACGAGAAGGAAGCCGCCGAGATCCAGGACAAGTACCTGGCCGGCGACAAGCAAGGCGCCGCCGACGCCGTGCCGCACCGGCTCATCGACCAGACCACGCTGCTCGGCTCCGTCGAGCGGATCGCCGACCGGATGAAGCAGTACGCCGCGGCCGGGGTCACCACGCTCACCCTCGCTCCGGCCGGCCTCACCCTGGAGGAGCGGCTCGCCTCGCTGCGCGCCGGCACCGAGGCCCTGGAGCGCGCCGGGCTGGCCTGACCCGACACGGAACGCGCCCACGCGCCAGCGCCGTGACCGGAGAGGTTGTGACCGGCTCGCCTTCCCGGCCACGGCATCAAGACACGTGCCAGAGGCCGCATGGGGCGGCGCGTCGCGCCCGTGAGGTTCTCGCGGCCGTGGTGGGGGCTCGGGGGATCTTCCCCGCCACGGCCGTCACGGAGAACAACGCCCGAGGGGGCCGCCCGGTTACGGGCCCCTCCGCCGCCGCACCCTCCTCCGCTACAGCCAGCCCCGCCGTTTGAACAGCCGGTACAGCAGCACCTCCAGCACGGCCATCACCGCGATCACCGTCGGATACGACCACACCCAGTGCAACTCGGGCATGTGCTGGAAGTTCATGCCGTAGATGCCCGCGATCATCGTGGGGATGGCCGCCATGGCCGCCCACGCGGAGATCTTCCGCATGTCGTCGTTCTGCTGCACGCTGGTCTGCGCGAGGTGCGCCGACAGGATGTCCGAGACCAGGCGGTCCAGGCTCTCCACGGACTCGTTGACCCGCGTGAGGTGGTCGCTGACGTCCCGGAAGAAGGGCCGCGCCGCGTCGTCCACGAAGGGCACCGCCGTCGCGAAGGCGCTCTGCCCGGTGCCGCTGAGCCGGGACATCGGCGGCGCCAGCGGGCCCGTCGCCCGCCGGAACTCGGTGATCTGGCGCTTGAAGTTGTAGATCCGCGACGCGGTGTGCCGCGAACCGCCCCGCTCGGGCGAGAACACCTCGCCCTCCAGCTCCTCCAGGTCCGTCTGGAGTTCGACCGCCACGTCCAGATAGTGGTCGACGACCATGTCGGCGATGGCGTACATCACCGCGGTGGGGCCCTTGCGCAGCGTCTCCGGATCCTGCTCCAGGCGGTGCCGCAGGTCGGTCAGCGCGTCGCCCTCGCCGTGCCGCACGGTCACCACGAACGAGTCGCCCAGGAAGATCATCAGCTCGCCGGTGGAGACGGCGTCGCTGCGCGGCTCGTACATCACCGGCTTCAGGACCAGGAACAGCGAGTCGTCGTAGACCTCCAGCTTCGGCCGCTGGTGCGCCTTCAGGGCGTCCTCCACGGCCAGCGGGTGCAGGGCGAACTCCTCGCTGACCCGGTCGAACTCCTTCTCGCTCGGCTCGTGCATGCCCAGCCACACGAAACCCTGGGAGGCGCGCGCCTTGGCCAGGGCGTCGGAGAAGTCCTCCGGGCCCGGCTCGCGCCGCCCGTCGCGATAGATGCCACAGTCCACGATCACAGGTGCTGCCTCTCTCCTTCCGCCCGGCCGACGCCGCGGCCGTGCATACGCCTACCCTGGCCGCATGCCCACGCTGATCCTTGTCAGGCACGGACGCTCCACCGCCAACACCGCGGGACTGCTCGCCGGCTGGACCCCCGGAGTCCGTCTCGACGAACGCGGCGCCGCGCAGGCCGCCGCGCTGCCCGGCCGGCTCGACGGGCTGCCGATCGCCGAGGTCGTCAGCAGCCCGCTCCAGCGTTGCCAGGAGACGGTACAACCCCTCCTCGACGCCCGTCCCGGGCTGGGCGCCCACACCGACGACCGGATCGGGGAGTGCCACTACGGCGACTGGTCCGGCCGCAAGCTCTCCGAACTCACGGACGAGCCGCTGATGGAGGTGGTGCAGGCGCACCCCTCGGCGGCCACGTTCCCCGGCGGCGAGTCGATGCGCGCCATGCAGACCCGCGCCGCCGAGGCGGTCCGCGAGTGGAACGCGCGCGTGGAGCGCGACCACGGCCCGGACGCGGTGTACCTGATGTGCTCCCACGGCGACGTCATCAAGTCCCTGGTGGCCGACGCGCTCGGGCTCCACCTGGACCTCTTCCAGCGGATCTCGGTCGAACCGTGCTCCGTCACCGCGATCCGCTACACCCGGCTGCGGCCCTTCCTCGTGCGCCTGGGCGACACCGGCGACTTCGCCTCGCTGGCGCCGCGCGAGGAGCCGGCGGGCGGCGACGCACCGGTCGGGGGCGACGCGGGCGCACCGTGATCGTCGGCCGCAGTAGGGTGAAGCGGTCGCCGCCGACTCCCGCTCCCGCCGACGTCGCGTCCCGACGTCGTCCCGGTACGCGATCCCGACGCGCGACGGCCGGGTCGCCGGCAGCCGATACCCGATTTCCGATACCCGATTTCCCGATTCCATGGAGATGGAGACAGGACGTGTCCCGTCAGGTGTTCCTCTACGACCCCCCGGACCGCTTCGTGGCCGGCACGGTCGGGCTGCCCGGACGCCGTACGTTCTTCCTCCAGGCCGTCGCCGGCGCCCGGGTGACCAGCGTGGCCCTGGAGAAGACCCAGGTCGCCGCGCTCGCCGAACGCATGGAAGAACTGCTCGACGAGGTCGTGCGGCGCAGCGGGGGCAACGCGTCCGTGCCCGCCGTGGCGCCCACCGAGATCGCCGACACCGGTCCGCTGGACACCCCCATCGAGGAGGAGTTCCGCGTCGGCACCATGGCGCTCGCCTGGGACGGCGACGAGCAGCGCATGATCGTCGAGGCGCAGGCCCTGGTGGAACTCGACGCCGAGTCCGAGGAGGACCTGGCCGAGGCGGAGGAGCTGCTGCTCCAGGACGAGGAGAACGGGCCGCCGATGCTGCGGGTCCGGCTCACCGGCGTCCAGGCGAGAGCCTTCGCCAAACGCGCCCTCGACGTCGTCAGCGCGGGCCGGCCGCCGTGCCCGCTGTGCAGCCTCCCGCTCGACCCGGAAGGACACGTATGCCCGCGTCAGAACGGATACCGGCGAGGGGCATGACGTCCCACCCGGCCGACGCCGACCTGCTGGCCCACGGCGGGCTGACCGTGCGTGGGCGGATCCGCGACGCCTCCAACGCGGCGCTGTTCTGCACCGTCGTCCACGACGGGCGCGAGGCGTCCTGCGTCTACAAGCCGGTCGCCGGGGAGCGCCCGCTGTGGGACTTCCCCGACGGCACGCTCGCCGCGCGCGAAGCAGCCGCCTACGAGGTCTCCGAGGCGACCGGCTGGGGCCTGGTGCCGCCCACCGTCCTGCGCGACGGGCCCCACGGCGAGGGCATGGTGCAGCTCTGGATCGACGCGGCCCCCGAGGCCGAGCTGCTCGCCCTCGTGGACGGCGAGGAACCCGGACCCGGCTGGAAGGCGATCGGCTTCGCGGACGTCGGCGAGGACCGCACCGCGCTGCTCGTGCACGCCGACGACGAGCGGCTGCGGCGGCTGGCCGTGCTCGACGCGGTGATCAACAACGCCGACCGCAAGGGCGGCCACCTGCTGCCCACCGCGGACGGCCGGCTGTACGGCATCGACCACGGCGTCGCCTTCCACACCGACGACAAGCTGCGCACGCTGCTGTGGGGCTGGGCGGGCGAGCCGCTGCCCCAGGAGTGCCTCGGCGTCCTCAAGGGGCTCCAGGACGCCCTGCGCGACGGCGGCGCCCTCGCCGCCCGGCTGGCCGACCTGATCACCCCGGCCGAGCAGCAGGCCCTCCGCGCGCGGGTCGACGGCCTCCTCGCCTCCGGCGTCCACCCGGCGCCGGCCGGCGACTGGCCCGCGATCCCCTGGCCGCCGGTGTAGCCGCTCCCGCACCGGACGCCTCCCACGGCGCCCACCGGCTCACGGCGCCCACCGGCTCACGGCGCCCACCGGCTCGCGGCGCCCACCGGCTCACCGCGCCCACCGGCCCGCGAGGCCGGTCCGGGGCGACCGGGGGCCGATCCGGTTCGTAGAGGGGACCACGGTCCGGTTACGCTCATGACATGCATGCCTGGCCCGCTTCCGAGGTCCCCGCCCTGCCTGGTCAGGGTCGCGACCTGAGGATCCACGACACCGCGACCGGTGGCCTGGTCACCCTCACCCCCGGTCCCGTCGCCCGCCTCTACGTCTGCGGCATCACGCCGTACGACGCGACCCACATAGGTCACGCGGCGACCTACAACGCCTTCGACCTCGTACAGCGCGTCTGGCTCGACACCAAGCGGCAGGTTCACTACGTCCAGAACGTCACGGACGTCGACGACCCCCTCCTGGAGCGCGCGCAGCGCGACGGCGTCGACTGGGCGGGCCTCGCCGAGCAGGAGACCGCCCTCTTCCGCGAGGACATGACCGCCCTGCGGATGCTGCCGCCCCGGCACTACATCGGCGCCGTCGAGGCGATACCCGGCATCGTGCCGCTCGTCGAGCGCCTGCGCGACGCGGGCGCCGCCTACGAACTCGACGGCGACGTCTACTTCTCCGTCGAGGCCGACCCCGACTTCGGCTCGGTCGCGGGCCTGGACGCGGCCGCGATGCGGGCGCTGTCCGCCGAGCGCGGCGGCGACCCGGACCGCCCCGGCAAGAAGAACCCGCTGGACCCGATGCTGTGGATGGCCGCCCGCGACGGCGAGCCGAGCTGGGACGGCGGTTCCCTCGGCCGCGGCCGGCCCGGCTGGCACATCGAGTGCGTGGCCATCGCGCTGGACCACCTCGGCATGGGCTTCGACGTCCAGGGCGGCGGCTCCGACCTGGCCTTCCCGCACCACGAGATGGGCGCCTCGCACGCCCAGGTCCTCACCGGCGAGTTCCCCATGGCCAAGGCGTACGTGCACGCCGGCATGGTCGCGCTGGACGGCGAGAAGATGTCCAAGTCCAAGGGCAACCTGGTGTTCGTCTCCCGGCTGCGGTACGACGGCGTCGATCCCGCCGCCATCCGGCTGGCGCTGCTCGCCCACCACTACCGCTCCGACTGGGAGTGGACCGACCAGGCGCTGCGGGGCGCCGTCGCCCGCCTGGACCGCTGGCGCTCCGCCGTCTCCCGGCCCGACGGACCCGGCGCCGACGCGCTGGTGGAGGAAATCCGCGAGGCCCTGGCCGACGATCTCGACGCCCCGGCCGCCCTGACCGCCGTGGACCGCTGGGCGACGCTCCAGGAGGAGAGCGGCGGCGCGGACACCGGCGCCCCGGGCGTGGTCTCGCGGGCGGTGGACGCCCTGCTCGGCGTCGCTCTCTGAGCGTTCCGGCCCGCCACGCGCGAGGGGCGGTGCGCCACGCGGCGCACCGCCCCTGAGCGCGGACCCGGCTCAGCCCCGTCGGCGCGGACCCGCATCCGTCCTGTCGAGGCGCGCCCGGACCAGCCTTGTCGAGGCGCGCCCGGACGAGTCCTGTCGACGCGCGTCCGGACCAGCCCTGTCGACGCGCGTCCGGACCAGCCTTGTCGAGGCGCGCCCGGATGAGTCCTGTCGAGGCGCGCCCGGACCAGTCCCGTCGGCGCGGACGCGGATCAGTCTTGCGAGCCGTCCCCGTCGTCGGGGTCGGTCTCCGCGTCCCGTCCGGCGCCCGGCCCCTTGTCCGGTCCCTTGTCCGTCCCCGCGTCCCTCTCCGGCCTCGGCGGCTTCGGCGGACGCGTACGGCCGCCCGGGGCGTCGCGCAGGAACGAGCCGCCCTCGCCGCCGTCCGCCGTCGCGTGCCCGCCGGACGACGGGCCGCCGTCCCGGCGCCGCAGATACCGCTCGAACTCACGGGCGATGGCCTCGCCCGACGCCTCCGGCAGCTCGGCGGTGTCCCGGGCCTCCTCCAGCGTCTGGACGTACTCGGCGACCTCGCTGTCCTCGGAGGCGAGCTGGTCCACTCCCACCTGCCAGGCGCGCGCGTCCTCGGCCAGCTCGCCGAGCGGCAGACGCAGGTCGAGCAGGTCTTCCAGGCGGTTGAGCAGGGCCAGCGTCGCCTTGGGGTTGGGCGGCTGCGAGACGTAGTGCGGGACGGCCGCCCACAGGGACACCGCCGGCACTCCGGCGTGCGCGCACGCCTCCTGGAGGACGCCCACGATGCCCGTCGGGCCCTCGTACTTGGTCTCCTCCACGTCCATCCGGCGGGCCAGGTCGGCGTCCGACGTGGTGCCGCTGATCGGGACCGGACGGGTGTGCGGGGTGTCGCCGAGCAGGGCGCCGAGGATGACCACCAGTTCCACGCCCAGCTCGTGCGCGAACCCGAGCAGTTCGTTGCAGAACGAGCGCCAGCGCATGGACGGTTCGATCCCGCGGACCAGCACCAGGTCACGCGGCTTGTCGCCGCCGACCCGGACGACGGACAGTCTGGTCGTCGGCCAGGTGATCTTGCGCACGCCGCCGTCCATGAACACCGTGGGGCGGTTCACCTGGAAGTCGTAGTAGTCCTCGGCGTCCAGCGCCGCGAACACCTCGCCCTTCCACTCCCGCTCCAGATGCGCGACCGCGGTCGAGGCGGCGTCGCCGGCGTCGTTCCAGCCCTCGAACGCGGCCACCATGACCGGGTCGATCAGCTCGGGAACCCCCTCGAGCTCGATCACCCAGTGCCTCCTTCCGACGTGCTCTCGCTTGACCCACCAACCTTACGGCGTGCGGCGGGGGCGCCAGCAGCCCCCTCGCACGGGGGAGTGAACGCATCACTGCCCCGTCCGGACCCCTCGAACACCCAAGATCGAGCGGCCCGGACGGGCACGGCGGCGCACCGGACGGCGGGGGCGGTCTACCGGTCGTCGAGCAGCTTCTGCACGCCCGCGCGGACCTCGTCCGTGGCCAGGCCGCGGATGGTCAGCGTCGTGCGGCGGCGCAGCACGTCGTCCGTCGTCTCGGCCCACTCGTGGTCCCGGGCCCAGACGACCTGCGCCCAGATCTCCGGGGCGTCCGCGTGCACCCGCTCGCCCAGCGCCGGGTTCTCGTTGGCCAGCCGCGCGATGTCGAAGGCGAGCGAACCGTAGTGCGTCGCCAGGTGCCTGGCGGTGTCGGCGGCCATCCGGGGGCCGGGCGCCGGACGGTCCGACAGCAGCCGGTGGGCGACCGCGCGCGGATTGGCGATGCCCGGCAGCGGCAGCCTCTTCGGCAGCGTCGCGATCGGCTCGAAGTCCTCGCCCAACGGCTGTCCGGGCAGCTCCTGGAGCTTGCGCATCACCGTGCGGCCGATGTGCCGGAAGGTGGTCCACTTGCCGCCCGCGACGGACAGCATGCCGCCCCGGCCCTCGGTGACGACCGTCTCCCGCTTCGCCTTGGCGGTGTCGCCGGGACCGCCCGGCAGCACCCGCAGCCCGGCGAACGCATAGGTGATCAGATCCCGGTCGAGCTGCTGGTCGCGCACCGAGAACGCGGCCTCGTCGAGTATCTGCGCCACGTCCTTGTCGTCGACCGCGACCTCGCCCGGATCGCCCTCGTACGGCTCGTCGGTGGTGCCCAGCAGCAGCATGTCCTCCCAGGGGAGGGCGAAGGTGATGCGGTACTTGTCGATCGGGGTGGCCAGCGCGGCCCGCCAGGGCGAGGTGCGCTTGAGCACCAGGTGCGCGCCCTTGGACAGCCGGATGGACGGCGCCGCGTGCGCGTCCTCCATGCGGCGCAGGCGGTCCACCCACGGCCCGGTGGCGTTGAGCACCAGGCGGGCGTCCACGCCGAACTCGTCGCCGGAGAGGCGGTCGCGCACCTCGGCGCCGGTGACCCGGCCCCGGGTGAAGCGCAGCCCGGTGACCTCGGCGTGGTTGAGGACGGCCGCGCCCGCCTCGACGGCCGCGCGGACCGTCATCAGCGCCATCCGCGCGTCGTTCATCTGGTCGTCGCCGTAGACGGCCACCGCCCGGAGGTTCTCGGTGCGCAGCTCGGGCACGTCCTGCGCGGCCTTCGCCGGGCTGAGCAGGTGGCCCACGCCGTCGCCGAACGCGGACAGCGCGGAGTAGGCGAACACGCCCGCCCCGAGCTTCGCCGCGCCGTGCGGCCCGCCCTTGTAGACGGGCAGGTAGAAGGTGAGCGGGTTCGCCAGGTGGGGTGCCACCTGGCGGGAGACCGCACGGCGCTCGAAGTGGTTCTCCGCCACCAGCTTCACCGCGCCGGTCTGCAGATAGCGCAGCCCGCCGTGGAGCAGCTTGGAGGAGGCGGAGGAGGTGGCGCCGGCGAAGTCGCCGGCGTCGACCAGGGCCACCCTGAGTCCGGACTGCGCGGCGTGCCAGGCGGTGGAGATGCCCAGGATGCCGCCGCCGATCACCAGGAGGTCGTACGCCGCCCTGGAGAGCTGCTCCCGGGTCTCGGCGCGGCTCGGGAGCGAGCCGGAGGCCGGGTGCGTGCCCAGGGCGGGCACGGACTGGAGGGTGGACTGACTGGTCATTGCGCTCAACTACTCCTCGTCAGCTCTCGCGGGCCTTCGCCGGCCCGCGACAGCTCTCGTCTTCCGTCAGCTCTCGTCGTCGAGCCAGCCCATGGTCCGCTCGACGGCCTTGAGCCAGCTCTTGTACTCACGGTCGCGGGCGTCCGCGTCCATGCGGGGGGTCCACTCGGCGGCCCGGCGCCAGTTCTGCCGCAGGTCCTCGGTGGAAGCCCAGAAGCCGACGGCGAGACCGGCGGCGTAGGCGGCGCCGAGGCAGGTGGTCTCGGCGACCATCGGGCGCACCACGGGGGCGTCCAGGAAGTCCGAGAGCGTCTGCATCAGCAGGTTGTTGGAGGTCATGCCGCCGTCGACCTTGAGCGCCGTCAGCTCGACGCCGGAGTCCTTGGTCATGGCGTCCGCGATCTCCCGCGTCTGCCAGGCGGTGGCCTCCAGGACGGCGCGCGCGAGGTGCGCCTTGGTCACGTACCGGGTCAGGCCGGCGATCACGCCGCGGGCGTCGGAGCGCCAGTACGGGGCGAACAGGCCGGAGAAGGCCGGCACGAAGTAGGCGCCGCCGTTGTCCTCCACCGACAGGGCCAGCGTCTCGATCTCGGCGGCGGTGGAGATCAGCCCCATCTGGTCGCGCATCCACTGCACCAGGGAGCCGGTGACGGCGATCGAGCCCTCCAGCGCGTAGACCGGCTTGTCGTCGCCGATCTGGTAGCCGACGGTGGTCAGCAGCCCGCTGTAGGAGTTGATGAGCTTGTCGCCGGTGTTCATCACCATGAAGGTGCCGGTGCCGTACGTCGACTTGGTCTCGCCCTCGGCGAAGCAGGTCTGGCCGAACAGGGCCGCCTGCTGGTCGCCGAGCGCGGAGGCGACCGGGATGCCGCCGAGCAGCTCGCCGAGCCGGCCGCCCGTGATCTCGCCGTAGACCTCGGCGGAGGAGCGGATCTCGGGCAGGATCTCCTTCGGGACGCCGATGGACTCGCAGATCCGCTCGTCCCACGCCATGGTGTGCAGGTTCATCAGCATGGTGCGGGAGGCGTTGGTGACGTCGGTGACGTGCCGGCCGCCGTCGACGCCGCCGGTCAGGTTCCAGATGACCCAGGTGTCCATGGTGCCGAAGAGGATGTCGCCCGCCTCGGCGCGCTCGCGCAGGCCCTCGACGTTGTCGAGCAGCCAGCGGGCCTTGGGACCGGCGAAGTACGACGCCAGCGGCAGGCCGGTCTCGCGGCGGAAGCGGTCCTGGCCGACGTTGCGCCCCAGATCCCGGCACAGCGCGTCGGTGCGGGTGTCCTGCCAGACGATGGCGTGGTGCACCGGCTCACCGGTCCTGCGGTCCCACAGCACGGTGGTCTCACGCTGGTTGGTGATGCCGATGGCCTTGATGTCGTCGCGGGTGATGCCGGCCTTGTCGACGGCGCCGGCGACGACCTCCTGGACGTTGGTCCAGATCTCGGCGGCGTCGTGTTCGACCCAGCCCGGCTTGGGGAAGATCTGCTCGTGCTCCTTCTGGTCGACGGAGACGATGCGGCCGTCCCGGTCGAAGACGATGCAGCGCGAGGAGGTGGTGCCCTGGTCGATGGCGGCGATGAACGGCCCCTGGCCGTGCGAGGCGATGGCGTCGGTGCGGGCGTCGTCGGTCACTGTGTGCTCCTGGAGATCCGTGGTGGTTCGGTGCGGGCTGTCAGTACGGCGGGCGTGTCGCGGCGCGCGTCAGGCGAACGCGACGTTGTAGAGGCCCGCTCCGAGCGCGGCGCCGATCAGCGGGCCGACCACCGGTATCCAGGCGTAGCCCCAGTCGGAGCCGCCCTTGTTGGGCAGCGGCAGCAGCGCGTGCACGATGCGCGGGCCCAGGTCACGGGCCGGGTTGATGGCGTAGCCCGTGGGGCCGCCGAGCGACAGGCCGACGGCCGCGACCACGAGCGCGGTGATCAGACCGCCCAGGACGCCCAGGCCGTTGCCCTTGTCGTTCAGGCCCTGTGTGAGGACCGCCAGGATCAGCACCAGGGTGCCGATGATCTCCGTGGCCAGGTTCTGCGCAGCGTTGCGGATCTCCGGACCGGTGGAGAAGATGCCGAGGACGGGCCCGGCGGCCGGCTCCTGCGCCTCGACCGCCTTCTCGGGAGCGGCCTGCGCGCCCGGAGCGCCGAGGACTTCCTCGTCGGTCAGGTGAGCGTGGAACTGGCCGTAGTAGGCGATCCACACCAGGGTCGCGCCGATCATCGCGCCGAGCATCTGGCCCGCGATGTAGGTGGGAACGTTCGTCCAGTCGCCGCTCTTGACGGCGAGGGCCACCGTCACGGCCGGGTTGAGCTGGGCCCCGGAGAGCGGGTTGGACACGTACACGGCCGTCATCACGGCGAAGCCCCACCCGAAGGCGATGGCCAGCCAGCCGGTGTTGCGAGCCTTGGAACCCTTCAGAGTGACGGCGGCGCAGACGCCGCCGCCCAGCAGGATGAGTACGGCGGTCCCGATGGTCTCGCCGATGAAGATGTCGGAGCTGGACACCCGCGACTCCTTTGTCCTCGTCGTCCAGGGGTGGCCCCCGGGTCCCTCCGGGGGTCTGCCGCCCTCGGGGATGAGAGCGATGCCGGCCCTTGGCGTCGTCACACCCTAACTCCTCTTTCCGTAAAGTGTTCGACAATGCCGACCGGTGGACGCGAGTCTCACCTCGCCGTCGTGGGGGCGTCAAGTGTTCTGTCGCCGAAAACGCGATCGTTACTGATCGCCCGCCGCGGCCATCGGCAGCCGGTGCGGGGAACGCCCGGGGGCGGGGCGGGAAGCGTCTGCGGGGTGTGCGGGGAGCGTCTGCGAACAGCGCGAGGGATCCCCCGCCGAAGGGCCCGAGGGGGCCCTCAGAACCGTCCGGCGCCCAGATCCCGGGAGACCGCGCGGGCGCAGTCCCGCACCGCCGCGATCAGCTCATGGCGCAGCTCGCCGTCCCGGCGCACCCGCTCCACGGCGCCCGTGATGCCCACGGCCCCGACCGGCATCCTGCGCCGGTCGTGGATGGGCGCCGCGATGGAGGCCACGCCGTCCCAGGTCTCCTCCACGTCGGCGGCGTACCCCCGCGCGCGCGTGAGGTCGAGGACGTGCTCGAAGTCGTCCGCGGCGCTGACGGTGCGGTCCGTGAAGACCCTGCGCTCGGTCTCCAGCGCCTCGCTGTGCGCGACCGGGTCGTAGGCGGAGAGCACCTTGCCCAGCGCCGTGGAGTGCAGCGGCTGCATGGCGCCGATCTCCAGCACCTGCCGGCTGTCGTCCGGGCGGAAGACGTGGTGCACGATCAGCACGCCCTGCTGGTGCAGCACGCCCAGGTAGACGCTCTCCCCGCTGGAGCGCGCCAGGTCGTCGGCCCACACCAGCGCCCGCGCGCGCAGTTCGTGCACGTCGAGATACGTGGTGCCCAGGCGCAGCAGCTCCGCGCCGAGCTGGTAGCGGCCCGAGGCGTCGTCCTGCTCGACGAAGCCCTCCTGCTGGAGGGTGCGCAGTATGCCGTGCGCGGTTCCCTTGGCGAGGCCGAGCGAGGAGGCGATGTCCGACAGGCCGAGCCGCCGCTCGCCGCCCGCGAGCAGGCGCAGCATCGCGGCCGCCCGTTCGAGCGACTGGATGTTCCGTGCCATCGCCGTGCTGCCTCCGTCCCCTTCGACCGCTGACGGGCCGAACCGGTCACCGCCATTCGGCAATGCCGAACACTACCGGTCTATGGCGACTGTCCGCTAACGGTCGGACGACACCGGTCACCAGCCCGGCCCTCGCCGGCTCGCCCGGGTCCTCGCAGGCGCGCCCGGGTCCTCGCCGTCTCGCACAGGCGCGGCGCTGGCGCGGCGCCTGCCAGGGAGGCCGTGCAGGGGGCCATCCGGTCGGCATCCGGGTCCGCGTCGTGGACGCTCTGACGCTTCCGCGCCCGTCCCGGCTACGCTGGCCGCGTGCGTCCTCCGCGGGACGCCGTCGGCGTGCGCCGCCGACCGGCCTCCGTGGGAGACGCGAAGCCGACAGCCGTCGCACTCTGAGGGAGCCCTTTCATGGCCTCGTCGCCGCCGACCCCTTCTGCCGACAGCCGGACGCGCGCGTCCGCCCTCCGTGAGGCACTGGCCACCCGCGTGGTGGTCGCCGACGGAGCGATGGGCACCATGCTCCAGGCCCAGGAGCCCACTCTGGAGGACTTCCAGCACCTTGAGGGCTGCAACGAGATCCTCAACCTGACCCGGCCGGACATCGTCCGCTCCGTGCACGACGCGTACTTCGACGTCGGCGTCGACTGCGTGGAGACCAACACCTTCGGCGCCAACCTCACCGCCCTGGGCGAGTACGACGTCCCCGAGCGCGTCGCCGAGCTGTCCGAGGCGGGCGCCCGCCTCGGACGCGAGAGCGCCGACGCCTTCACCGCCCGCGACGGCCGCCCCCGCTGGGTCCTCGGCTCGATGGGGCCCGGCACCAAGCTGCCCACCCTCGGCCACACCACCTTCGCCGCGATCCGCGACGCCTACCGGCACAACGCCGAGGGCCTGCTCGCAGGCGGCGCGGACGCGCTGCTGGTGGAGACCACCCAGGACCTGCTCCAGACCAAGGCCGCCGTCATCGCCGCCCGCCGCGCCATGGCCGCCGCCGGATACGACGTGCCGCTGATCGTGTCGGTCACCGTGGAGACGACCGGCACCATGCTGCTGGGCTCGGAGATCGGCGCCGCCCTCACCGCGCTGGAGCCGCTGGGCATCGACATGATCGGGCTGAACTGCGCGACCGGCCCGGCGGAGATGAGCGAGCACCTCCGGCACCTGTCCCGGCACGCGCGCGTGCCGCTGGCCTGCATGCCCAACGCCGGACTGCCCGTGCTCACCAAGGACGGCGCGCACTACCCGCTGACCCCGCCCGAGCTGGCGGACGCCCAGGAGGGCTTCGTCGGCGACTACGGCCTGTCCCTGGTGGGCGGCTGCTGCGGCACCACCCCGGAGCACCTGCGCCAGGTGGTGGAGCGGGTCCGCGCGCTGTCCCCGGCCCCGCGCGACCCCCGCCCCGAGCCGGGCGCCGCGTCGCTGTACCAGGCCGTCCCGTTCCGGCAGGACACCGCGTACCTGGCCATCGGCGAGCGGACGAACGCCAACGGGTCGAAGAAGTTCCGCGAGGCCATGCTGGAGGCCCGCTGGGACGACTGCGTGGAGATGGCCCGGGAACAGATCCGCGAGGGCGCGCACATGCTCGACCTGTGCGTGGACTACGTCGGCCGGGACGGCGTGGCCGACATGGCGGAGCTGGCCGGACGGTTCGCGACCGCGTCCACGCTGCCGATCGTTCTGGACTCCACCGAGGTGCCGGTGGTCCGCGCGGGTCTGGAGAAGCTGGGCGGCCGCGCGGTGATCAACTCGGTGAACTACGAGGACGGCGACGGACCGGAGTCCCGGTTCGCGCAGGTCACCGGCCTGGCGCGGGAGCACGGCGCGGCGCTGATCGCGCTGACCATCGACGAGGAGGGCCAGGCCCGTACCGCGGAGAAGAAGGTCGAGATCGCCGAACGGCTGATCGCGGACCTGACCGGGAACTGGGGGATCGACGAGGCGGACATCCTCGTCGACTGCCTGACGTTCACCATCTGCACCGGCCAGGAGGAGTCCCGCGGCGACGGCATCGCCACCATCGAGGGCATCCGCGAGCTGAAGCGGCGGCATCCGAGGGTGCAGACCACGCTCGGCCTGTCGAACATCTCCTTCGGTCTGAACCCGGCCGCCAGGATCCTGCTGAACAGTGTCTTCCTGGACGAGTGCGTCAAGGCCGGTCTGGACTCCGCGATCGTGCACGCCTCCAAGATCCTGCCGATCGCCCGGTTCGACGAGGAGCAGGTCAGCACCGCCCTGGACCTGATCCACGACCGCCGCCGCGAGGGCTACGACCCGCTCCAGAAGCTCATGCGGCTCTTCGAAGGGGCCACGGCCAAGTCGCTGAAGGCCGGCAAGGCCGAGGAGCTGGCCGCGCTGCCGCTGGAGGAGCGGCTCAAGCGGCGCATCGTCGACGGCGAGCGCAACGGCCTGGAAGCCGACCTCGACGCCGCGCTGGAGGAGCGCCCGGCCCTGGCGATCGTCAACGACACCCTGCTGGACGGCATGAAGGTCGTCGGAGAGCTGTTCGGCTCCGGCCAGATGCAGCTCCCGTTCGTGCTCCAGTCGGCCGAGGTGATGAAGACGGCCGTGGCTCACCTGGAGCCGCACATGGACAAGTCCGACGAGGCCGGCAAGGGCACCATCGTGCTGGCCACGGTCCGCGGCGACGTGCACGACATCGGCAAGAACCTGGTCGACATCATCCTGTCGAACAACGGCTACAACGTGGTCAACCTGGGGATCAAGCAGCCGGTCTCCGCGATCCTGGAGGCCGCCGACGAGCACCGCGCCGACGTGATCGGCATGTCGGGCCTGCTGGTGAAGTCCACGGTGATCATGAAGGAGAACCTGGAGGAGCTGAACGCCCGCGGCCTGGCCGCCGAATACCCGGTCATCCTCGGCGGCGCCGCGCTGACCCGCGCTTATGTCGAGCAGGACCTGCACGAGCTGTACGAGGGCGAGGTCCGCTACGCCCGGGACGCCTTCGAGGGGCTGCGGCTGATGGACGCGCTGGTCGGGGTCAAGCGCGGCGTCCCCGGCGCCACGCTGCCCGAGCTGCGCCAGCGCAGGGTGCGGGCGGACGCCCCGGCCGCGACCGCCGAGCCGCGGCCGGAGGAGGGGCATGTGCGCTCCGACGTGTCCGTCGACAACCCGGTCCCCGAGCCCCCGTTCTGGGGCACCCGCGTCGTCAAGGGCGTCCAGCTCAAGGAGTACGCCTCCTGGCTCGACGAGGGGGCCCTGTTCAAGGGCCAGTGGGGGCTGCGCCAGTCTCGCACCGGCGAGGGGCCGACGTACGAGGAACTGGTCGAGATCGAGGGACGGCCGCGGCTGCGCGGCCTGCTGGACCGGCTGCAGACGGAGAACCTGCTGGAGGCGGCCGTGGTGCACGGCTACTTCCCCTGCGTGTCCAAGGACGACGACCTGATCATCCTGGACGAGCGGGGCAATGAGCGCACCCGGTTCACCTTCCCGCGCCAGCGCCGCGGCCGCCGCCTGTGCCTGGCCGACTTCTTCCGCCCGGAGGAGTCGGGGGAGCGGGACGTGGTCGGCTTCCAGGTCGTCACCGTCGGATCGCGGATCGGCGAGGAGACCGCACGGCTGTTCGCATCCGACTCCTACCGCGACTACCTCGAACTGCACGGCCTGTCCGTCCAGCTCGCCGAGGCCCTCGCCGAGTACTGGCACGCCCGCGTCCGGGCCGAACTCGGCTTCGCGGGCGAGGACCCCGAGGCCGTGGAGGACATGTTCGCCCTGAAGTACCGCGGCGCCCGCTTCTCCCTCGGCTATGGCGCCTGCCCTGACCTGGAGGACCGCGCCAAGATCGCGGACCTGCTCCGGCCGGAGCGCATCGGCGTCCAGCTCTCGGAGGAGTTCCAGCTCCACCCCGAGCAGTCCACCGACGCCATCGTCATCCACCACCCCGAGGCGAAGTACTTCAACGCGCGCTGACCCGCGCCCGCGCCGCGGACGCGGTGTCCGCGAGGCGTTCGCCGCCTCGACGAACTACACTGGTCGGTCCACTGCAGGCCGGTTCCCGGACGGGAACCGGCCTGCTCGTCCCTCAAGGAGGTACGTCCGGATGACCAGTACGGTCCCTGCGCTCGGCACCCGTTCGGCCGAAGGCTCCGCCCTGCAAGCCGTGCTTCTCGACATGGACGGCACCCTGGTGGACACGGAGGGGTTCTGGTGGGACGTCGAAGTGGAGGTGTTCGCCGCCCTCGGGCACACGCTCGAAGAAAGCTGGAAACACGTGGTCGTGGGCGGCCCCATGACCCGCAGCGCCGGCTTCCTCATCGAGGCCACCGGCGCCGCCGTCACCCTCGCCGAGATCACCCTGCTGCTCAACCAGGGCTTCGAGAGCCGCATCGACCGCACCCTGCCGCTGATGCCGGGCGCCGCCCGGCTGCTCTCCGAGCTGTCCGCGCACGAGATCCCCACCGCCCTGGTCTCCGCCTCCCACCGGCGCATCATCGACCGCGTCCTCGCCTCGCTCGGCCCCCAGCACTTCACCTTCTCCGTCGCCGGAGACGAGGTCGCCCGCACCAAGCCGCACCCGGACCCCTACCTCCTGGCCGCCTCCCGGCTCGGCGCCGATCCGGCCCGGTGCGCGGTGATCGAGGACACCGCGACCGGCGTCGCGGCGGCCGAGGCGGCGGGGTGCCGCGTGGTCGCCGTGCCCTCCGTCGCCCCCATCGCCCCGGCGCCCGGACGCACCGTCGTCGCCTCCCTCGAAGAGGTCGATCTGCCCTTCCTGAACGGGCTGGTCGCCTCGCCGAACTGACGGGATCGCGGCAAGGGGCGCTCCACGCCGCACATGTGACGTTCGCCACCGGGCGGGGGGTCGACAGACAGGGTGGAATGTGCGCCCTTTTCCACCCGGGGCAGCGGCAGCGCGTCCTTGTGTCCCGATTGGTGAGAGGGTGCACGAATCATTCCAGTGGCACGTTTTCGGTGCGTCCACACCTGATTCCACTGCGTGATGGGGGCTCAACTCCAGCCGCCGCCAACCCTCCTGCGGGCGCGGACTAGGGTCGTCGCGAGACCATCGCCACCACCCCGTGAACGGCCGCACCACCCCTGCATGCCGAGTACACGGACATGACAGCCCTGGAGAAACTCGAGCATGAACCGTAAGACTCTGGTGCTGCCGGCCCTCGCCGGCCTGCTCGCACCGGTCCTCGCCGCATGCGGCGGATCCGACGGCGGCAGCAAGGGCGGCGGCACCATCGTCGTCGGCACCACGGACCGGTTCACCGTATCCTCGGACGCCCCCGCGCCGCTCGACCCGGCCTACGCCTACGACGTCGAGACCTGGAACGTCCTGCACCAGTCGGTGCAGACCCTGATGTCCCTGCCCAAGGGCGACGGCGAGCCGGTCGCCGACGCGGCCGAGAAGTGCGCCTTCACCGACAGCGGCAACGAGCGCTACGCCTGCACCCTGCGCGACGGCCTGGAGTTCGCCGACGGCGACGCCGTCACCGCCGCCGACGTGAAGTACTCCTTCGACCGGGCTCGCGCCATCAACGCCGACAGCGGCGTCTCCGGCCTGCTGTCCACCATCGACACCGTCGAGACCCAGGGCGACCGCGAGGTCATCTTCCACCTCAACACCGCGGACGCGACCTTCCCGTACAAGCTGACGACGCCCGTCGCGGGCATCGTCAGCCCCAAGTTCTACGCCAAGAAGACGCTGCGCAACGGCTTCTCGGTGGACGGCTCCGGCCCGTACACCATGAAGGCCCGGGTGCGGAACGACGAGATGGTCGACGCCGTCTTCACCAGGAACCCCCACTACAAGGGGACGGCGACGCTCAACAACGACAAGGTGGAGATGCGGTCCTTCGCGGACGCCGACGCGATGGGCGCCGCGCTGAGCAAGGGCGCCATCGACGTCATGACCCGCACCATGTCGCCGGACCAGATCCGCAAGCTCTCCAACGACACCGGCGGCAACGTCGACCTCGTGGAGATGCCCGGTCTGGAAATCCGCTACCTGGCCTTCAACACCGACGCCCCCTCGGTGAAGGACAAGGCCGTCCGCCAGGCCATGGCCCAGGTCGTCAACCGCAGTGACCTCGTCTCCAGGGTGTACGGCACCCAGGCCGAGCCGCTCTACTCGCTGGTCCCGGCCACCGTCACCGGCCACTCCAACTCGTTCTTCAACAAGTACGGCGACCCGAACACGGCCAAGGCCAAGGCGCTGCTCGCCAAGGCCGGCGTCACCGCCCCGGTGAAACTGACGCTGCACTACACCACCGACCACTACGGCTCGGCGAGCAAGAAGGAGTTCGACATCCTTCAGCAGCAGCTCAACTCCAGCGGCCTGTTCGACGTGGACGTCCAGGGCACGCCCTGGGCCAAGTTCCGCCCCGCGGAGAAGAAGGGCCAGTACGAGGTCTACGGCATGGGCTGGTTCCCCGACTTCCCGGACGCCGACAACTTCCTCGCGCCGTTCCTGGACAAGGGCAACTTCCTCAGCTCGCCCTACACCAACAACCAGATCCGGCACTCCCTGATCCCGCAGTCCCGGCGCGAAGCCGACCGCGGCTCCAGCAGCCTGACGACCATCCAGGACATCGTCGCCAACGACGTCCCGGTGCTGCCCCTGTGGCAGGGCAAGCAGTACGTCGCCGCCCGCGACGACATCACGGGCACCGCGTACGCCCTCAACTCCACCTCCAGCCTCCAGTTGTGGGAGCTGGGCCGCGGAGTCAGCGACTGACGCCCGCCCCTTGACGACGAGGCGCCCCTCACCGGTACAGGTGAGGGGCGCCTCGTCGTCAGCGGTCTTCAGGGGGCGGAGCGCTCAGCGCACACGGGGCTCCCGGCACGCCTGGCTCACCGCACGCCGGGCTCACTGCGAGCCAGGCCGCACCAGCCCGCTCTCGTAGGCGTACACCGCCGCCTGCACCCGGTCGCGCAGCCCCAGCTTGGTCAGCACATGCCCGACGTGCGTCTTGACCGTCGTCTCGCTGACGAACAGATCGGCGGCGATCTCCGCGTTGGACAGCCCCCGCGCCACCAGCTTCAGCACCTCCACCTCACGCTCGGTCAGCGTGTGCAGCGTGTCCGGCACCGGCTCGTCTCCGGAGGGCAGATGCGTCGCGTACTTGTCCAGCAGCCGGCGCGTGATGCTCGGCGCCAGCATCGCCTCACCGGCCGCCACCACCCTGATGGCCTGCACCAGCTCGTCGGCCGGGGCGTCCTTCAGCATGAAACCGCTCGCGCCCGCGCGCAGCGCCTCCACCACGTACTCGTCCAGGTCGAAGGTCGTCAGCACCAGCACCTTCGCCGGGCCGTCGCGCTCCGGGCCGGTGATCTGCCGGGTCGCCTCCACGCCGTCCATCCGCGGCATCCGGATGTCCATCAGCACCACGTCGGGCTGGAGAGCGCGCACCCGCTCCAGGGCCTGGAGCCCGTCGCCCGCCTCGCCCACGACCGCGATGTCCTGCTCCGCCTCCAGAATCATCCGGAACCCGGTGCGCAGCAGCGGCTGGTCGTCCACCAGTAGGACGCGGATGGCCACGTGAGTCTCCTTCGCTGGGCCTCGGGCCCCTCGTCTGGATCAAGGCCCGGCCTGATCCAGACGACAGACCCTAGTCCGGGCCCATTGTGCCCTGCGCCGGTGCGCCCTCACGGGTCAGGGGCAGCGGGTAGGGCGGGGGAGTGCCGCCGAACTCCGGGCAGTGGGCCCGGTGGTCGCACCAGCCGCACAGCTTCGTCGGCCGCGGCCGCCAGTCGCCGGTCCGGGTGGCCAGCCCGATCGCCTCCCACAGCGCCAGCAGCTTGCGCTCCACCCGCTCCAGGTCGGCCGGGACCGGGTCGTAGGTCAGCACGTCGCCGCTGCCCAGGTACACCAACTGAAGCCGCCTCGGCACCACGCCCTTCAGCCGCCACACCACCAGGGCGTAGAACTTCATCTGGAACAGCGCGCCCTCGGCGTACTCCGGCCGGGGGGCCTTGCCCGTCTTGTAGTCGACGATGCGCACCTCGCCCGTGGGCGCCACGTCCACCCGGTCGATGATCCCGCGCAGCCGGAGCCCCGAGTCCAGCTCCGCCTCGACGAACAGCTCCCGCTCGGCGGGCTCCAGCCGGGTCGGATCCTCCAGCGTGAACCAGCGCTCCACCAGCCGCTCGGCCTCCGCCAGCCAGCGGGCCAGCCGCTCCGCACCGACGCGCTCGGGGTCGTCGCCCGCGGCCGCGTCGGCGCGCTCGGGACCGCCACCCGCGGCCGCGTCGGCGGCGCGTTCACCACCGGCGGCGGCTGCGCTGTCGCCGTCGGCGGCACTGGCCGCGGTCGCCGCGTCGGCGAACAGCTCCTCCAGCTCCGGGCGGGACGCCCGCAGCCGGTCCCACTGGCCCGGGATCAGCGCCTTCGCCCGGGGCGCGGTCCGCTCCGCCGCGGGAGCGTCGAACAGCCGCTCCAGCACGGCGTGCACCAGG
Source organism: Streptomyces sp. NPDC046985 (assembly GCF_040644415.1). Lineage (NCBI taxonomy): Bacteria > Bacillati > Actinomycetota > Actinomycetes > Kitasatosporales > Streptomycetaceae > Streptomyces > Streptomyces sp. NPDC046985. The sequence continues at coordinate 141,615 of NZ_JBEYWK010000005.1, forward strand.
GTCCCCCGGGTGGCGGCCTCACTCGGCTTCTCCGGCAGCCGGTCGATCACCCGGAACCGGTACAGCAACGGGCACTGCATGAAGTCCCCGGCCCGCGAGGGCGAGAGGGAGGCCGGCGCGGCTGCCGCACGCACCCCCGGCCGCGCCTCCCGGCCCGCCCGCTCGCCGCCGCCCCGCTCGGCTCCGCCGGACCCCGTCGCGGCGCCGTCCGCGTACGCACCCACGGCCGCGGGCCGCTGGTCGCCCGGCGTCTGCGCGGGCACGGGCGCGCCCTCCCTGCTGGTCTCCATGCCACAGACCATACGGCCCGCCACCGACAGTGACCCCGGCGCCGTGCCCCCGGCCACGGTTGACTGAGCGCATCGCCGTAGGGCAGAACTCAGGGGTGCCGGGCGGAACCCTCCGCCACGGACGCATACCATCGACCCGAGACGTCCCGGCCGTCCGGCACGGGAGACGCGCTTCGAACGAGGGGACACCGTGGACGTGAGCGGCGGGAGCGGGCAGCCACGGCCCGGCAACGAGCCGACCGACCCGGGCAAGGACCCCTCGGCGCCCACGCCGCCCGACCGGACTCCCGGGCGGTCTGGGGAAGGCGCCTCGAACGAGCACGCCCCGAACGGCGACCGCCCCCTGGACACGGCCCGCGCGGCCTCCGGCGCGGACGAGCACAAGAGCGACGAGCACAAGAGCGACGACGACCGCGAGGGCGAGCAGCCCGGCCGTCCGGACGGCGAACCGTCCGCCGCCCCGGCCGCTCCCGCCGCCCGCCCGCAGCCCCACGCCGGGGAGGAAACCCACCCCGGCCACGAAGCGAACCCGGGCCGCGAAGCCGACCCCGCCCACAACCCCGATCCAGGCCACGGCGCCCGCCCCGCCCCCAGCGCAGCCGCAAGCCACGACACCCACCCCGCCCACGCGCACGCCCACTCCGGCGCGGTCCCCCCGCCCTCGCCCCGTCGTCCTCGGGACCCCGGAGGCGGGCTGCTCATGGGGCGGCCCTTCGGCGTGCCCGTCTACGTCGGCCCGAGCTGGTTCCTCGTCGCCGCCCTGATCACCTGGGTCTTCGGCGGACAGCTCGACCGCGTGCTGCCCCAACTGGGCGCCGCCCGCTACCTCGTCTCCCTGTTCTTCGCCGTCGCCTTCTACGCCTCCGTGCTCGTCCACGAACTCGCCCACACCCTCGCCGCGCTCCGCTTCGAACTCCCCGTCCGCCGCATCCACCTCCAGTTCTTCGGCGGCGTCTCCGAGATCGAGAAGGAAGCCGAGACCCCCGGCCGCGAGTTCGTCCTCGCCTTCGTCGGCCCCCTGCTCTCCCTGGTCCTCGCCGGCGTCTTCTACCTCGCCCTCCTGCCCGTGCAGCGCGGCACCGTCGTCGGCGTCCTGCTGGCCTCCCTGATGATCTCCAACCTGATCGTCGCCGTCTTCAACCTGCTCCCCGGGCTGCCCCTGGACGGCGGCCGGATGCTCCGCGCCGTCGTCTGGAAGCTCACCGGCCGCCCGATGCACGGCACCGTCGCCGCCGCCTGGGTCGGCCGGTTCCTCGCCGTCTCCGTCCTCATCGGGCTCCCGCTGGTCACCCACACCGGTGCGCTCGGCGCCACCGCCGCGGACGGCGGCGGCATGGACACCGTCACCGACGCCCTGCTCGCCGCCATCATCGCCGCGATCATCTGGACCGGCGCCGGCAACAGTCTGCGCATGGCCCGCCTGCGCGAACACCTCCCGGAACTGCGCGCCCGCGCCCTCACCCGGCGCGCGGTCCCCGTCGAGACGGCCACCTCCCTCGCCGAGGCCCTGCGCCGCGCCAACGCCGCGGGCGCCCGCGCCCTCGTCGTCGTCGACGGCCACGGCGCCCCCCTCGCCCTCGTCCGGGAGTCCGCCATCGCCGGCGTCCCCGAGCACCGCCGCCCCTGGGTCAGCGCCAGCGAACTCGCCCAGGACCTCACCGAGGGCATGCGCGTCTCCGCCGAGCTGGCCGGTGAAGACCTCTTGGACGTGCTGAGGGCCACCCCCGCCACCGAGTACCTGGTGGTCGAGGAGACCGGCGAGATCTACGGCGTGCTGTCCGCCGCCGACGTCGAGCGCGCCTTCGTGAAGGCCATGGCCCGCCCCTCGGCTTCCTAGGGCCGTGACCGGGGAGGCCCACCGTCTCGCGGAGACCTTTCCGGCCACGGCACTGACAAGGGCCCGTACACCGTCCCCCAGCCTCGCGGGAGAGCGCCGGGCACAGACAGGAGTGGTCGGCGGCCTCTCCGGGTGCCGGTAGGCTGGTCACATGTCCGAACCGACCGGTGCCGCCCGCCGTCGCGGGCCCTTCAAGGTCGGGGACCAGGTACAGCTCACCGACCCCAAGGGTCGCCACTACACGTTCACGCTCGAAGCCGGGAAGAATTTCCACACCCACAAGGGCTCCTTCCCGCACGACGAACTGATCGGCGCACCCGAGGGCAGCGTTGTCCGCACCACCGGAAACGTCGCCTACCTCGCGCTGCGTCCCCTGCTCCCCGACTACGTCCTGTCCATGCCCCGCGGGGCGGCCGTCGTCTATCCCAAGGACGCGGGGCAGATCCTCGCCTTCGCCGACATCTTCTCCGGCGCCCGCGTCGTGGAGGCCGGCGTCGGCTCCGGGTCGCTCAGCAGCTTCCTGCTGCGCGCCATCGGCGACCAGGGAATGCTGCACAGCTACGAGCGCCGCGCCGACTTCGCCGAGATCGCCCAGGCCAACGTGGAGCGCTACTTCGGCGGCCCCCATCCCGCCTGGCAGCTCACCGTCGGCGACCTCCAGGACAACCTGTCCGACACCGACGTCGACCGGGTCATCCTCGACATGCTCGCCCCCTGGGAGTGCCTGGACGCCGTCTCCAAGGCCCTCGTCCCCGGCGGCATCCTGTGCTGCTACGTGGCCACCACCACCCAGCTCGCGCGGACCGTGGAGTCCATCCGCGAGATCGGCTGCTTCAACGAGCCGACCGCCTGGGAGACCATGATCCGCAACTGGCATATCGAGGGCCTGGCCGTCCGCCCCGACCACCGCATGATCGGCCACACCGGCTTCCTGCTCACCGCCCGTCGCCTCGCGGACGGCGTCGAGCCGCCCATGCGCCGCCGCCGCCCCGCCAAGGGCGCCTACGGCGAGGACTACGAGGGCCCCAACGCGCCCGGCGGCGCCGACCGCTGACCCCCCGGCCTCCCGCCGCCTCAACGCACGGGCGCGGCGGCGCAGTTCCCCACCGGAACCGGGAACTGCGCCGCCGCGCCCTCACGTTGACCTCCGTGTCGCCGGTCCCCGCGGGGGTCGATCCGAATCGGGTTCCCACCCCGCCGTTCCCCCACACTGTGACCTGTGGCACGATGCATGCCATCCCGCCGGCACAGCCCTCACGGAGACCCACCTCGTGCAGCACTCCGCCGTTCCGGAACTGGCCCACACGCACACCAGCCCCCTTCACTGGATGGCGACCGCCACCGCCGTCGCCGGGATGGTCGCGCTCTCCTCGGCGCTCCAGCCCGCCGCCGCCGCCCCGTCCACCGGCGTCCGCGGCGCCTCCGCGGCCGTCGCGGCCCCCAGCGCGGCGGGCGCGGCCTTCCCGATCCGGTGCGCCCCCCGCAAGGCCGTGGTCGTCCACCAGGCCGCCGGCGACCTCGACCACGACGGCCGTCCCGAGACCGTGGCCGTCGTGCACTGCGACACCGCCATGGGCACCCCGCCCGACGGCGTCTACGTCCTCACCCGTTCCGCGAACAGCGCGGCGCCGCGGGTCGTGGCGACCCTCGTCGACCCCCAGGACCGGTACACCGTCACCGACTTCGCGGTGCGCGACGGCGCGGTGACCGCCACCCTGCTCGGCTACTCCTCGCCCGACGTGCCCAATTGCTGCCCCGACCTCAAAGAGGGCGTGAAATGGCAGTGGCGGCACGGGGCGTTCGTCCGCACCGCGCCCGCCGCGTCGCACACCGTCTGACCCGGGCGCCGTCTGACCCGAGCCGACCGGTCACAGCCGCCCGCGGCCGCCGGACCCGGCGGCGGCGTGAGAAATCAGACAAGCGTGACGGTCGGCACGGCGTCCGTCACTCCGCGTCAGGGCCGAACACCTCGACCTTGTCCGAAACGCGGCGCACATGGATGCACTCGCCCGGACACTCCTTCGCCGAGTCGACCACGTCCGTGAGAAGCGGCAGCGGCACGGGCGTTGCCGCCCCGCTCGCCTGGAGCAGCTCGTCGTCCTCGCCCTTGACGTAGGCGAGACCGTCGATGTCCAGCTCGAACACCTCCGGCGCGTACTGCGCGCAGATGCCGTCGCCGGTGCACAGATCCTGATCGATCCAGACCTCCAGAGCCTCGCCGCCGTCTCCGGTCCGCTGCTGCACGTTCATGTCTCCTGCCGTATCACGTCGAGCCGCGCGGGAATCCGGCCAGCTCTGACGGGTGTTGAACATCCCGACCCTACCTCCGCCCGCTTTCCAATCATGTTCGGTGGGTATTCCCCTGGCGTGAGGGAGAGCGCAAGGGTGAAGATCGGACACACCCCGACCGTCTTTGTGATCTAGGGGTTTCAATCGACACCCACCCAGGTAGGGTCTGGAAGCGTCCAGCTCCCCTTGGAGGAGGTGAGGACCGTGGCAGCCCACGACGACGACATGAACCGCGGCATCCGCCCGGGACGAGGGTCTGACGACCCTGCCGGGCAGATTGCCTACCTTGAGCAGGAGATCGCCGTCCTGCGACGTAAGCTCGCCGACTCTCCGCGGCACACGAGGATTCTCGAAGAGCGGATCGTCGAGCTGCAGACCAACCTGGCCGGTGTGTCCGCGCAGAACGAGCGTCTCGCGAACACGCTCCGCGAGGCCCGCGACCAGATCGTGGCCCTCAAAGAAGAGGTCGACCGGCTCGCCCAGCCGCCCGCAGGCTTCGGCGTCTTCCTTCAGGCCAACGAGGACGGCACCGCCGACATCTTCACCGGCGGCCGCAAGCTCAGGGTGAACGTCAGCCCCAGCGTCGAGGTCGACGACCTCCGGCGCGGCCAGGAAGTCATGCTCAACGAAGCGCTCAATGTGGTCGACGCCATGGCGTTCGAGCGCGTCGGCGACATCGTCACCCTCAAGGAGATCCTTGAGGACGGCGAGCGCGCCCTCGTGCTCGGGCACACCGACGAGGAACGGGTGGTCCGGCTCGCCGAGCCGCTGCTCGGCGTCACCATCCGGCCCGGCGACGCTCTCCTGCTCGAGCCCCGGTCCGGCTACGTCTACGAGGTCGTGCCCAAGAGCGAGGTCGAGGAACTCGTCCTCGAAGAGGTGCCCGACATCGGCTACGAGCAGATCGGCGGACTCGGCAACCAGATCGAGATGATCCGGGACGCCGTCGAGCTGCCGTACCTGTACCCGGACCTGTTCAAGGAGCACGAACTGCGCCCGCCCAAGGGCGTCCTGCTCTACGGCCCCCCCGGATGCGGCAAGACGCTCATCGCCAAGGCCGTCGCCAACTCGCTGGCCAAGAAGGTCGCCGAAGTCACCGGCCAGGCCTCCGGCAAGAGCTTCTTCCTCAACATCAAGGGCCCCGAGCTGCTCAACAAGTACGTCGGCGAGACCGAGCGGCAGATCCGCCTCGTCTTCCAGCGCGCCCGGGAGAAGGCCAGCGAGGGCACCCCTGTCATCGTCTTCTTCGACGAGATGGAGTCCCTCTTCCGCACCCGCGGCTCCGGCGTCAGCTCCGACGTGGAGAACACCATCGTCCCGCAGCTCCTCGCCGAGATCGACGGCGTGGAGGGCCTGCAGAACGTCGTGGTGATCGGCGCCTCCAACCGCGAGGACATGATCGACCCCGCCATCCTGCGCCCCGGCCGCCTCGACGTGAAGATCAAGATCGAGCGTCCGGACGCCGAAGCGGCCAAGGACATCTTCGGGAAGTACCTCACCGAGCGCCTGCCGCTGCACGCGGAGGATCTCACCGAGCACGGCTCCGACAAGAGCGCCACCGTGCACGCGATGATCCAGACCGCCGTCGAGCAGATGTACGCGGAATCCGAGGAGAACCGCTTCCTGGAGGTCACCTACGCCAACGGCGACAAGGAAGTCCTCTACTTCAAGGACTTCAATTCCGGCGCCATGATCGAGAACATCGTCGGACGCGCCAAGAAAATGGCCATCAAGGACTTCCTCGACAAGAGCCAGAAGGGCCTGCGCGTCTCCCACCTCCTCCAGGCGTGCGTGGACGAGTTCAAGGAGAACGAAGACCTCCCCAACACCACGAACCCGGACGACTGGGCCCGGATCTCCGGAAAGAAGGGCGAGCGGATCGTCTACATCCGCACCCTCATCACCGGAAAGCAGGGCGCGGACACCGGACGCTCCATCGACACGGTGGCGAACACCGGTCAGTACCTGTAAAAACAGGGCGGCTGCGGGTGCCCTCAGCGGGTACCCGCAGCCGACTGCTTTTGCGGGCCGTGCACGCAGCAGGCAATTGACGCAATTGATCTCCCCACCAGCGCAAAGGCGTTCTAGGCTCTTTCGTACCGCCGGGTCGCGCAGTGCGGGGACGGGCACCGCACAGGCGACCGAACACCAGCGGTACTTGAGCGCCGTCCCCGACCGGGGGCGCCGCCGGGCAAGGAGGGCCGCATGACCGTACGGCGAGTAATGGGCATCGAGACGGAGTACGGGATCTCCGTCCCCGGCCACCCCAACGCCAATGCCATGCTCACCTCGTCCCAGATCGTCAACGCCTACGCGGCGGCGATGCACCGGGCCCGCCGGGCCCGCTGGGACTTCGAGGAGGAGAACCCGCTGCGGGACGCCCGAGGCTTCGACCTCGCCCGCGAGGCCGCCGACGCCAGCCAGCTCACCGACGAGGACATCGGCCTGGCCAACGTCATCCTCACCAACGGCGCACGGCTCTACGTCGACCACGCCCACCCCGAGTACAGCGCCCCCGAGGTGACCAATCCCCGCGACGCGGTGCTCTGGGACAAGGCGGGCGAGCGGATCATGGCGGAGGCCGCGGAGCGGGCCGCCCAGCTCCCCGGCGCCCAGCCGATCCACCTTTACAAGAACAACACCGACAACAAGGGCGCCTCCTACGGCACCCACGAGAACTACCTGATGAGGCGGGAGACCGCCTTCTCCGACATCGTGCGCCACCTCACGCCCTTCTTCGTCTCCCGCCAGGTCGTCACCGGCGCCGGCCGCGTCGGCATCGGTCAGGACGGCCGTGAACACGGCTTCCAGCTCAGCCAGCGCGCCGACTACTTCGAGGTCGAGGTCGGCCTGGAGACCACGCTGAAGCGCCCCATCATCAACACCCGCGACGAGCCGCACGCGGACGCCGAGAAGTACCGCCGGCTGCATGTGATCATCGGCGACGCGAACCTCTCCGAGATCTCCACCTATCTCAAGCTGGGCGCGACCGCCCTGGTCCTGTCCATGATCGAGGACGGCTTCATCGCCGTCGACCTGGCCGTCGACCAGCCCGTCCGCACCCTCCACCAGGTCTCGCACGACCCGGGTCTCAAGCGCCTGATCACGCTGCGCAGCGGCCGGACGCTCACCGCGGTCCAGCTCCAGATGGAGTACTACGAGCTGTCGCGCAAGTACGTCGAGGAGCGCTACGGCGCCGACGCCGACGAGCAGACCAAGGACGTCCTGGTCCGCTGGGAGGACACCCTCAACCGCCTGGAGAACGACCCGATGAGTCTGGCCGGCGAGCTGGACTGGGTCGCCAAGCGGGAGCTGATGGAGGGCTACCGGCGCCGCGACGGCCTCGACTGGGACGCCGCCCGGCTGCACCTCGTCGACCTCCAGTACGCCGACGTCCGGCCCGAGAAGGGCCTGTACAACCGCCTGGCGGCCCGCGGGCGCTTCAAGCGGCTGCTGGACGAGGCGGAGGTCGAGCGGGCCCGCACGAAGCCGCCGGAGGACACCCGCGCCTACTTCCGCGGCCGCTGCCTGGAGCAGTACGCCGACGACGTCGCCGCGGCCTCCTGGGACTCGGTGATCTTCGACCTGCCCGGCCGCGACTCGCTCCAGCGCGTCCCCACCCTGGAGCCGCTTCGCGGAACGCGTAATCACGTCAAGGAGCTGCTGGACCGATGCCGCACGGCGGAAGACCTGGTCAAGGTCCTGTCGGGCGCCTGAACGGGGTACCCGGACCGGGCAGGTCAGCGCAGGCCGGAACAGCCCGGACCGGCGGACCGGGGTGGAAACGCCGCGGTCCGGGAATCATCGAGATGGCCCCCGTGCGTTGCGCTGACTGCGGGGCCGATGTCGGACCCGGCTTGTAGGGTCTGATCATCACCGATCGGCCGTGATGCCGACATGTCGGGCTAACTGAGCGGGGTGAGGGTGTATGGCAACCAAGGACACCGGCGGCGGGCAGCAGAAGGCCACCCACTCGACCGAGGAGGTCGAGGAACAGGCGCAGGACGCGCAGGGCTCGGAGGACCTCAAGGACCGCCACGAGAAGCTGAGCGACGACGTGGACTCCGTCCTGGACGAGATCGACGACGTGCTCGAGGAGAACGCCGAGGACTTCGTGCGCTCGTTCGTGCAAAAGGGCGGAGAGTAAAGGCCGGCAGTCGGCTTTCCCTTCAGATCTGAGGGCTTCGGGGGTGGGTGTGGCTGGCGAGCCGAACGCGCGGCGCCGCACGACGGGTCGGCGGGAGACCACGAGGACGTCCGTCCGGGACAGGACGGGCGTCCCCGCGGGCCGCGGGGACCCTTCCGGGCGTGCGCCGAGGCGAGGCCGCGCGGCCCGCGGCCTCGCCAGACCGCCGCTTCCAGGGGTCGCCTCGCGGCGCCGCCCGCACATGTGGATCAACGCCCCAGGGCGGGTAGGGTCCGTGACGTACCGTGCTCCGGCGGCGACGCCGCACCGGGGCAGTTCAAGGATCAGCCCGAGGCCGTCAGGCGGGCTGCCGCATACCTGGAGGGAAACGCGTGGAAGCCAACACTCGTAGCACCGGGCGTCTGCCCGCTCCCTTCCTGACGCCGGGATCCTCCTCGTTCCTGGACTTCCTCTCCGAGCACCAGCCGGAGCTGCTGCCCGGCAAGCGGCGGCTGCCGCCCACGCAGGGCGTCCTGGAGGCGCCGCACGGCACCACGATCGTGGCGGCGGCGTTCCCCGGGGGCGTCGTGCTGGCCGGCGACCGGCGGGCGACCATGGGGAACGTCATCGCGCAGCGGGACATCGAGAAGGTGTTCCCGGCGGACGAGTACTCGGCGGTCGGGATCGCCGGCACGGCGGGGCTGGCCGTGGAGATGGTGAAGCTGTTCCAGTTGGAGCTGGAGCACTTCGAGAAGGTGGAGGGGACGCGGCTCTCGCTGGAGGGCAAGGCGAACCGGCTGTCCACCATGATCCGGTCCAATCTGGGCATGGCCATGCAGGGTCTGGCCGTGGTGCCGCTCTTCGCGGGGTACGACGTGGACCGGGACAAGGGCCGCATCTTCTCCTACGACGTCACCGGCGGCCGCTCGGAGGAGCACGGCTTCGCGGCGACGGGCTCCGGCTCGGTCTTCGCGCGCGGCGCCATGAAGAAGCTCTTCCGGGACGATCTGAGCGAGGCCGAGGCGACCACGCTGGTGGTGCAGGCGCTCTACGACGCGGCAGACGACGACTCGGCGACCGGCGGTCCCGACGTCGCCCGCCGGATCTACCCGATCGTCACCGTGATCACCGAGGACGGTTTCCGCAGGCTCACCGAGGAGGAGTCCTCCGAGATCGCCCGGACGGTGCTCCAGCGGCGGCTGGAGCAGCCGGACGGTCCGCGGGCGGCGCTTCTGTAGGGCCCGGCCGCGCTCGTTCGAGGGTGATCCAGTGACTTCCACAGAAAGGGACGGATAGCCGGTGTCGACGCCGTTCTATGTCTCACCTCAGCAGGCGATGGCGGACCGTGCGGAGTACGCCCGCAAGGGCATCGCCCGCGGCCGCAGCCTGGTCGTGCTCCAGTACGCCGACGGGATCGTGTTCGTCGGCGAGAACCCGTCCCGCGCGCTGCACAAGTTCAGCGAGATCTACGACCGGATCGGCTTCGCGGCGGCCGGCAAGTACAACGAGTACGAGAACCTGCGGATCGGCGGGGTCCGGTACGCGGACCTGCGCGGTTACACCTACGACCGCGACGACGTCACGGCCCGCGGCCTGGCGAACGTCTACGCCCAGACGCTGGGCACGATCTTCTCCAGTGCGGCGGAGAAGCCGTACGAGGTGGAGCTGGTGGTGGCCGAGGTGGGGGAGACCCCGGAGGGCGACCAGATCTACCGGCTGCCGCACGACGGATCGATCGTGGACGAGCACGGCTCGGTCGCGGTCGGCGGCAACGCGGAGCAGATCAGCACCTACCTGGACCAGCGCCACCGGGACGGGATGACGCTGGCGGAGGCGCTGAAGCTGGCGGTGCAGGCGCTGTCCCGGGACACCAACGGCACCGAGCGGGAGATCCCGGCCGAGCGCCTGGAGGTGGCGGTGCTGGACCGGACGCGTCCGCAGGCGCGCAAGTTCAAGCGCATCGTGGGCCGCCAGCTCTCCCGGCTGCTGGACGGCGCCGACGCGGGCGCCGCGCAGGACGCCGAGGACGCCGAGGGCGCTGACGGCGCGGGGGACTCCGAGGACGAGTGATCCGCCGCGTGCGCTGCCCCGGCCGGTGCGACCGGCCGGGGCAGCGGCGTGTCAGGAGGCGCTGGGCGGTGCCGTGGAGCCCCGGACGACCAGGTGCACGGGGATGTCGCCGCGGTCGGGTGCGCGGCCGTCCAGGACGGCCAGGAGGGCGTGCATGCCGCGTTCGCCGAACAGTTCGGCGTCCAGTCGCACGGTGGTCAGCTCGGGGTCGAGGGCGGTGGCCAGAGCGAGGTCGTCGAGGCCGGTGACGGAGACGTCGTCGGGCACGCGCAGGCCCAGGCGGCGCAGAGCCTTGTAGGCGCCCGCGGCGAGCTTGTCGTCGTCGCAGACCAGGGCGGTGGGGCGGGGGCCTGGGCGGCTGAGGGCGGTCTCGGTGGCCGCGCGGGCGTCTTCGATGGCCAGGGCGGCGGCCGCGGTGCTGAGGACGGTGCCGGGCACGGCGGCGACGCGGGCGGCGAGTGCGCGGGCGCGCACGTCGAAGGTCCAGGAGGCGACGTCGGCGGCCAGGTGCAGGATGCGCCGGTGGCCGAGGCCCAGCAGGTGGTCGGCGATCTGCCGGACGCCGTCGGCGATGTCCAGGTTGACGGTGGCGGCGCCGAGGCTGCCGGCGGGGTCGCTGTCCAGCATGACGAGGGGGAGCTGGTCGCCGCGGAGGGCGGTGAGGGCGTCGGCGGCCATGGAGGAGGCGAGGACGCCGTCCAGGGCGGCCTGGGCGGAGGCGAACGGGTTGCGGGCCGGGCCGATGCCCTCGGGGGAGGGGTAGAGGACGACGCCGAAGCCGTGTTCGGCGGCGACGCGGGCGGCCCCGGTGTAGACGCCGGCGAAGAACTCGGTGGTGAGGGCGGGGACGACGAGAAGGACCGTCCGGGTGCGGCCGAGGCGCAGGTTGCGGGCGGCGAGGTTGGGGCGGTAGCCGAGGTCGCGGGCGGCGTCGCGGACGCGGGCCGCGGTGGCCTCGGAGACCCGGCCCCGCCATTTGCCGCCGAGGACGAGGGAGACGGCGGCCTGGGACACCCCGGCGGCCTGGGCGACGTCCCGGCTGGTGGGGCGCGTGGTTCCTGGTGCCACCGTGCGGCCGCTCCTTCGTCTGGACTGGCGAACAGCGCACATGGTACGTATGGCGGAGGAAGTTATACGTAACACTGGTTCCGGCGACGGTCCGGCGCCGAGGCAGGGAGGGCGTGCGATGACCGCGGGACTCGCGGGATACAGGGAGGTGCTCGGGGCGCGACACGCCGCGCGGCTGCTGGCGGGGACGCTGGTGGGGCGGCTGCCGAACGCGACCGCGGCGATCGGGATCGTGCTGTTCACCCGGGCGGAGGGCGGCTCGTACAGCCTCGCGGGCATGCTGGCGGCGGTGTACGGGGTGGCCAACGCGGTGGGGCAGCCCGTGCTCGGGCGCCTCACAGACCTGCACGGTCAGCCTCGGGTGCAGTTGCCGGCGGCGGTGGCGGCGGCCCTGGCGATGACCGTCTTCGCCGTGGCCGGCGCCGAGTCGTCCGTGCTCGCCTGGACGGCGGTGGCGGCGGCCGGGCTGTTCACGCCGCCGCTGGAGGGCGGCCTGCGGGCCCTGTGGCCCTCGGTGCTGCGCGGGGAGGGCCAGGTGCACACCGCGTACGCCCTGGACGCGGTGGCGCAGGAGGTGATGTTCACGGTCGGGCCGCTGCTGGTGACCCTGTGCGTGTCGCTGTGGTCGGCGCGGGCGGCGCTGGTCGTGCTCAACGCGGTGGGGGTGCTGGGCGCGCTGTCGGTGGTGCTCTCGCGTCCCTCGCGGGCGTGGCGCTCGGCGCCGCGGGAGGCGCACTGGCTGGGGGCGCTGCGCTCGCCGGGCCTGCTGGCGCTGCTGGGCGCGTTCCTGTTCGTGGGGGTCGCGCTCGGTTCCCTCACGGTGGCGGCGGTGCCGTACGCGGACGGGCACGGCGGGCAGGCGGTGTACGGCTGGCTGATGGCGGCGCTGGGCCTCGGCGCCCTGGTCGGCGGGTCCGTCTACGGGGCGCGGCGGTGGGCCGGGCCGCCGGAGCGGCGACTGCGGGCGCTGGTCGGGCTTCTGGCGGTGTGTTACCTGCCGCTGACGCTGATGCCGGGCGCGGCGGCGATGGCGAGCCTGTCGGCGCTGGCCGGGGTGTTCCTCGCGCCCTGCATCGCCTGCGCGTTCGTCCTCGTGGACCGGCACGCGCCGGCCGGGACGGTGACCGAGGCGTTCTCGTGGCTGGTGACGACGTTCACGGTGGGCGCGTCGGTCGGAACAGGGCTCGCGGGGGAGGCGGTCCAGAGGGGCGGCGCGCTGTGGGGATTCGCCGTTCCGGGGGCGGCGGGGGCCGTGTCGTTGCTGGTGCTGCTGGCCACGGGACGGGTCCTCGCAGCTCCCGCCAGGGGGGCGGTCGTTGCGGCTTCATCGGAAAATGATCCAAATCGTGCCGTCGAACCCCGTTTCAGCTCGGGTGATCGGGCGTAATGTTCAGTCATGGACCGCCGCATTTTCGGGCTGGAGAACGAGTACGGCGTCACGTGCACGTTCAGGGGACAGCGCCGGCTGTCGCCTGACGAGGTGGCGCGGTACCTCTTCCGCCGTGTCGTGTCATGGGGCCGCAGCAGCAATGTCTTTCTGCGCAACGGCGCCCGGCTCTATCTCGACGTGGGATCACATCCGGAATACGCGACACCCGAGTGTGACAATGTGATCGAACTGGTCACCCACGACAAGGCCGGCGAGCGCATTCTCGAAGGACTCCTGGTGGACGCGGAACGACGCCTGCACGAGGAGGGCATCGCGGGCGACGTCTACCTGTTCAAGAACAACACGGACTCGGCGGGCAACTCCTACGGCTGCCACGAGAACTATCTGGTGGCCCGGCACGGGGAGTTCTCCCGGCTCGCGGACATCCTCATCCCGTTCCTGGTCACCCGGCAGTTGCTGTGCGGCGCGGGCAAGGTGCTCCAGACGCCGCGCGGCGCCGTGTACTGCGTGAGCCAGCGGGCCGAGCACATCTGGGAGGGCGTCTCCTCGGCGACGACCCGCTCCCGGCCCATCATCAACACCCGCGACGAGCCGCACGCCGACGCCGAGCGCTACCGCCGCCTGCACGTCATCGTGGGCGACTCGAACATGTCCGAGACCACCATGCTGCTCAAGGTCGGCGCCACCGACCTGGTGCTGCGCATGATCGAGGCGGGCACCGTGATGCGGGACCTGACCCTGGAGAACCCGATCCGGGCGATCCGCGAGGTCAGCCACGACATCACCGGCCGCCGCAAGGTGCGCCTGGCCAGCGGGCGGGAGGCGTCCGCGCTGGAGGTGCAGCGGGAGTACTACGAGAAGGCCGTGGACTTCTGCGAGCGGCGCGGCATCCGCACCGGCACCGTGGAGCGGGTGCTGGAGCTGTGGGGCCGCACGCTGGACGCGATCGAGGCCGAGGATCTGGACCGGATCGGCACCGAGATCGACTGGGTGATGAAGTACCAGCTCATCGAGCGGTACCGCGCCAAGCACAACATGACGATGTCGCATCCGCGGGTCGCCCAGATAGACCTCGCCTACCACGACATCCACCGCCGGCGCGGGCTGTACTACCTGCTGGAGAAGAAGGGCCAAGCGACCAGGATCTGCAACGACTTGAAGATCTTCGAGGGCAAGTCGGTGCCGCCCCAGACCACTCGGGCGCGGCTGCGCGGCGACTTCATCCGGCGGGCCCAGGAGCAGCGGCGCGACTTCACCGTCGACTGGGTGCACCTGAAGCTCAACGACCAGGCGCAGCGCACCGTGTTGTGCAAGGACCCGTTCCGGGCGGTGGACGACCGGGTGGAGAAGCTGATCGCCGGAATGTGAGTCACGTGGGCCGGCCGGCCGATCCGCACGCGCGGTCGGAACGCCACACGGGCGTCGTACGTTTCCCGTACGGCGCCCTTCCCACGTCGTAGAGTTGCGCGCACGTCATCAGCAGACCGATCGATTACGAGGCCTCCACCGTGCGCCGACGTTCTCTTCTCCTTTCCGTTCCCGCGGGCCTCGCGGGCATGGGCACGCTCTCCGCCTGCGGCGGCGGCACGTCCGGGTCGGGCAGCGGCAGCGCGTCGCCCTCGCCGTCCGCCTCGGCCTCGGCGCCGTCCGCCCCGCCGCCGCCGAAGATCGTCTCCGGGCCGCTGCCGGCGATCACGGCGGGGACGAAGTTCGGTGAGAAGCCGACCGTGGCCAAGGGCGGCGTCGCGCCGTCGAAGGACGTCGCGGTCAAGACGGTGATCGCGGGCGGCGGCCGCACGGTGGCGGAGAACGACTACGTCCAGGCGAACTACCTGGGCCAGGTCTGGGAGACCGGGAAGGTCTTCGACAACTCCTACGACCGCAAGGCGCCGCTGATCATCCAGCTCGCCCGAGGCTCCATCATCGACGGCTGGCGCTACGCCCTGACGGGCAAGAAGGCCGGCAGCCGGGTGCTGTTCTCGGTGCCGCCGACCTGGGCGTACGGCAAGCAGGGCAACGCGCAGGCGGGGATCAAGGGCACCGACACGCTGGTGTTCGCCGTCGACGTGCAGAACGTCTTCAACGCCTCCAGCTCGGCCCAGGGCAAGAGCGTGCCGCAGAGCGACGCCGCGCTGCCGAAGGTGGGGGACAACGCCGACGGCAAGGCGCCCTCGATCGACGTGCCGAAGTCGGCGCCCCCCGGCAAGCTCGTCTCCGGCTACGTCATCGAGGGCGACGGCCCGGCGGTCCGTGCGGACCAGACCGTGCTGGTGCAGTACAAGGGCGTGCTCTGGGACAGCGGCAAGGAGTTCGACTCGACGTACGGCAGGAAGGCGCTGACGTCGTTCTCCCTCCAGCAGGTCGTCAAGGGCTGGTCGCAGGGCATGACCGGCAAGAAGGTGGGCAGCCGGGTGTTCATCGTGATTCCCCCGTCGCTGGGCTACGGCGACAACCCGCCGCCGAACAGCGGCATCAAGAAGGACTCCACGATGGTGTTCTCCGTGGACATCCTCGCGGCGATGTAGGCGGCCCCGCGCTGCGGGCCGCCGGACGGGCGCAGAGCCGCGGGGATGACAGACTGTCCGTGATCGTTGTCGTACACAAGCAGGAGCTGCACACGTGAGCATCGAGAAGCCCGAGATCGACTTCCCGGGCGGCGAGCCCCCGGCGGACCTCGAGATCAAGGACATCTGGGAGGGCGACGGACCGGAGGCCAAGGCGGGCGACACCGTCTCGGTCCACTACGTGGGCGTGGCCTTCTCCAGCGGCGAGGAGTTCGACGCGTCCTGGAACCGCGGCACGCCGCTGAAGTTCCAGCTCGGCGTCGGCCAGGTCATCTCCGGCTGGGACCAGGGCGTGCAGGGCATGAAGGTCGGCGGCCGCCGCCAGCTCACCATCCCGCCGCACCTGGCCTACGGCGACCGCGGCGCGGGCGCCCGGATCAAGCCGGGCGAGACGCTGATCTTCGTCTGCGACCTGGTCGGCGTCTGATCCGTCCGGTCGGCCTCTGACCGTCGCCGCGGTCAGATGGCCGCAGGCCGGTCGCCACGGACCGGTCGCGGTAGATCGATCGCCGCCGACCGGTCGCCACGGACCGCGGGCGTATTCCCGCGGAATCCGATCACTGAGGGTCCACGCCTGTTCGGGCGTGGGCCCTCGGCTTTTGCCCGCGCCCCGCGGGGCGGTACGGTCGTCGATCGTAAGCACCATCGGGAAGGCGAAGGGCGTCGATGGCCATTGCCAAGGCAGAGCGGCTGATGAACCTGGCGCTGTGCCTGCTCGGGACGCGGCGGCCGCTGAGCAAGCGCGAGCTGCGCGACTCCATCGAGGCATACGTCGAGGCCGCGGCGGCGGCGACCACCGCTCCGGGCGCGACGGCGTCCGACGAGGCGTTCAACCGCATGTTCGAGCGGGACAAGGACGACCTGCGCGAGCTGGGGCTGGTCATCGAGACCGTCGAGTCGCTGGACGGCGAGGTCGGCTACCTGGCCCGCCGGGACAGCAACCGGCTGCCGCCGATCACCCTGGACGCCGAGGAGGCCGCCGCGCTGGGCCTGGCCGCCAAGGTGTGGCAGCAGGCCCGGCTGGCCGGCGCCGCCAGCGGCGCGCTGGGCAAGCTGCGCGCCGCCGGACTGCCCGAGGACGTCGACCCCTACGAGGCGCACGGCGCCCTGGAGCCGCGCATCCCGGTGCACGAGGCCGCCTTCGAGCCGCTGATGCTGGCCTGCCGCGACCGCCGTCCGGTCGTCTTCGACTACCGCAAGGCCAACGCCGCGCGCCCCGAGACCCGCACCGTCGAGCCGTGGGCGCTGGAGTGCTGGCGCGGGCACTGGTACCTGGCGGGCTACGACCGCGACCGGGGCGCCGAGCGGGTGTTCCGGCTGTCGCGGATCACCGGGAGGGTCCGCTCCCGCGCCGCCGGGTTCACCGTGCCGGCGCCGGACGTCGTCACCGTGCGCGAGACCGTCGCGAGCTGGGCGGGCGAGATCGCCGACCGCTCCGCGCGGATCCGGCTGCGCGCGGGCGCCGGATACCCGCTGCGGGCGAAGGCCACGGCGGTGCGGGACCTCGGCGACGGCTGGGACGAGCTGGACGTCCCCTACGGGCACGGGCTGGACGCCTGGCTGGTGGAGTTCGGGCCGGACGTCGTGGTGCTGGAGCCCGCCGAGCTGCGGGCCGACGTGGTGGACCGGCTGCGTGCCGTGGCCAAGGGCTGAGGGGGAGCGAGCGACACAGTGGCAGGCAAACCGGTCAGGCCCGTGAACGCCCTGGACCAGACCCGACGGATGCTCTCCCTGGTGACGTACCTGCGGGAGCGCCCCGGGGCCCGGATCGAGGACGTGGCGCGCGCCTTCGGCATCACCGAGGACGAGCTGGTCTCGGACCTCGACGTGCTGCCCATGTGCGGCACCAGTTTCCGCGGCGGCGATCTGCTGGACATCGACACCGACGGCGAGCGCATCTGGTGGCACAACCCGGCCGCGCTCGGCGCGGACGCGGCCGAGCCGCTGCGCCTGGCCGCCGACGAGGCGACCGCGCTGCTGGTCGCGGCCCGCGCCGTGGCCACCCTGCCGGGGCTGCGCGAGAGCGACCGGCAGGCGCTGCTGCGCGCGACGGCCAAGGTGGAGGCCGCGGCCGGCGAGGCGGCGGGCGCCAGCGCGCGCCTGTCGGTGACCTTCGAGTCCGAGGGCGGTGTCTTCGCCGACGTGGACCGGGCGATCTCCGAGCGCCGCCGCCTGTGGATCCGCTACTACTCGCCCGCGCGCGACGAGGTCACCGCCCGCGAGATCGATCCCATCCGCCTGGTCAGCGTCGGCCACACCTACGTGGAGGCGTGGTGCCGCCGCTCCGAGGCGCGCCGCACCTTCCGGCTCGACCGGGTCGCGGAGATCAGGATCCTCGACGAGCCGTCCGCGCCGCCCGAGGTGGAGCTGCGGGACCTGTCCGAGGCGCTCGTGCAGCCCGCCGCGGAGGATCCCGAGGTCGTCGTCGAGGTGGGCCCCGGCGGCCGCTGGGTCGCCGAGTACTACCCGCACGACAGTGCCGACGAACTGCCCGACGGCGGGCTGCGGATCACCCTGCGCACCCCCGATCCGGCGTCGCTGCGGCGGCTGGCGCTGCGCCTGGGCGGGGACGGCCGCATCGTCGCGCCCCGCGAGCTGGCAGAGGCGGCGCGCACCGCGGCGTCCGACGCGCTGGCGGCCTACGACGCCCTCCCTCCGGCGCCGGAGGGCGCGGCCACGCCCGGAGCGGACGCGTCTGGGACGGTCCCGCCCGGCGCGGTCACGCCCGGCGCGGTCACGCCCGGGACGGTCCCGTCCGGCGCGGTCACGCCCGGGACGGTCTCGCCCGGCGCGCCGGGCGGCGGGGACGGGCGGAACGACCGGCGGGAGCCGGGGCTGTGAGCGAGTCGGCGGCGGGCGTGCGGGAGATGTCGGCGGCGACGGCGTTCGCCGGGATGCGGAACGTGGCGCCGGTGGTGTTCCGGGCGGGCTGCCCGGACTGCCGCAGCCGTTTCGAGCTGGCCGCGGACGCGCTGCTGCTGGCCGTCGGCGCCAGCAGCCGGACCACCTTCTACGCGTTCACCTGCCCCGAGTGCGGCGCCGCGGTGCGCAAGCCCGCTGGCGAGCGGATCGTCGAGCTGCTCACCGGCGGCGGGGTCAGGACACTGCGCCTGCACTCGACCCTCTAGGCTCAGGGCATGTTCTGGCCGATGTTCGCGGTAGCCGCGGGATTCCTGGGTCTTGCCGTCCTCGGCGTGCTCGCCGTGCGGGTGTTCGTGGAGGCGCGCAGGCTCGGCACGCAGGTCTCGGAGTCGGCGCGCCGGATCAGCCGCGCCGCGGAGGACCTGGAGCGGGCGAGCGCGAGCGCCGCGCGGGCGGCGGACTCGCTCTGAGAGTGGTTCCTCACACCGGGCGCTTCGGCGAGGGGCACGCGAGCGCGGCGCCGATGGGACGGCATGGGGCGTGCGGGGTCCCTCGGGCGGGGCGGTCGGCCGTGCGGCACGCGCCCGGTTCCCAGGCGGGGAGGCCCGCCGTGCGGCACGCGCCGGAGAAGGTCTCGCCCTGTCATGCTTCCGGTCCGGACAGGTAGGCTTCTGGACGCGGTGCGGAGAACGAGGCCCGGACCGCGGACGGGAGTACGCGCGGGGATTGCCCCCTGTTCACCCCCGAGCGTTACGATCGCTGGCAGAACGGTCCGTCGGGCGCATGTCCGACTGATCGGACAACAGCACCCCACCCCCCAGCCGCCTCGGTGAGAAGGTAAAGACTTATGTTCGGAAGGCTCGGAGCCCCCGAGATCATTCTCATCCTCGTCGTCATCGTCCTTCTGTTCGGCGCGAAGAAGCTTCCGGACATGGCGCGCTCGCTGGGCAAGTCCGCACGGATCCTCAAGAGCGAGGCCAAGGCGATGAAGGAGGACGGCCACAGCCACAGCGCCGGCCCCTACGCCGGTGAAGAGCAGCCCGCGGCGCAGCAGCGCACCATCAAGGCCGCCCCCGGCGACGTGACGGGCGCCCGCCCGGTCAACGAGCCGACGGACACCACCCAGCGCTGACACACGGCCGGAGACATCCGGCCGGCCGCACGAGATGAGGACGTGGGTTGCTCAACTCCGCCCGCAAAAAGGAGAAGGATCCCGAGGGGCGGATGCCCCTCGCGGATCACCTTCGTGAGCTCCGCAACCGGCTCGCCAAAGCGCTGCTGGCCGTCGTCGTGGTGACGGTCGTGGCCGCCTTCTTCTACAACGACATCATCAGCTTCCTCACCAAGCCGATCCTCGACTCGATCGGCTGTAACCAGAGCTTCGCGGAACTCGCCCGGTCGACCCACAACGGCCACAAGTGCGCGCGGATCACCATCAACGGCCTCCTCGCCCCGTTCACCCTGGCCCTCCAGGTCTCGTTGACGGCCGGCGTCGTGTTCGCCTCGCCCGTCTGGCTCTACCAGGTGTGGGCCTTCGTCGCCCCGGGCCTGCACCGGCACGAGAAGAAGTACGCCTACGGCTTCGTCTTCACCGGCGCGCCGCTGTTCCTGGCCGGCGCCTTCTTCGCCTACAAGGTGCTGCCCACCACCGCGTCGGTGCTGATCGACTTCACGCCGAACAACGACATCGACAACCTGCTGCCGCTCGACGACCTGCTCCAGCTCGTCACCCGCATGGTGCTCGTCTTCGGTCTCTCCTTCGAGCTGCCGCTGCTGCTGATCATGTTGAACCTCACCGGGGTGCTCAGCGCTCAGCGGATGCTCGGCTGGTGGCGCGGCATGATCCTCGGCATCACGGTGTTCGCGGCCGTCGCCACGCCCAGCACCGACCCGCTGTCGATGACGGCGCTCGCCGGGCCGATCTGCGTGCTGTACTTCGGCGCGGTGCTCTTCTCCCTGCTCAACGACCGCCGCAAGCGCCGCCGCGAGGAGGCGGGCCCGGCCGACGACGAGGCGTCCGACCTGGACCTCACGCCGCAGGACGTCGCAGCGGTGGAGCCGGTCCGTACGGGGCGCTCGGTGCCCGGCCAGGGCGAGGCGTCCCATGACCGGGTCAACGGCTACGACGACGTCACCTGACCGTCGCCCCCTCCTCGCCGCCGAGGCAGTACGACCGGCCGCCCGCACCAGCGGGCGGCCGGTCCGCGTCCGTCGTGCACGCCACGTACGCCGCGGGCGCCGCACAGGCCGCGTACGTCACGGCGGGCGGGTGGCCTGCGACGTCGCCCGCGGGCGATCGGGATAATGATCGTCCTGTTGTCGGTGCGGCCCGGTACGCTCGAAAGCACGATGACAGAGGATCTCTCACCGGCCGAGCGGTACGCGGCAGCGCGCAGGCGAGCTGCCGAGCAGGCCACCGCGCTCGCGGGCTTCCGCGAGATGTACGACTTCGGCCTCGACCCGTTCCAGATCGAGGCCTGCCAGGCACTCGAGGCGGGCAAGGGCGTGCTGGTCGCCGCGCCCACCGGCTCCGGCAAGACGATCGTGGGCGAGTTCGCCGTCCACCTGGCCCTCCAGCAGGGCCGCAAGTGCTTCTACACGACTCCCATCAAGGCGTTGTCGAACCAGAAGTACTCCGATCTGTGCCGCCGCTACGGCAGCGACAAGGTCGGCCTCCTGACCGGCGACAACAGCGTCAACGCGGACGCTCCGGTGGTCGTGATGACCACCGAGGTGCTGCGGAACATGCTGTACGCCGGCTCGCAGACCCTGCGCGGCCTGGGCTACGTGGTCATGGACGAGGTGCACTACCTCTCCGACCGCTTCCGCGGCGCCGTCTGGGAGGAAGTGATCATCCACCTGCCGGAGTCGGTGACGCTGGTGTCGCTGTCGGCGACCGTGTCCAACGCCGAGGAGTTCGGCGACTGGCTGGACACCGTCCGCGGCGACACCGAGGTCATCGTCTCCGAGCACCGCCCGGTCCCGCTGTTCCAGCACGTGCTGGCCGGACGCCGGATGTACGACCTGTTCGAGGAGGGCGAGGGCCGCAAGAAGGCCGTCAACCCCGACCTGACGCGCATGGCCCGCCTGGAGGCCAGCCGCCCGTCCTACGGCGACCGCCGCCGCGGCCGCTCGATGCGCGAGGCCGACCGCGAGCGCGAGCGCCGCCAGCGGTCGCGGATCTGGACGCCCAGCCGCCCCGAGGTGATCGAGCGGCTGGACGCCGAGGGCCTGCTCCCGGCCATCACGTTCATCTTCAGCCGCGCCGCCTGCGAGGCCGCCGTCCAGCAGTGCCTGTACGCGGGCCTGCGGCTCAACGACGAGGAGGCGCGGGAAGAGGTCCGCGCCCTGGTCGAGGAGCGCACCGCCTCCATCCCCCGGGAGGACCTGCACGTCCTCGGGTACTACGAGTGGCTGGAGGGCCTGGAGCGCGGCATCGCCGCCCACCACGCGGGCATGCTGCCGACCTTCAAGGAGGTCGTGGAGGAGCTGTTCGTGCGGGGCCTGGTCAAGGCGGTCTTCGCCACCGAGACCCTCGCCCTCGGCATCAACATGCCCGCCCGCTCGGTGATCCTGGAGAAGCTCGTCAAGTGGAACGGCGAGCAGCACGCCGACATCACCCCCGGCGAGTACACCCAGCTCACCGGCCGGGCCGGGCGGCGCGGCATCGACGTCGAGGGCCACGCGGTGGTGCTGTGGCAGCGCGGGATGAACCCCGAGCACCTGGCGGGCCTGGCCGGCACCCGCACGTATCCGCTGCGCTCCAGCTTCAGGCCGTCGTACAACATGGCGGTCAACCTGGTCGAGCAGTTCGGCCGGCACCGCTCCCGGGAGCTGCTGGAGACCTCCTTCGCCCAGTTCCAGGCCGACAAGTCGGTGGTCGGCATCTCCCGGCAGGTGCAGCGCAACGAGGAGGGTCTGGACGGCTACAAGGAGTCCATGACCTGCCACCTCGGCGACTTCGAGGAGTACGCGCGGCTGCGCCGGGAGCTGAAGGACCGCGAGACCGAGCTGGCCCGCCAGGGCGTCGCCCATCGGCGCAGCGAGGCCGCCGTGGCCCTGGAGAAGCTGAAGCCCGGCGACGTCATCCATGTGCCCACCGGCAAGTACGCCGGACTGGCCCTGGTGCTGGACCCGGGCCTGGCGGCCGGCCGGACCAACGGGCACCGCGGCTTCGAGCACCACGACGGCCCGCGCCCCCTGGTGCTGACCGCCGACCGGCAGGTCAAGCGGCTGGCCGCGATCGACTTCCCGGTGCCGGTGGAGGCGCTGGACCGGATGCGCATCCCGAAGACCTTCAACCCGCGCTCGCCGCAGTCCCGCCGGGACCTGGCCTCCGCGCTGCGCACCAAGGCCGGGCACATCGAGCCCGAGCGGCACCGCAAGAGGCGCTCCCAGGCGGCCGACGACCGGGAGATCGCCCGACTGCGCGCCGCCCTGCGCGCCCACCCCTGCCACGGGTGCAACGACCGCGAGGACCACGCCCGCTGGGCCGAGCGCCACCACCGGCTGATGCGCGACACCCGGCAGCTAGAGCACCGCATCGAGGGCCGCACCAACACCATCGCCCGCACCTTCGACCGGATCGTCGCCCTGCTCACCGAACTCGACTACCTGCGCGGCGACGAGGTCACCGAGCACGGCAAGCGCCTGGCCCGGCTCTACGGCGAACTCGACCTGCTCGCCAGCGAATGCCTGCGCGAGGGCGTCTGGGAGAGCCTGAGTCCGGCCGAACTCGCGGCCTGCGCGTCGGCGCTGGTCTACGAGGCGCGGGTCAGCGACGACGCGGTGGCGCCCAAGCTGCCCTCCGGCCAGGCCAGGGCCGCGCTCGGCGAGATGGTGCGCATCTGGGGTCGGCTGGACGCCCTGGAGGAGGACTTCCGGATCAACCAGACCGAGGGCGTCGGCCAGCGCGAGCCCGACCTCGGGTTCGCCTGGGCGGCCTACATGTGGGCGTCGGGCAAGGGCCTGGACGAGGTGCTGCGCGAGGCGGAGATGCCGGCCGGCGACTTCGTGCGCTGGTGCAAGCAGGTCATCGACGTGCTGGGCCAGATCTCGGCCGCGGCGCCCGCCCGGGAGGGCTCGACGGTGGCGAAGAACGCGCGCAAGGCGGTCGAGGGGCTGCTGCGCGGAGTGGTGGCCTACTCCTCGGTGGGCTGACGCCGACCGGAGGCGTGCGCGGGGCGTGACGGTGAGCGGCTGAGCCGCCGCGGTCACGCCCCGCGGTGCTTCCCGGAGCGTCCCGGGCCGTCCCAGCCGACCCCGTCATGGGGACGCCCCGCACCCGTCGCGCCGGGCGGAATTCGCATGCCTGTGCGCCGTGACGTTGCGTGTTCGAGGGGTGTCACGGTGTGCAAACCGCCTGACAGTACTCTCGTCGCGCACTCGGTTTCAGGTGCTTGCGGAATATGACATAGCGATGATCCGGTCGGACTAGGCTCGCCCGCAGCGCACCGAGTTGAGGGGTGTTCAGGTGTTCGGCACCCCATGCGGCATGGCGGCGGAGATGCGAGAGACCTCCCGCCGGCCGCCCTGCGTACGCCTGGCGTACCCCCTTGAAAGCTGCCCCGAACCCAGTCGATTCGTCTCAGAGGGCTTACATGGTGAGTGTCCAATCGCCCCCCGGCGGCCGTGAACGTCCCGACGCCCGCGTGCTGGTGCTGCCGGCCGTGCTGATGGCGGCGGTCTGCTGCGGCGCCGTCGCGCTGGTGGCGGACCCGGCCCGCCTGGCCGTCGGCTGCTGCGGCGCCGTCGCCACCCTGCTCGTCGTCCTCGCGGGCGCCGAAGCGGTCCGCCGCGGACGCGCCGTGCGCGACCAGCGGGCCGAGTACGCCCGCCGCACCGCGTATCTGGAGCAGCGCGTCGCCTCCCACGACGAGCAGGTCGCCTACCTCGGCGCCGAGATCATCCCAGCGGCCGTCGGCTACCTGCGCGCCGGTCACACCCCCCGGGAGGTGCTGCGCGACGTCATCGACGGCGACCCCGAATGGGGCCGGATCCCCGAGTCGCAGCGCGCCGTGGTCCGCATGATCCTCACGATCGTGGACCAGGAGGAGACGACGCGCGACTCCACGCAGCGCTCCGTCGTCAGCATCGCCCGGCGCGTCCAGGCGATCGTGCACCAACAGGCCAGGGAACTACGGGAGATGGAGGAAGACCACGGACGCAGCCCGGAGGTCTTCGACGACCTGCTGCGCATCGACCACGGCACCGCGCTGATCGGGCGGCTCGCCGACTCCGTCTCCGTCCTCGGCGGCGGCCGCCCCGGACGCCAGTGGCCCAACCCGGTCACCCTCTACAGCGTGCTGCGCGGCGCGATGTCCCGGATCCTGGACTACCGCCGCGTCGAGCTGCACTCCATCGCCAAGGTCAACATCCGGGGCACCGACGTCGAGCCGGTCATCCACGCCGTGGCCGAACTGCTGGACAACGCCGCCCGCTACTCGCCGCCGCAGACCAAGGTGCACGTCACCGCGGTCGAGGTGCAGAGCGGCGTCGCCATCGAGATCGAGGACGGCGGCGTCAGCCTCACCGAGGAGTCCCGCGCCCGGATCGAGGGCATGCTGGAGGCCGCCCAAGCCGGCGTCGACCTCCAGGAACTCGGCGAGAGCCCGCGCCTGGGCCTGGCGGTGGTCGGCCGCCTCTGCACGGCGTACCGCATGCAGGTCTCCCTGCGGGCCTCCGCGTACGGCGGCGTCCGCGCCGTGCTGATCGTGCCCGGCGCCATGATGACCGCCGAACCGGCCCCCGGCCTCGCCCACGGCATCGGCGCCACGTCCCTCCCGCAGCCCGGCGAGGACGCGGTGGCGGGCCCCCAGCGCGTCCCCAAGAGCCGCCGCCCCACCAGTCCCCGCGTGGCCGCCGCCGCGGCCCTGGAGGACGAGACCCCCGAGGTCTCCGAATGGACGGCGAACGGCCTGCCGCAGCGCCGCAGCCGGGTCAAGGTCCCGCTCAGCCAGCGCTATGCCGAACAGGCCGCCGCCGAACGCGCTGAGCTGGAGAACCGGCCGCCGCGCACCGCGCCGGAGCCCGCCGCCGCGCCCGAGCCCGCGCCCGCCGCGCGAGAGCGCGAGCCCGGCCTGTGGGTCGACGCCTTCTGGGACGGCCTGAAGAAGGACAACCCCGGCGCCGACCCGACCGCGTTCACCCAGGACCCGACCGCCTACCTGCACCTGATCGAGAAGCCCGCCCGGGACGGGGCCGACGACGAGGGGGACCTCACGTGATCCAGCAGCGAGCCAACTTCGACTGGATGCTCAAGGAGCTGGACGACGGCGTCCCGGGCATCGAGATGATCGTGGTGCTCTCCGCGGACGGCCTGCGCATCGCCCGCTACGGCGGCGACCCCGACGCCGCCGACCGGGTCGCGGCGGCCTGCGCGGGACTCCAGAGCCTGGCGGGCGCCGTCGCCGTGGAGATCCCGGGCAGCGACGGCCGGATGAAACTGGTGATCATCGAGATCGACGGCGGCTACTTCTACCTCATGTCCGCCGGCGCCAACGCCTACCTCGCCGTGCTCGCCGACGTCCGCACCGAGCCCGGCATGATGAGCGCCCGCATGCGCGACCTCGTGGTCCGCATCGGCGCCCATCTGACCAGCCCGCCCCGGCATTCCGGGCAGACCGTATGACATCTCCCCGAGGCCGGCGGGGCGACCCCGCGCGCAAGCCGCCCGAGCGCCCCGACCAGCCCGCGCGGCCGGGCGAGGGGAAGAACCCCGAGCGGCTGTACGTGGTGGCCGGCGCGGACGGCGCCCGCGCCGCGCTCGACCTGGTGACCCTGATCGTCGCCCGCGCCGAGGCGCCCCCGTCCGCCACCCCGGAGCAGACCGCGCTGCTGCGGCTGTGCGCCGCCCCGCTGTCCGTGGCCGAGCTGTCGGCCTACCTCGGTCTGCCGTTCAGCGCGGTCACCGTCCTGGTCACCGATCTGCTGACGGCCGAGACGGTGCAGGCGCGCGCCCCGATCGTCCGCCAGGCGCTCCCCGACCGTTCCCTCCTCGAAGCGGTGATGCATGGACTCCAACGGCTCTGACACCCTCCCCGGCCCGCGCGTCGAGGACCATCTGCCGCCCACCGCCCAGGCCGCGGTGAAGATCGTGATCGTCGGCGGGTTCGGGGTGGGCAAGACGACGATGGTCGGCTCGGTCAGCGAGATCAGGCCGCTGACCACCGAGGAGACCATGACCCAGGCGGGCGTCGGAGTGGACGACGACTACGGCTCCGCGTCCAAGACGGCCACCACCGTGGCGATGGACTTCGGCCGCATCGGCATCACCGAGCGGCTGGTGCTCTACCTGTTCGGCACGCCCGGCCAGGAACGCTTCTGGTTCCTGTGGAACGGCTTGTTCGAGGGCGCGCTCGGCGCGGTGGTGCTGGTCGACCCCCGGCGACTGGAGGTCAGCTTCGACGTCATGGGCCGCCTGGAGGAACGCGGCGTGCCCTTCGTGGTGGCCGTCAACTCCTTCCCCGGCGGGCCGCGTCACCCGATCGCCGAGCTGCGCGCCGCGCTCGACCTGGCCGAGGAGGTCCCGATGGTCGAGTGCGACGTGCGCCGCCGCGCCTCCAGCCGGGACGTCCTGCTGACCCTGATGCGCTTCCTGCACTCCCTCGCCCTGACCGGCTCGCTGCGCTGACCGGCTCGCTGCGCTGACCCGGGCGTCCCGCCGCCCCCGAACCGTCCCGTCCTCCGCCGCAGAAAGCGACCGCCGTGACCCGTGAACCCCACCCCGTGACCGGTTCTCCCGCCCGCGCCCTCGATCCGCCCCCCGGCTGCCCGGCGCACGGCGCCGGGCTCGGCGGGCTGCACCG
Organism: Streptomyces sp. NPDC046985; assembly: GCF_040644415.1. Classification (NCBI taxonomy): domain Bacteria; kingdom Bacillati; phylum Actinomycetota; class Actinomycetes; order Kitasatosporales; family Streptomycetaceae; genus Streptomyces; species Streptomyces sp. NPDC046985. Next base: position 168,918 of record NZ_JBEYWK010000005.1, read on the forward strand.
GCTGCACGAGGCGCCCGACCTGAGAGCCCTGTACGAGCGGCTGCGCGAGCAGCACGGCCCGGTGGCGCCCGTGCTGCTGCACGACGACGTCCCGATGTGGGTGGTCCTCGGCCACGCCGAGAACCTGCACATGGTGCGCACGCCCTCGCACTTCACCCGGGACAGCCGCGTCTGGACCCCGTTGCGCAACGGCATGGTCCGGGCCGACCACCCGCTCATGCCGCACATCGCCTGGCAGCCGATCTGCTCGCACGCCGAGGGCGACGAGCACCAGCGGCTGCGCGGCGCGGTCAACGCCGCCATCGCGACCATCGATCACCGCGGGCTGCGCCGCCACATCGGCCGGGCCACCCAGCGCCTGGTCAACCGCTTCTGCGAGTCGGGCCGCGCCGAACTCGTCGACCAGTTCGCCGAGCACCTGCCGATGGCGGTGATGTGCGAGATCCTCGGCATGCCGGAGGAGTACGACGAGCGGATCGTGCAGGCCGCCCGCGACATGCTCAGGGGCACCGAGACCGCCATCGCCAGCAACGAGTACATCATGGGCTGCCTGCGCCGCCTGGCCGCCCGCCGCCGCGCCCGGCCCGAGGACGACTTCGCCAGCCACCTCGTCGGCCATCCGGCCGGCCTCGACGACGACGAGGTGGGCCAGCACCTGCGGCTGGTGCTCATCGCCGCCTACGAGGCCACCGCCAATCTGCTGGCCAACACCATCCGCCGGGTGCTCACCGACCCCGGTTTCCGCGCCCAGCTCAACGGCGGCCAGATGACCGTGCCGGAGGCGGTGGAGCAGTCGCTGTGGGACGAGCCGCCGTTCAGCACGATCTTCGCCTACTTCGCCAAGCAGGACACGGAACTGGGCGGGCAGCGCATCCGCGCGGGCGACGGGCTGCTGCTCGGCATCGCGCCGGCGAACGTCGACCCCCGGGTGCGGCCCGACCGGTCCGCCGACATGCGGGGCAACCGCTCCCACCTCGCCTTCAGCGGCGGCCCGCACGAGTGCCCCGGTCAGGACATCGGCCGCGCCATCGCCGACGTCGGCGTCGACGCCCTGCTCATGCGGCTGCCGGACATCCGCCTCGACTGCGCCGAGGAGGAGCTGCGCTGGACGGAGTCGATCGCCTCCCAGCACCTGGTGGAGCTGCCGGTGCGCTTCACCCCGAGGTCGCAGCAGGACGTACGGTCGCAGCCGCGCCACACCCCGAAGCCGGTCCCGCAGGCGCGCCCCGCCTGGGAGATCGGCACCGCGTCGGCGTCCCGCGGCGCCCCGGCGACGTATCCCGGCGCTCCGGCGGGCGAGGTGCTGGACGGCGACGGACCGGGGGCCGCCGCGCGTCCTCACCGCCGGCCCGCTCCCTATCCGGCCGGGGTGGCGACGGCGGACGCCGAGACCGGTGTGCGCGGGCCGTCGGCCCCGGACGCCGGGGCGGGCGGCGCCGCGCCGGGGCTGTGGCGGCGGCTGGTGCGCTGGTGGCGCGGCGAGTGACCCGGCGGGGCGCCCCGTACCGCGGTCAGCGGCCCGCCCACTGCGCGGGGGAGGACCAGGCGCCCAGCGTCCGGCGGCTGCGGAACCGGTGCGCGGCGCCGGTGACCGGATCGGTGAACTCCAGCGCGCGGGCGAGCAGTTGCAGCGGGCGGCGGAAGTCGCCCGGCGCGGGATCGGTCACCGCCGGGTAGAGCGGATCGCCGAGGATCGGCAGCCCGAGCGCGCTCATGTGCACGCGGAGCTGATGGGTCTGCCCGGTGCCGGGCGTCAGCCGGTACCGGGCGAGGCCGTCGGCCCGGTGCTCCATCAGCTCCACCCGCGTGACCGCGTTCGGCTCGCCCGGCGCCTCGCGCGCGGCCGGCACGCCGCGTTCCTTCACGATCCGGCTGCGCACGGTACGGGGCAGCGCGAGGTCCGGGTCGTACCGGGCGACGGCCTCGTACTCCTTGCGCACCCGGCGGTCGCGGAACAGCGCCTGGTACGCGCCGCGCTCCTCGGGGCGCACCGTGAACAGCAGCAGCCCCGCGGTGAGCCGGTCTAGGCGGTGGGCCGCGCCGAGCGCCGGAAGGCCCAGGTCGCGCCGGAGCCGGGCGAGCGCGGTCTCGGCGACGTGGCTGCCGCGCGGGGTGGTGGCGAGGAAGTGCGGCTTGTCGACGACGACGAGGTGGTCGTCCCGGTGGACCACCTCCAGCGGGAACGGCACCGGGACCTCCTCGGGCAGTTGCCGGTGGAACCACACGAACATCCCGGGCGCGTACGGTGCGTCGGGTGCGACCGGCCGCCCGTCGGCCGCCACGACCGCGCCGTCCGCGAACATCGCCTCGACGGCGCCCGGTCCGGCGCCCGTCAGCCGCTCGACCAGGTGCTCGCGGACGGTGGCCCACCGCCCGGCCGCGGGCAGCCGCACACGCACCGGGTCCACCCCGCGGAGCTGGGGGAGGGGAGCGGGCGGCACGGGGGTCTTGCGTCTCACCCGCTGAAGCCTAGTGCGGTGACCGGCCGCGGTGACCGGCCGGGCTCGCACGGGCTCGCGCCCTCCGCGGCGCGCTGCGGCCTTCTACGGGCTCGGCGCCCGCTGCAACGGGGCGTCCGGCCCTCTTTCGGGCTCGGCGCCCGCTGCTACGGGGCGTCCGGCCCCCTACGGGCTCGACGCCCGCTGCCGTTACGGAGGCTCCCCGCCGCCGTCGCCCCGCGCCCGCAGCGCCGTCCGTCGCCTGGCCCCGCGCTCGCAGCGTCGCCTCGCGTCAGGCACCCCGCCGCGCCGTCCGCCGCGCCCGCCGCACTGTCCGACGTCCGCCGCGCCGCCCCGCGTCAGGCACCCCGCCATGCCATCCGACGTCCGCCGCGCCGCCCGCAACGTCGCCCCGCGTCAACCACCCCGCCGCGCCGCACCGCGTCAGTCGCCCCGCCACGACATCCCGCGGCGACATCCCGCCGCGACTTACGCGGCGGCGGCCGTCGTGCTCTCCTGCTCGGCCTCGATCCGGGCGTTCCACTCCCGCTTGGACGCCTGCCAGCCGTCCTCGTTGTGGCCGAGGCGCCAGTAGCCGGAGATCGACATCTCCTCGCGGGCGACGCCGCGGTCCACGCGCAGCAGCTTGCGCAGCTCCTTCACGAAGCCGGCCTCGCCGTGCACGAAGGCGTGCACCCGGCCCTCGGGGAACGCGAGGGCCCGGACCGCCTCCACCAGCGCCTCGCCGACGGGACGCTCGCCGCGGTGCAGCCAGACGACCTCCACGTCGGAGTCGGTCTTCTGCTCCTCCTCGGGGCCGGAGACCTCGACGAAGGCGTACGCCTTGGCCCCGGCGGGCAGCGCCTCCAGGGAGCGGGAGATCGCGGGCAGCGCGCTCTCGTCGCCGGCGAGCAGGTGCCAGTCCGCGGTCGGGTCGGGGGCGTACGCGCCGCCGGGGCCCATGAAGTGCACGGACTCGCCGGGCTGGGCGAGCAGCGCCCAGGGGCCTGCCAGGCCCGCGTCGCCGTGCACGACGAAGTCCAGGGTCAGCTCGCGCTGCTCGGGGTCCCAGGCGCGCACGGTGTAGGTCCGGGTCACCGGCCACTGCTCGCGGGGGAGTTCGGCGCGGACGCGCTCCATGTCGAAGGGCTCGGGGTAGACGGCGCCCTCGGCGGGGAAGAGCAGCTTGACGTAGTGGTCCGTGCAGGTGTCGGCGGAGAAGTCGGCGAGGCCGTCGCCGCCGAGCACGACGCGCTGCATGTGCGGGGTCAGGCGTTCGGTGCGGATCACCTGCGCGGTGTGCGTCTTCCGAGGCTTACGCGCCGGACGATCTGCCATGTCGGGCTCCCTATCACTATGCTTAGGTTTACCTAAGCTAGCACCTTCCCGGGGCCCGGCGCCCGCTCCGCGGGGTCTCGCCCGCCCGGCGGTCCGCCGCGTCTCACTCCGCGAGAGTGGCGAGCAGCCGTTGGAGAGAGCCTCCCAGTCCCCAGCGGGCGGCCAGCTCGTGCAGGGCCGCCGGGTCGCGCGGTGCGCGCGGCAGGGCGGTGCCGGTGTCCGGCAGCGGGACGTCGGCGGCGACCCGGACCACGGTGGGCGCCACCGCCAGGTAAGGGCGCGCCTCGTCGAGCCGCTTGCGCTGCGACGGGGTGAGCTTCGCCTTCGGGTCGTCGACCGCCGCGAGGATCCCCGCCAGGTCGCCGAACTCGGCGAGCAGCCGGGCCGCCGTCTTCTCCCCGACGCCGGGCACGCCCGGCAGTCCGTCGCTCGGGTCGCCGCGCAGCAGCGCCAGATCCGCGTACCCGCTGCCGTCCACCCCGTACTTCTCGCGCAGCGTCGACTCGTCGGTGATCTGGAGCGTCCCGACCCCCTTGACCGGGTACAGCACCCGCACGCCGCGCGCGTCGTCCACGAGCTGGTAGAGGTCCCGGTCGCCGGTGACGATGTCCACCGGGCCGTCCGCCCGCGTGGCGTAGCCGCCGATCACGTCGTCCGCCTCGTAGCCGGGGACGCCCACGCGGGCGATGCCGACGGCGTCGAGGACCGCCTCGATCACCGGGACCTGCGGGGTGAGGGCGTCGGGCGCCTCCTCCCGGTCGGGGGCGCCGGTGTGCTCCTCGGCGACGCGGTGCGCCTTGTAGGAGGGGATCAGCTCGACCCGCCACGCGGGCCGCCAGTCCGCGTCCATGCAGGCCACCAGACGGTCGGGCCGGTGATCCCTGACCAGGCGGTCGATGAAGTCGAGCAGCCCGCGCACAGCGTTCACCGGGGCGCCGTCCGGGGCCCGGACCGACTCCGGGACGCCGAAGAAGGCGCGGAAGTACAGGGATGCGGTGTCGAGGAGCATCAGTCGTCCGGTCACGCCTCGCATCATGCCGCACGGCGCCGACAGCGACCGGTGGGCAGCCTGGAGAGCGCGATCAACCAGCGCGGCCAGGGATACGAGGACGACGCGGTCTCCGCCTGGTTGAAGCAGCACCCCGACGTGGCCGGGCGGATGACCTCGTAACCGTCGCCGCGCCGCAGCCGCCCGAGGGGCGGGCCCGGTCCCGCGGTCCTGACGCCGTGGGCTCCGGGCCCGCCCCTCGGCCGTTTCCCGGGGCCCCGTCGTGCCGGGCGGCCGCGCGCACCGGGCCGCCGGGGCACGGTCCCACCCATACCGGTACGCTCATCCGTCACCACCCGGGTACGGGGGTACTCGGCAGTCCGGTACTCCACGCTGGAGAAACGGCCGTACCATCGCCGCGAACCGCGAGGGCGGACTTCGGCGAACCTCGCGGGGATGCGACGACGGCATGAAACGGTTCGCTGAACCTGCGTAGGGTGCAGAGTGGTCATCGTCAGCGGTGCGCCCCGAGGCGGGCCCCGGACGGCGGACGGAACGGCGGACGGCGGACTGACCGACGGGCGAAGGAGGGAGCCGGAGCGATGGGCGATCACAAAGAACAGCCCCTTCGGGTGGGCGCCGCCGTGCGGCGCCGCCGCCGGGCGCTCGACCTCACCCTCGCCGTCGTGGCCGAGCGCAGCGGCCTGTCGGTGCCCTTCCTGAGCCAGGTCGAGAACGACAGGGCCCGCCCCAGCCGAAGCTCCCTGGAGAAGGTCGCCGACGCCCTGCGCACCACCGCGGTGGAGCTGCTGGCGGCGGCCGACCCGGCGTGCAGCGTCGACGTCGTGCGCGCCGAGCTGACCGAGCTGGCGCCCGAGCCGCGGGTGCGCTCCCTGGTGCGCGGCCACCACCAGCTCCACGCCTCGGAGTTCACCGGCGACCACGACGCCGGCCGGGAGTTCCAGCACCGCAACGACGAGCTGATGTACGTCGCCGACGGGGCGGTGGAGATCGAGGCGGAGGGCCGGGCCTACCGGCTGGCGCGCGGCGACACCATGTACCTGACCGGCGGCGTGCGCCACCGCTGGCGGGCCACCGTGCCCGACACCCGGGTCGTGGTGGTGGCCGTGGCCGAGCACATCGAGGCGGTGCAGGACCGGACGCGCTGATGCGGGTGGTCTCCCTGGTGCCGTCGCTGACCGAGGCGGTCGCCGTGTCGCTGCCCGGCGCCTTGGTGGGCGCCACCGCCTGGTGCAGCCACCCGCCGGACCTAGACGCGGTGCGGGTCGGCGGCACCAAGAACCCCGACGTCGACCGGATCGCCGCCCTCGCCCCCGACCTCGTCCTCGCCAACGAGGAGGAGAACCGCGCGCCCGACCTGGACGCCCTGCGCGCGGCCGGCGTCGAGGTCATGGTGACCGAGGTGCGCGACGTGCCGCAGGCGTTCTCCGAGCTGGCGCGGGTGCTGGAGGCGTGCGGAGCGACGGGGCGCCCGAGCTGGCTGGACCGGGCGGAGTCCGCCTGGTCAGCGCTCCCGGCGCACCCGGCGCTCCCGGCGCTCTCCGCCCCCGGGCGCCCGGTGAGCGCCGTCGTGCCGATCTGGCGCCGCCCCTGGATGGTGCTGGGCCGGGACACCTTCGCCGGGGACGTCCTGGCCCGCCTCGGCGTCGAGCACGTCCACGCGCGGCACGCCGAACGCTATCCGCGCATCCCGGTGGAGGAACTGCGGGCGGCGTCGCCGGACGTCGTGGTGCTGCCCGACGAGCCCTACCGCTTCACCGCCGACGACGGGCCGGAGGCTTTTCCCGGGCTGGCCTGCGCGCTGGTCAGCGGACGGCACCTGACCTGGTACGGACCGTCGCTGGCCGAGGCCCCGCGGGTGCTGGGCGAGGCGCTGCGAGCAGCGCTCCGCTGAGCAGGCCGCGGACGGTGTGCGCGGCCGCCGCGAGCCACGCGGCCGCCAGCACCGCGTACAGGGCGAGCGCCAGGCCCTCGTAGGCGGCGAGACGGGTGTGCCGGGCGAGCGCCGAGGCGCCGGTCACGCAGGTGCCCACGGGGAAGGTGAAGGCCCACCACGTCATCGCGAAGCCCATGCCCCGCCGGGCGGCGCGCGCCGTCTGGGCCGCGGCGAAGGCGAACCACAGCAGGGCGAAGCCGGTCACCGGGACCCCGTACAGCACGGCGCACACCCCGAGCGCGGAGGCCCAGGGCGCGGGCACGGCGCCGGGGGCCGCGTCGGCGAGGGCGGCGACGGCGGTGGTGGACTGCCCGAGCGGTCCGAGGACGAGGAACAGGGTCGGGGTGAGCGCGAGGGGCAGCGGTCCTGCCAGAAGCAGCCGTCCCATGATCAGCGGCAGCAGAGCGAGTACCGCCAGCAGGCTCAGCCCGAACAGCGCCGCACACCCGAGCAGCAGCGTCTCGCGGGCCTGCCCGGCCGGGAGACGCCGGACCAGGGCCGGTCCCAGCGCCGCCGAGACCATCGGCGCGACCAGGGGAAGCAGCCACACCGGCGTCACCTGCCGCGGCTCGATCCGGTGGTGCACCGTCATGAGGTACGGCACCGCCACGGCGGCCACAAGGCTCACCGCCGTGCCCGCGGTGAACAGCACGGCGTCCAGGGCGAGGGCCGCCGGGCCCCCGATCCAGTCCCGTCCCACCGCCAGGGCGCCGCCGCCGACGGCCAGCAGGGCCATCGACGCGCAGCCGTAGAACGGGGCCGCCCCGGGGTCGCGCAGATGGGCCCGCGCCTGGTCGCTGTGATGGGTCCAGTGCAGGACGCGAGCGGTCAGCAGCACGGCCAGCAGCACCAGGGAGAGGGCCCAGACGGCGGCGCACACCGTGCGCAGTCCGGGCACGTGCACCGGCAGCGCGGCGCCCGCCGTGCCGACGGCGGCGGTGCCCATGACGGAGCCGTACCAGTTCGGGCCGAGATGGCGGACGGCGGTGAACCGGGGGCGGGGCGCGTGGGGCCGCGCCGGGGCGGACAGGGGCGGGGCTGCGGTGACCATGATGCGAGGTTCGCGCAGGTCCACCGCGCTCGCCAGGGGCTTTCTGTCTCTCAGGGCATAAGCTGGATTTATGAGGAGAACCGAGGGCGAGCGCGACGCGGGCCGCCGAGGCCCCGGCGGGGGTCCGGAGGGCCGGGCGCCCGGCGGCCGCGCGGACGGGCGCCCGGCCGGGGCGTCGCTGGCGCACCGGGTGCCCGACCTCGGCGCGCTGGAGCTGCTGCTCGCGGTGGCCCGCCTGGGCAGCCTGGGCGGCGCGTCCAGGGAACTCGGCATCACCCAGCCCGCGGCGAGCAGCCGCGTCCGCGCCATGGAACGGCGGCTCGGCGTGGCGCTGGTGGACCGTTCGCCGCGCGGGTCCCGGCTCACGGAGGCGGGCGCCCTGGTGACGGACTGGGCGCGGCGGGTCGTGGCGGCGGCGGAGGCGTTCGACGCGGGGGCGCAGGCGCTGCGCGACCGGCGCGACTCGCGGCTGCGGGTGGCGGCGAGCATGACCATCGCCGAGTACCTGCTGCCCGGCTGGCTGATCGCGCTGCGCGCCCGGCGTCCGGACACCGCGGTGTCGCTGCTCGCGGGCAACTCGGCGGCGGTCGCCGAGCGGCTGCTGGCGGACGAGGCGGACCTCGGGTTCGTGGAGGGGCTGTCGGCGCCGTCCGGCCTGGACTCGGCGGTGATCGCCCACGACCGCCTGATCGTGGTGACCGCCCCCGCTCACCCGTGGGCCCGCCGCCGGCGCCCGCTGGACGCGGCGGAACTCGCGGCGACGCCGCTGATCCTCCGCGAGGAGGGCTCCGGCACGCGGCAGGTGCTGGACGCGGCGCTGGGCGGCCTCGCGCGCCCGCTGATCGAGGTGTCCACGACCACGGCGGTCAAGGCGTCGGCGGTCAGCGGCGCGGGACCGGCGGTGCTGAGCGAACTCGCGGTCGGCGACGAGCTGTCCCTGCGCCGCCTGGTGACCGTCCCGGTCGACGGCGTCACCCTGCGCCGCGCCCTGCGCGCGGTCTGGCCCACCGGCCACCGCCCGGCGGGCCCGGCCCGCGACCTCCTCTCCCTGACCCGCCACGGCGCCCCGGGCTCCGGTCCTACGGCTCCGGTCTGACAGGGCGGCGCTCGCAACGGCGGCAGCACTGCGGGGGCCCGTAGGGGCGCGGCGGGTGCCGCCACGGGCACCTTCGCGTGTGTGTGGGCGGACGGTCCGTGGCGGTGGCGGTGCGGTGGCGGTGTGCTGACAGGGCGGCCCGGAGCAGCCGGGGGTGGCGCGCTCCTCCGTCACTCCGACGTCCGTGCCACCGCCGCCTGGACCAGGGCGCGCATCACGCGGGTGTCCTCGGCCATCTCCGGGTGCCACTGGACGCCCAGGGTCCACGGGGCGGCAGCGGGCGGCTCGATGGCCTCGATCGTGCCGTCGGCCGCGTGGGCCGAGGCGAGCAGGTCGCGGCCGAGACGGTCGACGGCCTGGTGGTGGTAGGCCGGGACGGTCGTCGTCTCGGGAACGGCCGCCGCGTACCGGGTGCCGGGCACCGGCGTGACCGGGTGCTCCCCGAAGACCCCGACGACCTCGGCGTGCCCGTCCAGGTGCTGGACCAGGGTGCCGCCGAGGGCGACGTTCAGCAGTTGCATGCCCCGGCAGACGCCGAGCAGCGGGACGCGCGCGGCCAGGGCGGCCCGGATCAGGGCGAGTTCCCAAGCGTCGCGGGCGTGGGCGGGCGGTCCCGTAAGGGGTTCGCGCGCGGCGCCGTAGTGGGCGGGCTCCACGTCCGGGCCGCCCGCGATCACCAGCCCGTCGAGCCGGGCCACGGCGCCGGGCGCGCTCTCCGGCGCGTCGGGCGGCAGCATCGCGGCGAGCCCTCCGGCCCGCTGCACCAGCCGCGGGTAGCCCGCGGGCAGCAGCGCCGCCTCCAGCTCCCAGACCCCCCACCTGGCGCCGGTCTCCAGGTACGTGCTGATGCCGATCAGCGGCCGCCCCGGCGCTCGTCGTACGGTCATCCGCCCCTCCCTGCCTACGGTAATGGTGTGACCCTGCACCTTTGAGCGCGGCGTGCCGCCCGGCGGCCTTGCTACGCGCCTCCGCCTCGGACGCGCCTCCGCCTCGGACGCGCCTCCGCCTCAGACGCGCCTCCGCCTCGCGACGCGCCTTCGCCCCTCGGGCTGAGCGGGGCCCACGCGCTCACGTCAGGAATCCCCGCAGCAGGGCCGCCGTGCCCGCGCAGTGCTCCCGCATGATCTCCCGCGCCGCGTCCGCGTCCCCCTCCACGACGGCCTCCACCAGCGCGCCGTGCTGACGCTGCGAGTGCTCCAGGTTGCGCACCAGCAGGGGTATGCAGTCGAGCAGGTCGTTGACCGAGGCGCGTACCGCCGCGTACTGCGCGGTGAGGCGGGGGGAGCCGGACAACTCGGCGAGGGTGAGGTGCAGCAGCGTGTCCAGCCGGCGGTACTCGCCGAGCGGCGCGTCGCGGGTGCGCTCCAGCGCCCGGCGCAGCCGCGCCGCGCCGTCGCCGGTCAGGCCGTGCGCCGCGCACAGCCCCGCCGCCCCCACGTCCAGCACCTCGCGGAACCGCAGCACGTCCTCGACGTCCACCCCGGCGACCCGGCGCCGCAGCGCGTCCTCGCCGCCCCCGTCCCCGCGCGGGAGCACGAACGCGCCGCCGTAGCGCCCGCGCCGCGACTCCACCAGGCCCTGCTGGTGGAGCACCCGCAGCACCTCGCGCAGCGTCACCCTGCTGATCCCCAGCCGCTCCGCCAGATCCCGCTCGGCGGGCAGCCGCTCGCCGGCCGGCACCAGGCCGAGCCGCACCACCTGGAGGATCTGCTCCAGCGCCTCCTCGAAGCCGTTGCCCGCCCGCACCGGCCGCAGCACCGCCGCGAGCCGGTCCCGCGGACCTCCCGCCCGCGCCTCTCGCGCTTCCCGCGCCTGCGCGTCCCGCGGATCTCCCGCCCGCGCCTGCGGTTTCTGCGGACCTTCCGCCCGCGCGTCCCCCGCCGTCCGCGCCTCCCCGTCCGGCGGACCGCCCGGTTCCGTGTCCCGCGCCATCCGGCCACGCACCTTCCCAACCAATGGTCTTCGCCTATACCTTAGAGCCGCCGTCCCGCGGCTCCACGGCCGGCCGGGCGGCGACGACTCCCGGCCGGCGCAGCACAGCCCATAGGAGGCTCGCCCGTGGCAGACCGCACACCCCCGCTCGCCGTCGAGGAACTGCACGCCCTGGTCGCCGGCGGAGAGATCGACACCGTGGTGCTCGCCTTCCCCGACATGCAGGGACGGCTCCAGGGCAAGCGGTTCGCCGCCCGCTTCTTCCTCGACGAGGTGCTGCACCACGGCAGCGAGGGCTGCAACTACCTCCTCGCGGTCGACACCGAGATGAACACCGTCGACGGCTACGCCATGTCCTCCTGGGACAGCGGCTACGGCGACTTCGCCATGCGCCCGGACCTGTGCACGCTGCGCCGCCTCCCCTGGCACCCCGGCACCGCCCTGGCCGTCGCCGACCTCGCCTGGAACGACGGCGCCCCGGTGGCCGCCGCGCCCCGGCAGATCCTGCGCCGGCAACTGGACCGGCTGGCCGCGCACGGCTGGACCGCCCAGGTCGGCACCGAGCTGGAGTTCATCGCCTTCCAGGACACCTACGAACAGGCCTGGGACCGCGGCTACCAGGGGCTGACCCCGGTCAACCGGTACAACGTCGACTACTCCATCCTCGGCACCGGCCGCGTCGAGCCGCTGCTGCGCAGGCTGCGCAACGACATGGCCGACGCCGGGCTCACCGTCGAGTCAGCCAAGGGCGAGTGCAACCCGGGCCAGCACGAGATCGCCTTCCGCTACGCCGAAGCCCTCGTCACCTGCGACCAGCACGCCGTCTACAAGACCGGCGCCAAGGAGATCGCCGCCCAGGAGGGCGTCTCGCTCACCTTCATGGCCAAGTACAACGAGCGCGAGGGCAACTCCTGCCACATCCACCTCTCGCTCACCGACGCCGACGGCACCAACGTCATGGCGGCCGCCTCCCCGGACGGCCGGCGCGCATCAGGCGACCCCGGCGCCCCGGGCGGCATGTCCGAGGTCATGCGGCACTTCCTCGCCGGACAGCTCGCCGCCCTGCGCGACTTCTCCCTGCTCTACGCGCCCAACGTCAACTCCTACAAGCGCTTCCAGCCCGGCTCCTTCGCCCCCACCGCCGTCGCCTGGGGCCACGACAACCGGACCTGCGCGCTGCGCGTCGTCGGCCGCGGCCGGTCCCTGCGCTTCGAGAACCGGCTGCCCGGCGGCGACGTCAACCCGTACCTGGCGGTCGCCGGACTGATCGCGGCCGGCCTGCACGGCGTCGAGCACAAGCTCCCGCTGCCCGACCCCTGTCCCGGCAACGCCTACGCCGCCGCGTACGAGCACGTCCCCACCACCCTGCGCGAGGCCGCCGCGCTCTGGGAGAGCAGCGAGATCGCCCAGGCCGCCTTCGGGGACGAGGTCGTCGCCCACTACCGCAACATGGCCCGCGTCGAACTCGACGCCTTCGACGCGGCGGTCACCGACTGGGAGCTGCGCCGCTCCTTCGAGCGCCTGTGAAGGGTCCCGCCGTGCCCCACCCGAACGAGCACGAACTGTCCGTCGTCAATCCCGCCACCGAAGAACTCCTCGCCACCGTGCCGGCCGTCGGCGCCGCCGACGTGGACCGCGCCGTCGCCCGCGCGGGCGACGTCCAGCGCACCTGGGCGGCCGCCGCCCCCGCCGACCGGGCCCGGCTGCTGCGCCGGTTCGCCGACGAGGTCGACGCGCACGCCGAGGAACTGGCCCGGCTGGAGGTCCGCGAGGCCGGCCACCTGCTGGGCGACGCCCGCTGGGAGGCCGGCAACGCCCGCGACCTGCTGCTCTACGCGGCCGGCGGCGCCGAACGCCTGCTGGGCCGGCAGATCCCGGTCCCCGGCGGCTGGGACGTCACCTTCCTCGAACCCCTCGGCGTGGTCGGCGTCATCGCCCCCTGGAACTTCCCGATGCCCATCGCCGCCTGGGGCGCCTTCCCGGCCCTCGCCGCGGGCAACGCGGTCCTCCTCAAACCGGCCGAGGCCACCCCGCTCACCGCCCTGCGCCTCGCCGAACTCGCCCTGGCGGCCGACCTGCCCGAGCACCTCTTCCAAGTGCTGCCCGGCCACGGCCATATCACCGGCCGCGCTCTGGTCGACCACCCCGGCGTGGCGAAGATCGTGTTCACCGGCTCCACCCGCACCGGCCGCGAGGTCATGGAGCGCTGCGCCCGGCACACCAAGCCCGTCACCCTCGAACTCGGCGGCAAGAGCCCGAACATCGTCTTCGCCGACGCCGATCTCGCCGCCGCCGTCGACCCGTTCTCCTTCCTGGACAACTCCGGGCAGGACTGCTGCGCCCGCACCCGCATCCTGGTCCAGCGGTCCGTCTACGACGAGGTGCGCGACCTGCTCGCCGAGGCGCTGGCCGCCGTCGTCGTCGGCGACCCCGCCGACGACACGACCCAGATGGGCCCGCTGATCTCCCGTCAGCAGGTCGAGCGCGTGCGGTCGTACGTCCCCGAGGACGCTCCCGCGCTGCGCGGCGCCGCGCCCGACGGACCCGGATTCTGGTTCCCGCCGACCGTGCTGACCGGGGAGCGGCCGGACGGTCCGGCCGCCTGCGAGGAGATCTTCGGCCCGGTCGCCGTCCTGCTGCCCTTCACCGACGAACAGGACGCCGTCCGCCTGGCCAACGCCACCCCCTACGGCCTCGCCGGCTCCGTGTGGACCCGGGACCTCGGCCGCGCCCTGCGCGTCGCCCAGGGGGTGCGCGCCGGCAACCTGTCCGTCAACTCCCACTCCAGCGTCCGCTACTGGACCCCGTTCGGCGGCTTCAAGCAGTCCGGCGTCGGCCGCGAACTCGGGCCGGACGCGCTGGCCGCCTTCACCGAGACCAAGAACGTCTTCATCAGCACGGAGGGCCCCGCACAGTGAGCGCACCCCGTCCCGGCGCCCCGAGCGCCGTCTGCCGCCGCCTCGTCGGCCGCACCGCCGTCGTCACCGGCGCCGGCAGCGGCATCGGCCTCGCCTCCGCACGCCGGCTCGCCGCCGAGGGCGCGCACGTCGTCTGCGGCGACGTCGACGAGACCAGCGGCACGGCCGCCGCCGACGAGGTCGGCGGACTCTTCGTCAAGGTCGACGTCACCGACCCCGCCCAGGTGGAGGCGCTGTTCCAGACCGCCTACGACGCCTACGGCAGCGTCGACGTCGCCTTCAACAACGCCGGCGTCTCGCCGCCCGACGACGACTCGATCCTGGACACCGGACTGGAGGCGTGGAAGCGGGTCCAGGAGGTCAACCTCACCTCCGTCTACCTGTGCTGCAAGGCCGCCCTGCCCTACATGCGGCGCCAGGGCCGCGGCTCCATCATCAACACCGCCTCCTTCGTGGCCCGGATGGGCGCCGCCACCTCGCAGATCTCCTACACCGCGTCCAAGGGCGGCGTCCTCGCCATGTCCCGTGAACTGGGCGTGCAGTTCGCCCGCGAGGGCATCCGGGTCAACGCCCTGTGCCCGGGGCCGGTCAACACCCCGTTGCTGCGGGAGCTGTTCGCCAAGGACCCGGAGCGGGCCGCGCGCCGGCTCGTGCACATCCCCCTCGGGCGGTTCGCGGAGGCCGAGGAGATCGCCGCCGCCGTCGCCTTCCTCGCCAGCGACGACTCCTCCTTCGTCAACGCCGCCGACTTCCTGGTGGACGGAGGGATCTCCGGGGCGTACGTCACTCCGCTGTAGCCGGGGCGGACGGGCCGCCGCTGGGCGACATCGAGAAGGTCACCGGGGGCGTCCGGGCCGTCACCGGGGCGCGCGGCGCATGCCGGGCCGTCACCGGGGCGCGCGGCGCATGCCGGGACGGGTCCGCCGCCGGACCGTCACAGGAACGTGCGCCCCTCGCCCCGGTACGTCGGCACGGCCGCCGTCACCCGGTCGCCCTCGACCAGGTGCAGGGTGTCGAACCGCTCGCACAACTCGCCCGCCTTGGCGTGCCGGAACCACACCTTGTCGCCGATCAGCAGGTCGTCGGCGGGGGGACCGAGCAGCGGGGTCTGCACCTCGCCCGGCCCCTCCCGGGAGTCGTAGCGCAGCCCCTCGGGCAGATACGGCTGCGGCAGCCGGTCGGCGCCCGCCGCGCCCGAGGCCGGATAGCCGCCGCCCAGCACCGTGACCGTACCCACCCCGGGGCGGCGCACCACGGGCTGCGCGAAGAGCGCCGCCGGACGGCCGCGGAAGGACGTGTAGTCGTCGAACAGGCGCGGCACGTACAGCCCCGAGCCGGCGGCGATCTCGGTGACGGCGTCCTCCGCCGCGGTGTGCTGGACGCTGCCCGTGCCGCCGCCGTTGACGAACTCCAGGTCCGGCGCCACCTCCCGGACCGCCCGCACCACTGCCGCGCGCCGCTCCGCCAGCTCCCGCCGCGCGGCCGACTGCATCAGCCGGATCGCCCGCGACCGCAGCGGCCGCCCCGCCACCGCGTCGCCCACGCCCGCCACATGACCCTCGTACGCCATGATCCCCACCAGCCGGAAGCCCGGCCGCCGGGCCACTGCCTTCGCCAGGTCGGCGACTTGACCGGGGGAGTGCAGCGGGGAGCGCAGCGCGCCCACCCGGACCCGTCCGCCCAGCAGCCGCAGCGAGGTGTCCCACTCCACGCAGACGCGCACTGTTTCGCGGCCGCCCTCGCGTGCGGCGTCGATCAGGTCGAGTTGGGCCGGGTCGTCCGCCATCACCGTGACGGCGGCGGCCAGCTTGGGGTCCGCGGTCAGTTCCGCGAAGCCGACCCGGTCGGCGGACGGGTAGGCGAGCAGCACGTCCTCGAAGCCGGAGCGGGCCAGCCACAGCGACTCGGCGAGCGTGAACGACATGACGCCCGCGAACCCCTCCTTGGCGAGCACCCGTTCGAGCAGGGCGCGGCAGCGGACGGACTTGCTGGCGACCCGCACCGGCTTCCCGGCCGCCCGGCGGACGAGGTCGTCGGCGTTGGCGTCGAAAGCGTCCAGGTCGACGATCGCCAGCGGGGCGTCGAGACGGGCGGCAGCCCGGTCGTAACGGGCCCGGTCGGCGGCGCGCGCAGTCATGGACGCAGCCTGCCAGACGGGATTACCGCAGGGTAGGGGGACGTTCCGGGCAGAAGCCCTGCCGCGGCCGCCGACCGGTTCCCGTCCCGTCGCCTTCAGCCCGTAGAGTGACGCGACGTACGCCGGAACGGCGGAACGCTCCCGGCCGTTCGGTTGAGCCGGGATGGCACTTCGTGCGTACGGGTATGCAAGCCCGGTGACGACGCGTCGGCGCCGGCACGGCGACGAGGACGGCCGCGCCCGGAGCGACGGCCCGGCACGAGGAAACGGGGGGTGCATGAGCACGGACGCGCGCCACGCCCCGGTTCCGCCGCGTCCTCAGCGGCCCCCGCATCCTCCGCGGCCCCCGCGGCCGTCGCGCCCCCCGCAGCCGTCCGCCGCGCCCGCGGGCGAGCCCTCCGGGGAATCTCCGCCCGGGGAACCTCCGTCTGGGCAACTGCGTTTCGCCGCACCGGACTTCGGCCCGTCCCCCCGCCTCGCCGAGCCGCCGGAGACCGCGCCGAGCACTCCGCCTCCGCCCCCCGCCTCGGCCCGCTTCCCCGACACCCCGCCCCGCATCGGCCGTCCGGCCGGGGCGCGGCCGGGGGCGGTGAGGGCGCGTGAAGACGGCGAGGAAGGTTGGCCGTCCGCGCCTGGCACCAAAGCACGACCCCTTGGGGCACAGTTTGTTGAGGCGGCTTCTGCCGGGGCGCCTCGCGAGGGTGAGCGCTCGGCCGCTGAGACGTTTGCCGCTGCTGAGCGCTCGGCCGCGGGGGCGCCCGGTGTCGTAGAGGCGCGCGGCGGCGGTGCGGACGGCACTCCTGGGACGCCAACTGCCCCCGGGAGCGCCCCCAGTCACAATCCCGGGCGGCGCGGGCCGGCGCCGCTGCCGCCAAACGGCGCTGATCCCGGGCTCGCGCCCCGGCCTCGATACGACGCCGATTCCGAGCCCGCGCCTCGGACCCAATTCGGCTCTGATCCCGGGCCCGCGCCCCGGATCCGATACGGCGCTGGCACCGAACCCGCACCCCGGCCCCGATACGGGGTCGACCCCGATCCCGCACCGCTGCCGCGAAACGGCGCCGATTCCGGGCTCGCGCCCCGGCCTCGATACGGCGCCGATTCCGAGCCCGCGCCCCAGGCCCGATACGGCGCCGACGCCGAGCTCGTCCCGCCACCGCCGTACGGCGCCGACGCGAGGGAACGGCGGGGCTCCCGGCAGGCGTTGCTCCGCGCGGCCGTACGCCGCCGCACCGACGTGCCCGCGGAAGGCGTGTCCGCGCCCACCGTGCGGCTGCGTCCCCTCTCCGCGCCGCGGCCGCCGACCGTGTTCGGCGCGGGACGGGCGGCCCCCGCGGGCCCGTTGTCCGGCGCCCCGGGCGTTCCGGCCGCCGCGGGCGGCGCCGTCGTGTCGCCCGACCCGGCGCTGTCCTGGGGAGCGCCGACGGTGACCGGCGCGTTTCCCGGGCCGACCGGGACCTCTCTCCCGCACGGCGAGCCGGACAACCGCTACCCCGCGTTCGGCCGGGACCGTGTTCCCGGCGGGCGGACGCGGCCGCGGATGGCCGCGGCCGCCGCCTGCCTCGTCCTCGGCCTCGGACTCATCGGCGGCGCCGTGACCGGGAGCTGGCTCACGGCGGACCCCGCGCGGGCAGGCGCCGCCGGCGCCTTCGCCACGGCAGGCGCCCTGTGGCACAGCATCCCCGTCGACCGGCTCTTCCCGCCCACGGTGCAGGGCCGCGGCGCCGGACCCGGCGGCGCCGACCGCACCTGGACCCGTATCGCCGTCGCCCCCGACGGCGGCTGCGCGAACGCCTTCGACCCGCTGCTGGCCAAGGCCCTCGCCCCGGTCGGCTGCGAACGCCTGCTGCGCGCCACCTACACGGACGCCACCCAGACCTACGTCACCACGGTCGGCATGCTCTTCACCAAGGCCGACGCGACCGCGATGGGCTCGCTGGCCGCCCGGTTCCAGCGCGAGGGCCTGGACCGGCGCACCGACCTGGTGCCGCGCCTGTACCCGGCCAAGGGCACCGTCGCCGCCGCGTTCGGGGACCGGCAGCGCGCCGCCTGGACCGTCTCCGTGCTGACCGAGGCCCCCGTGGTCGTCTACGCCGTCACCGGCTGGGCCGACGGCCGCTCCGTGGACGCCCCCGCGCCCGCCGCCGACGCGCTGCGCGCCGGCGCCTCCTCGGCCGCCGCGCAGGCCGGACTGGGCAACGAGGCCCAGGGCCTGGCCGACCGCGTCGAACGCGGCCTGCGCACGACCGCCGGCGCCGCCACGGAGACGCCCTCGTGACCGCCGCCCCCGCCCGCAGGAGCGCCGCCCTGAGCCTGCTCCTCGCCGCCGCCCTCGCCCTGGCGCCGGCCACCGCCGCCCGCGCCGACGGCATCCGCGCCCAGCAGTGGGCGCTGGACGCCCTGCACACCCAGCAGATCTGGCGGACCACCCAGGGCAAGGGCGTCACCGTGGCCGTCCTGGACACCGGCGTCGAGACCGACCACCCCGACCTCGCCGGGAACGTCCTGCCCACGAAGGACCTGATCGGCTTCGGCGCCCGGCAGGGCGAGCGCACGTGGGCCCGCCACGGCACCGCGATGGCGAGCATCATCGCCGGGCACGGCCACGGGCCCGGCGGCGCCGACGGCGTCATGGGCGTCGCGCCCGAGGCGAAGATCCTGCCGGTGCGCGTGATCCTGGAGGACGGCGACCCGGCCCGCTCCCGGGCCCGCACCAGCCGGGGCGGCGCCCTCGCGGACGGCATCCGCTGGGCGGCCGACCACGGCGCCGACGTCATCAACCTCTCCCTGGGCGACGACTCCGACTCCGCGCACCCCGAGCCCGCCGAGGACGAGGCGGTGCAGTACGCGCTGAGCAAGGGCGCCGTCGTGGTCGCCTCCGCGGGCAACGGCGGCGGCCTGGGCGACCACGTCTCCTACCCGGCCGCCTACCCGGGCGTGATCGCCGCGACCGCGGTGGACCGCTACGGCGCCCGTGCCGCGTTCTCCACCCGCCGCTGGTACGCCGCCGTCAGCGCGCCCGGCGTGGACATCATCATCGCCGACCCGGACCACCGGTACTACGAGGGCTGGGGCACCAGCGCGGCGTCCGCCTTCGTCTCCGGCGCCGTCGCCCTCATCAAGGCCGCCCACCCCGGCCTGACGCCCGCGCAGATCAAGAAGCTCCTGGAGACCACGGCCCGCAATCCTCCGGCGGGCGGCCGGGACGACTCCCGGGGCTTCGGCATGATCGACCCCGCAGCCGCCGTCGAGGCCGCGGACCGCCTCACACCGGACGGCCTGCACGTGGCGGCGTACGGCGACCGCTACTTCGGCCCCGGCCCCGACACCGCCGAGGCGGCCCACACCGCCGACGACTGGGCCGGCCCCCTCGCCGGCGGCGCCGGGGGAGTGCTGCTGGTCGCGGCGGTCGTGCTGTGGCGGGGCCGCCGGAAGGACGACGCCGCGGACCGCACCGGACGGCAGGCGCCCCCGCCGCCCGGTTGACGGCCGCTGACCGCCCGCCGCCCCTCAGCCGCCCTCGGCCCGGCCGCCCGCCGCCGCTCAGCCGCCCTTGGCCCGGCCTCCCGCCGCTCCTCGGCGGCTGGTGGCCGCTGGCCGCACGTCATCCGCCGCCGGTATCCGTCGCCTGCTGCCAGCATCCGTCGCCTGCCGCCTGCCGCCTGCCGCCTGCCGCCTGCCGCCTGCCGCCTGCCGCCTGCCGCCTGCCGCCGGTCGTCCGTCGCCTGCCGCCGGCCAGCCCCCCCGGCCGGGCGTGCCGCTGACGGCTGCCGTCCACCGCCTGCCGATCATCCGAGCCCCTGCGACCCACGCTCCGTCTTGCCGGTCACGTCCCTCACCGCCGTCGGCTGGACACCCGCCCCGAACACCGACACCGCCGCTCGGGCCGCGCGCTCCACCAGGTCGACGCCCGCCTCCTTGGACGTGTTGCCGTGCGACAGGACCGCCACCAGGCAGTCGTCGCCGCCCGCCGTCACGCGACCCATGCTGTTGACCACCCACAGTCCGGTCGTGCTGCGCGGCAGCCAGCCGTTCTTCAGAGCCCACTTGGAGTCGTCGGCCGCGGCGGACACGCCCCAGTCCTGACCCGCGGCGACCCGCCCCATCAGCCCTTGGACGTACGCCCGCGAAGCCGCGCCCAGAGCCGACGACGCCGCGGCGCCGAACACCTGCGTGAGCAGGGCGAGCCGGTCGGCGGCCGTGGTGCGCGTCAGGCCCCACAGGCCGTCGCGGCCGCCGCAGGTGTCCGTCAGCCCGAGCCGCCGGTTCGCCGCGTCCAGGCCGTCGGCGCCGCCGACGGTCCGCCACAGCGCCGACGCCGCGTCGTTGTCGCTCTCCTCGATCATGGCGGCGGCGTCCGTCCGCTCCCGCGCGGTCAGCCGCCGGCCGGCGTCCTGCGCGCGGAGCAGCAGGGCCGCCAGGATGTCGACCTTCACGACGCTCGCCGTCTCGAAGGCGCCGTGCCCGTAGACGGCGCACTCCCCGGAGGCCAGGGAGCGGACCGCCACTGACACGGCGGCGCGGGGGGACACCGCGACCGGCGCCATCGCCGCGGCCAGCAGCGCCGACCGGCCGCCCGTCCGCTCCGTCGCCCCGCCCACCGCCGCCCTCCCGCTCACCGATCCCGCATCCGACACCCGCTCACGCCCCCGAAGCCGTCACACCGCCTGCGTCGACGCTCTCCGCCCCGCCCCGCCGACGTTCCCGACGATACGAGCGGCCGCCGCCGCTGCGGGCAGCCGCCCGCCCGACCGGGTCCGTACCGCCCGCCCGCGGGGCGGGACCGGCGGGAGGAACGTGTCCGCGGCGCTGAGGGGAGCGGCCCCTCACGGGCCCGGAATCCTCACGGGCCCGGACCCCTCACGGGCCCGGCGCGGAGCCCAGGCGCCGTGAGAAGCGGCTGTGCGGCCCGGATAGGGTCGTGAACCGTGGCGAACAAGAACATCCCCGACCCCGGCTTCTCCGACGACGACGGCTCCGCCGACCCCCGGCTGAGCGCGGCGCTCGCCGCCTGGGCCGAGGACCGCACCGCCGTGGGAGCCGTCCTGGCGGCCCTGAAGGACGCCCGGCTGCTCGTCCCCGTCGTGGCCGTGCTCGGCGAGGTCGAGGAGGACGAGAACGGGCTGCGCCGCGAGAAGACCAGCGACATGGCGGTGCCGACCCTGAAGGCGGGGGACCGCACGGCCCTGCCCGCCTTCACCTCCACCGGCGCCCTCGCCCGCTGGGACCCGGCGGCCCGCCCGGTCGCCGTGCCGCTGCACCAGGCACTCCAGGCCGCCGCGCACGAGAAGGCGGACACCGTCGTGCTCGACCTGGCCGGACCGGTGCCCTTCGAACTGACCGGCCCCGCGCTCCTCGCGCTCGCCGAGGGCCGCACCAGCGCCGACCCGCTCGCCGACCCGGCGGTCGTGGCGGCCGTGCGGGAGGCGGTGGCCGCCGAGCCCGCCGTGCTGCGCGCCCACCTCGGACCGGGGCGGGCCGACGGCGCCCTCGCCCTCGTCCTGGACCCGTCCGCCGCGACGGACCCGGCCGACGTCGCCCGCGCCGTCGCGGCACGGCTGGCCGCCAGCGACACACTGAGGGCCCGCCTGCTGCGCGGCCTCGACCTGGCCTTGCTGCCGGTCGGGGCGACGCCTCCGGGCGAGCCCTTGTACGTGAAGGAGCGGTGACGCCGTACGTGAAGGAGCGGTGACGTCATACGCGAAGGAGCGGTGACGTCGTACGCGAAGGAGCGGCGACGTCAGCCGTAGACCGGGCCCGTGTACTTCTCGCCCGGTCCCTGGCCCGGCTCGTCCGGCGCCACCGACGCCTCGCGGAACGCGAGCTGGAGCGACTTCAGACCGTCGCGCAACGGCGCCGCGTGGAAGGAGCTGATCTCGGTGGCGCTCGCGTCCAGCAGGCCGGCCAGCGCGGTCACCAGCTTGCGGGCCTCGTCGAGGTCCTTGTAGGTGTCGCCCTCCTCGGTCAGCCCGAGCTTCACGGCGGCCGCGCTCATCAGGTTGACGGCGACCGTCACGATCACCTCGACCGCGGGAACCTCCGCGATGTCGCGGGTCATGGCGTCGAAGTCGGGGTTCTCAGAAGAGGTCTCACTCATGCCCTCACGATAGGCGGTCGCCTCCGTCGCTCCCCCATTCGCCCTTGTCAAGCGATCCTGCTAATCTGATGGGCGACCGGTCGGACACGTATGCCCCACGGCTCACGCATCCGGCCCACAAGTGGAGGCTTCGAACTCCCACCTGACCGCTCTCCGGGCGGCGGGTCACCGGTCAGGCGGTCCCGCCCCTCGGCGGCGACCCGCCCGAAAAGCGCGCCCCGCGGCCATCGCGGCGGTCGCTCCGGTAGTTCGAGGAGCCCGCCTGTGATCGTCCGGGGCGTTTTTGCTGCTACGGCGCGGTTAGGTCTTATGAACACAGACATACGCGGCAGACCGTCGCGTGGTGCTACCGAGGAGGATCCATCAGCGCCGAGCCCCGCATCAACGACCGGATTCGCGTTCCCGAGGTGCGACTTGTCGGTCCCAGCGGCGAGCAGGTCGGGATTGTCCCGCTTGCCAAGGCCCTGGAGCTTGCGCAGGAGTACGACCTCGACCTGGTCGAAGTCGCGGCGAACGCCCGTCCGCCCGTGTGCAAGCTCATGGACTACGGGAAGTTCAAGTACGAGTCGGCCATGAAGGCCCGTGAGGCGCGCAAGAACCAGGCGCACACGGTCATCAAGGAGATGAAGCTCCGGCCGAAGATCGACCCGCACGATTACGACACCAAAAAGGGTCACGTCGTCCGGTTCCTCAAGCAGGGCGACAAGGTCAAGATCACGATCATGTTCCGCGGTCGTGAGCAGTCCCGCCCCGAGCTGGGCTACCGACTGCTCCAGCGCCTCGCGGAGGACGTCCAGGACCTCGGTTTCGTGGAGTCGAACCCGAAGCAGGACGGCCGCAA
Source organism: Streptomyces sp. NPDC046985 (assembly GCF_040644415.1). Taxonomy (NCBI): domain Bacteria; kingdom Bacillati; phylum Actinomycetota; class Actinomycetes; order Kitasatosporales; family Streptomycetaceae; genus Streptomyces; species Streptomyces sp. NPDC046985. The sequence continues at coordinate 191,711 of NZ_JBEYWK010000005.1, forward strand.
CATGATCATGGTTCTCGGTCCGCACAAGAAGAAGACCGAGGCGATGGCCGAGGCCCGCCAGGCGCAGGAAGCCCGCAAGGCCGACGCGAAGGCCAACCCCGGCCGCTCGCAGAACGCCGCGGACGTAGCGGACGACGAGGCGGAGGCGTCGGCGGAGGCGTCGGCCGAAGCGTCGGCGGAGGCGCCGGCGGAGGCGTCGGCCGAAGCGTGACCCCCGGGGACCCGCGTCCCAGGATGTAACCGAAACAAGAGCGACGCTCCTACCGTGCCCGGTTCCGCGACCGGGCATCGGAGCGCCACCGACGAGGAGAGAACGGCGCTATGCCGAAGAACAAGTCGCACAGCGGTTCCAGCAAGCGCTTCAAGGTCACCGGCTCCGGCAAGGTGCTCCGCGAGCGCGCCGGCAAGCGCCACCTGCTCGAGCACAAGTCGTCCCGTGTGACGCGTCGCCTCACCGGCAACGCCGAGATGGCCCCGGGCGACGCCAAGAAGATCAAGAAGCTTCTCGGCAAGTGACGCGCCGGCGCGGACCGGCCGGGCGCCGCGCCCGGCTGAACCCCGACGCCGTACGTCAGGACCGGGACCCAATCGTTTCCGGGCCGTGTGAGGACACCCACGGCCCCGCTACAAGGAGTTAATCAAGTGGCACGCGTCAAGCGGGCAGTCAACGCCCACAAGAAGCGCCGGGCGATCCTCGAGCAGGCCTCCGGCTACCGCGGTCAGCGCTCGCGTCTGTACCGCAAGGCCAAGGAGCAGGTCACCCACTCGCTGGTCTACAACTACAACGACCGCAAGAAGCGCAAGGGCGACTTCCGCCAGCTCTGGATCCAGCGGATCAACGCCGCGGCCCGCGCCAACGGCATCACGTACAACCGCTTCATCCAGGGTCTGAAGGCCGCCAACGTCGAGGTGGACCGCAAGATCCTGGCCGAGCTGGCCGTCCACGACGCCGGTGCGTTCGCCGCGCTCGTCGAGGTCGCCCAGAAGGCTCTGCCGAGCGACGTCAACGCGCCGAAGGCTGCGTGACGCCCCGTCGGCCAGGGCGACAGGCCCCAGGCCGACGTGACCGGACGGACCCGCGGGCACTGCCCGCGGGTCCGTTCTGTGTGTCCGCGGGCCCGTTCTGTGTATACGCGGGCCCGTGTCCCGTGTCCCGCACCTGCCCGACCGAAGGTGAAGCTCCATGCCCCCCGCTCCCCCCGACCTCGTCTCTCCCCGCTCGCCCCGGGTGTCGGCCGCCCGGCGGCTCGCCCGGCGGAACGTCCGGGGCAAGGAGCGGCTGTTCCTCGCCGAGGGGCCGCAGGCCGTGCGGGAGGCCGCCGCGCACCGGACGGCCGGCGGTGACGGCGCCCTGATGGAGCTGTTCGCGACCCTCGACGCCGCCGACCGCTACGCCGACATCGTGGGCGAGGCCCGGGACGCCGGCGCCCGCGTCCACCTCGCCTCCGACGCGGTCGTCGACGACATCTCCACCACCGTCACCCCGCAGGGCCTGGTCGGGGTGTGCCGGTTCCTCGACACGCCGTTCGAGCGGATCCTGGCCGCCCGTCCGCGCCTGGTCGCCGTCCTCGCGCACGTGCGCGACCCCGGCAACGCGGGCACGGTGCTGCGCTGCGCGGACGCCGCGGGCGCCGACGCCGTGGTCCTCACCGACGCCTCCGTGGACCTCTACAACCCCAAGGCCGTGCGCGCCTCCGTCGGCTCGCTGTTCCATCTGCCGGTCGCCGTGGGCGTCCCCGTCGACGCGGCGGTCGCCGGGCTGCGGGAGGCGGGGGTGCGGATCCTGGCCGCCGACGGCGCGGGCGAGCGCGACCTCGACGCCGAACTCGACGCGGGCGCCATGGGCGGCCCCACCGCCTGGGTCTTCGGCAACGAGGCGTGGGGCCTGCCCGAGGAGACCCGCGCCCTCGCCGACTCCGCGGTCCGCGTCCCGATCCACGGGCGGGCCGAGAGCCTGAACCTCGCGACCGCCGCCGCCGTCTGCCTGTACGCGTCGGCCCGCGCACAGCGTGCTTCCGGAGGATGCCGTTCCGTGACGGGAGCCTAGTAAGGTGACCGGCCCGGGGGCCTACGGCGCCGGTGGAGAAGCGGGGTACGGGGATGGGTGGCGGCACCAGCAGCGCAGCGGGCGGACGCGACGCCCGACGCCCGATCCCGCCCTGGACGGCCGATGAATCGATACAGCCGGCGCCCGCGAACGCGCCCGCACCCCCGGGCGTACCCGGCCCCCCGTTAACGGACGTAGCCACACCGGCGCCCGCGGGGGTACCCGTGCCTGCACCGGCCTTCGCGGGCGCACCCCAACCCGAACTGGCGCGCGCACCCGAAGCCGCACCCGCACCCGATCCGGCGCGCGCACCCGATCCGGCGCGCGCACCCGAAGCCGCCCCCGCCCCTGAAGCCGCCCCCGCCCCTGAAGCCGCCCCCGCCCCTGAAGCCACACCCGCACCCACGCCCGCCCCCGTCCGCAGCGCCGATCCCGCCGCGCTCGGCGTCGGCCCCGACGACCTGCCGGACGGCCTGGTCGTCGCCGACGAGCACGGCCGGGTGATCGGCTTCAACGCCGCCGCCGCCCGCATCACCGCCGTCCCCGCGCAGCGCGCCCTCGGCCGCCGTCTGGAGGAGGCGCTGCCGCTGGAGGACCTGGAGGGGCGGCGCTGGTGGCAGCTCACCGACCCCTACGGCGGCCTCGCCGTCCGGAGCCGCCAGCCCGAGCGCAACCTCCTGCTGCCCGGGGGCCGGGAGGTGCTGGTGTCCGCGACCTACGTCCGCGACCGCCCCGCCGGGCCGGTGCGCCGCGTGGTCGTCTCGCTGCGCGACACCGAGGCGCGCCGCCGCACCGAGCGCAGCCACGCCGAGCTGATCGCCACCGTCGCCCACGAGCTGCGCTCCCCGCTGACCTCGGTCAAGGGCTTCACCGCCACCCTGCTCGCCAAGTGGGAGCGGTTCACCGACGACCAGAAGCGGCTGATGCTGGAGACCGTCGACGCCGACGCCGACCGCGTCACCCGGCTGATCGCCGAACTGCTCGACATCTCCCGCATCGACTCCGGCCGCCTGGAGGTGCGCCGCCAGCTCGTCGACATAGCGGCCGCCGTCGGCCGCCACGTCCAGGCGTACGTCGCCGCGGGGCAGCCCGCCGACCGCTTCCTGGTCCGCACCGAGCAGCCGCTGCCCGATCTGTGGGCCGACCCCGACAAGATCGACCAGGTGCTGAGCAACCTCATCGAAAACGCCGTGCGCCACGGGGAGGGAACTGTCACCATCGACGTCATGCCCGCGGCGTCGCCTCGCGAGAGGGAGGACGCCGGCACGTCGGTCACGGTGAGCGACGAGGGGCCCGGCATCCCGGAGGAGTCCATGAACCGCGTCTTCACCCGCTTCTGGCGGGGCAGCAAGCGCGGCGGCACGGGTCTCGGGCTCTACATCGTCAAGGGCATCGTCGAGGCGCACGGCGGCGCCGTCACGGTCGGCCGCGCCCCCGAGGGCGGCGCCCGGTTCCGCTTCACCCTGCCCGTGGGCACCCCGGCGCACCTGCTCTAGCGGCCGTCCGCCGGACCGAGCCGGGGACCCACGGGCGCCGCCGCGTTCCCCAGCCCCGTTAGACTCGGCCTTTGGCACCTTTGTGTCCCACCACTGGAGACGGAATGTCCACGAGTCGGTGACGGGGACCGTCAGCCAGCCAATCGGAAGCACGGGAAGACATGTCGGCACCCAATAAGTCGTACGACCCTGTCGAGGTCGAGGCGTTGAAACCGGAAGAGATCGAGCGCATGCGGGACGGGGCGCTCGCCGCCTTCGCCGCCGCGGACTCCCTCGACGCGCTCCACGAGGCCAAGGTCGCGCACACCGGCCCGGCCTCCCCGCTGGCCCTCGCCAACCGCGAGATCGGCGCGCTGCCCCCGCACGCCAAGGCGGACGCCGGCAAGCGCGTGGGCATGGCCCGCGGCGCGGTCAGCAAGGCCCTCGCCGCCCGCCAGGGCGAGCTGGAGGCCGACCGCGACGCCCGCGTCCTGGTCGAGGAGGCCGTCGACGTCACGCTGCCCTACGACCGGACGCCGTCCGGCGCCCGGCACCCGCTGACCACCATGATGGAGCGGGTCTCGGACGTCTTCACGGCCATGGGCTACGAGATCGCCGAGGGCCCCGAGGTCGAGGCCGAGTGGTTCAACTTCGACGCGCTCAACATCGCGCCCGACCACCCCGCCCGCACCATGCAGGACACCTTCTTCGTCCGGGCGGCCGCGAAGGGCGCCGACGGCGCCGGCGCCGTCGACGGCGAGGACAGCGGCGTCGTGCTGCGCACCCACACCTCGCCCGTGCAGATCCGCTCCCTGCTGCACCGCGAGCCCCCGGTCTACGTGGTCTGCCCCGGCCGGGTGTACCGCACCGACGAGCTGGACGCCACGCACACGCCGGTCTTCCACCAGATCGAGCTGCTCGCCGTCGACGAGGGCCTGACCATGGCGGATCTGCGGGGCACCCTGGACCACATGGTCCAGTCGCTCTTCGGCGCCGACATGAAGACCCGGCTCCGCCCGAACTACTTCCCCTTCACCGAGCCGAGCGCCGAGATGGACATGCTCTGCTACGTGTGCAAGGGCGCGTCCGTGGGCGACCCCGACCGGCCCTGCCGCACCTGCTCGTCCGAGGGCTGGATCGAGCTGGGCGGCTGCGGCATGGTCAACCCGCGGGTGCTCGCCGCCTGCGGCGTCGACCCGGAGAAGTACAGCGGCTTCGCCTTCGGGTTCGGCATCGAGCGGATGCTGATGTTCCGCCACAACGTCGAGGACATGCGAGACATGGTCGAGGGTGACGTCCGGTTCACCCGGCCGTTCGGGATGGAGATCTGATGCGGGTCCCGCTTTCTTGGCTGCGGGAGTACGTCGACCTGCCGGCGACGGAGACCGGGCGCGACGTGCAGGCCAAGCTCATCGCCGCCGGCCTGGAGGTCGAGGCCGTCGAGCAGCTCGGCGCCGACCTCAAGGGGCCGCTCGTCGTCGGCCAGGTGCTGACCGTCGAGGAGCTGGAGGGCTTCAAGAAGCCCATCCGGTTCTGCACCGTCGACGTCGGCCAGGCCAACGGCACCGGCGAGCCCCAGGAGATCGTCTGCGGCGCCCGCAACTTCGCGGTCGGCGACAAGGTCGTCGTCGTGCTGCCCGGCGCGGTGCTGCCCGGCGGCTTCTCGATCGCCGCGCGCAAGACCTACGGCAGGGTCTCGCACGGCATGATCTGCTCCGGCGACGAGCTGGGCATGGGCGACGACGGCTCCCACGGCATCATCGTGCTGCCCCCGGAGCACGAGGCCGGCGCCGACGCCGTCGAGCTGCTCCAGCTCGTCGACGAGGTGCTCGACATCGCCGTCACCCCCGACCGCGGCTACTGCCTGTCCCTGCGCGGCGTCGCCCGCGAGGCCGCCATCGCCTACGGCCGCCCGCTGCTCGACCCGGCGCTGCTCGACGTCCCGGGGCCCAACGCCTTCGGCCACCCGGTGCAGATCGCGGACCCCTTCGGCTGCGACCGCTTCACCGCCCGCACCGTCACCGGCCTCGACCCCGAGGCCCGCTCGCCGATCTGGCTCCAGCGCCGGCTCCAGAAGGCGGGCATGCGCCCGATCTCGCTCGCCGTCGACGTCACCAACTACGTGATGCTGGAGCTGGGCCAGCCGCTGCACGCCTACGACCGCGCCCGCGTCCAGGGCACGATCGGCGTGCGCCGGGCCGAGCCGGGCGAGCAGCTCACCACGCTGGACGGCGTCAGCCGCACGCTGTCCGACGAGGACCTGGTCATCACCGACGACCGCGGTCCCATCGGCCTGGCGGGCGTGATGGGCGGTGCCCACACCGAGATCGACGACACCGAGGGCACCACCACCGAGGTCGTCGTCGAGGCCGCCCACTTCGACCCGCTCTCCATCGCGCGCACCGCCCGTCGGCACAAGCTGTCCTCCGAGGCGTCCCGCCGCTTCGAGCGCGGCGTCGACCCGCAGGCCGCCGCCGCGGCCGCGCAGCGCACCGTCGACCTGCTGGTGCTGCTCGCCGGCGGCAGCGCCGACGGGGGCGTCACCCAGGTCGTCGCGCCGTCCGCGCCGCACACCATCGCCCTCCCGGCCGACCACCCCGACAAGGTCGCCGGCGTCGTCTACGGCCGCGAGACCGTCGTACGGCGGCTCCAGCAGATCGGCTGCGACGTCTACGGGCAGGACGAGCTGATCGTCACCGTCCCGTCCTGGCGGCCCGATCTGACCGACCCCAACGACCTGGCGGAGGAGGTCATCCGGCTGGAGGGCTACGAGAACCTGCCCTCCACGCTGCCCCGGCCGCTGCCCGGCCGCGGCCTGACCGACCGCCAGCGGCTGCACCGCAGGGTCGGCCGCGCGCTGGCCGGCGCCGGGTACGTCGAGGCGCTGAACTACCCGTTCCTCGGCGAGGCCGCCCTCGACCAGCTCGGCCTGGACGCCGACGACCCGCGCCGCACCGTGGTCACGCTGGTCAACCCGCTCTCCGACGAGGAGCCGGCGCTGCGCACGACGCTGCTGCCGGGCCTGCTCGGCGCGCTGCGCCGCAACCACGGGCGCGGCGGACACGACCTGGCGCTGTTCGAGACCGGCCAGGTCTTCCGGCCCACCGGCGACGAGAAGGTCCCGGCCCGGCTGCCCGCCGACCGCCGGCCCACCGAGGAGCAGCTCGCCGCCCTCGACGCGGCGCTGCCGCACCAGCCCCGCATGGCCGCCGCCGTCCTGGCCGGCGCCCGCGAGCAGACCGGCTGGTGGGGCGCGGGCCGTCCGTCCGACTGGGCCGACGCGATCGAGGCGGCCCGCGCCGTGGCGCGCGAGGCCGGCGCCGAGCTGACCGTCCGCGCCGACCAGCGCGCCCCCTGGCACCCGGGCCGGTGCGCCGCGCTGTACGTCAAGGGGGACGACGCGGACGGCGAGCAGATCCTCGTCGGCCACGCGGGCGAACTCCACCCGCGCGTCGTCGCGGCGATGCACCTGCCGGAGCGCTCCTGCGCGATGGAGATCGACCTCGACCTGCTCCAGCGGGCCGGGGACGGCATCGCGCGGGCGCCGCGGATCTCCGCGTTCCCGGTCGCCACGCAGGACGTCGCCCTCGTCGTCGACAAGCCGGTCCCGGCCGCCGACGTGGAGGCCGCGCTGCGCGAGGGCGCCGGCGACCTCCTGGAGTCGCTGCGCCTGTTCGACGTCTACGAGAACGCCGAGCACCTCGGCGAGGGCCGCAAGTCGCTGGCGTACGCGCTGCGCTTCCGCGCCCCCGACCGCACGCTGACGGTGGACGAGGCGACCGCCGCACGCGACGCGGCGGTGGCCCTGGCCGCCGCGCGCACGGGTGCGGCGCTGCGGAGCTGAGCACGGCGTACGAGGGGCGGGTCCGCGGCGCCGGACCTGCCCCTCTGCGGTGACCTGCGCCCCTGCACACGGGACCGTTCTCACTCGTTCGGGTGAGAAGGCAGGGTGATCCCGTCCACGCGCGGCGATCTCTGGACACAATCAGACCGGCCCTGCGGGGTCGGCCCGTGCTGCGCCGCGGACCGGCTGTTCCGGGGCCGATCCGCGCTGTCGGGGGCCTGATGGGGGGTCGTGGCCATGATGATCCGCACCAGGGCTGGAACTCCGTGCCGTATGCGCCCCGGCGCCCTCGCCCTGGCCGTGGGCACCGGACTCTTCCTGCACGCCCGGCGGTCGATGCTGCACGAGCTGCGCCAGGCCCGCGCGGTCGCCGGGGCGGCCCAGAGCGCGCTGCTGCGCCCGCTGCCCCCGCGGCTCGCCGGACTCTGCCTGGCGGCCGCCCAGTGCTCCGCCGACCAGGGCGCGGCCGTCGGCGGCGACCTGTACGAGGCGGTCGCCACCGAGCACGGCGTACGGGTCGTCATCGGCGACGTCCGCGGCCACGGGCTCGCCGCCCTCGGCACCGTCGCCGCCGTGCTCGGCAGCTTCCGCGAGGCCGCGCACGACGAGGCCGAGCTGACGGGCGTGCTGCGCCGCCTGGACCGGGCGCTGGCCCGGCATCTGCGCACCCGGCACCCGGAGCGCCCAGCGGCCGGGGACGCCGAGGACGCCGAGGACTTCGTCACCGTGCTCCTGCTGGAGATCGCCGCCGACGGCGCCCTGCGCGCCCTCAACTGCGGCCACCCCTGGCCGTACCGGCTGGCCGGCGGCAAGGCGGCGCCGGTGGCGCGCACCGAGCCGCTGCCGCCGCTGGGCCTCTTCCCGCTGCCGTCCGACCTGGCCGCCGAGAACCTGGGCGGCTTCCGTCCCGGGCAGACGCTGGTGCTGTACACGGACGGCGTCGAGGACGCCCGGGACGCCCGCGGCCGGTTCTTCCCTCTCGGCGCGGTCCTGTCCCGGGCCGCCCGGCGCGGCCCCGTCTCCTCCGCGGCGGTGCTGCGCGCCGTCTTCGCTCCGCTGCTGCGGCACACCGGCCACCGTCTCGCGGACGACGCGGCGGTCCTGGTGCTGCACAACGACCGGCAGCCCGCCGACGACCGCGACCCGACCGGAGACCGGGAGCCCGCGTACCGCCGGGCGCCCACCGACGGCGGCGGCGGAACCGGGAGCGACCCAGAGGGCACTGAAGCCCGGGACGCCGCAGGCGCCCGCGGTCCCGTCGATGTCCAGGGACCCGCTTCCCCCTCACCGCCCGCTCCGGCGCGCCCGCCCGCCCCGCCGCGGAGCGTCGGGCAGGCGGCGGAGCGGGCGGCGCGGTTGCGGGCCGCCGTACTGTTCGAGGGGGAGCCGGCGGCCCGGCCGGCCTCGTGACGAGGCGCCTCAGTCAACCGCCCGACCACGCTCGGCGACAGCGCGCGCACGCCGTCCCCGCGCGCACTCCGTTCACACCCCGTGTGAATCCGCCCGCACTACGCTGTCCGCACCGAGCCGTCGGGGGGCCGTCATGCCGCACAACGCACTGCTCGACGCGATCCTGGACGAGGCCGGGGTCTCGCACGCCGGGCTCGCCGCGCACGTCAACCAGGCGGGACGCGCCCGGGGTCTCGCCCTGCGCTACGAGCACACGGCGGTGGCCCGCTGGCTGAAGGGGCAGCGGCCGCGCGGCCAGGTGCCCGACCTGATCTGCGAGGTGCTGGCCGCCCGGCTGGACCGTCCGGTCACCCTCGACGACATCGGCCTCGGCGTGCCCGGCGAACCGGCCGCCGAGCACACCACCTCGCTGTCCGGCTTCGTCGAGCGGGCCACCGCGCTGTGGCGCTCCGACGAGCAGCAGCGTCCGCACGTCCTGGGCGCTCCCGCGATGACGGGCACGCCCGCGGTGATGCCGGTGTGGGAGTGGGAGAACCCGCCCGAGGACGTGGACGTCTCCCGCGGCGGCCGCCGCCCGGTCACCCCGGCCGACATCGAGATGCTGCGCGCGGCCCGCACGCACTACGAGCAGATGTACCGCAAGGCCGGCGGCGTGGCGACCCGCGGCCGCGTCGTCGGCTTCCTCAACGCCGAGGCGGCCCCGCTGCTGCGCGGCAGCTATCCGGACGCCACCGGGCGCCAACTGCACCGGGCCACCGGAGGTCTGGTCGCCATCGCGGGCATCTGCGCCTACGACTCCGACGCCCACGGGCTCGCCCAGCGCTACTTCCACCAGGCGCTGCGGCTCGCCAAGGCCAGCGGGGACCGGGGGCTGGGGGCCTATGTCATCGCACTGCTGGTCAACCAGTCGCTGTTCCTGCGCGAGCACCGGCAGGCGGTCGCCTTCGCCGAGGCCGCGCTGCGCGCCGCCGGACGGCACCTCACCGACGCCCTCGCCTCGGACCTGTACGCGATGCAGGCCAAGGCGTACGCCCACCTCGGCGACGGCGCGAGCGCGCTCTCCGGCATCCGCCGGGCCGAGGCGGCGGCCGAGCGCATCCGGCGCGGCCACGAGCCCGACGAGACCGGTTACGTGCAGCCCGGACTGGTCAACGTCCAGGTGGCGGAGGCCCTGTTGAGCCTCGGTGAGCTGGCCGCCGCCGAGGAGCACGCCGTCGCCGCGGTGGACATACCGGCGCACGACCGCGGCCGGGTGCACCGGCTCGCCATGCTGAGCACCGTGGAACTGCGCCGGGGCAACGCGGACCAGGCGGTGGCCACCGCCGTGCGGATGGCCGAGCAGGCGCGGGGGATGGAGTCGCAGCGGCTGCGGGACAGACTGCGGGCGGTGCGCGAGCACCTGGTGCGCAGCGGCTGCGCGGGGACCGCCGAGGCGGCCGAACTCATCGACGGAGCGTTGCGCGTGCCGCTGTGACGCATGGCGCGGCAGGCGCCTCATCGTGCGCCTGCTGCCGGGCCGTCACGACTGCGATATTGCCACTGACCCGACGGAAGGTGGCAGAACCGTGCAGTGGACGAAACAGAACGAACAAACTGTGTACGCGAATCGCTGGTTCGCGGTCAACCTGGCGGATGTGAGGCTGCCGGACGGCCGGCGTCTGGACCACTTCCTGATACGGCTGCGGCCCGTCGCCGCGGCCACCGTGGTCAACGAGGCCGGCGAGGTGCTGCTCCTGTGGCGGCACCGGTTCATCACCGACACCTGGGGCTGGGAACTGGCGGCGGGCGTCGTCGAGGACGGCGAGGACGTCGCGAGCGCGGCGGCCCGGGAACTGGAGGAGGAGACGGGCTGGCGGCCGGGACCGCTGCGCCACCTCATGAGCGCGGAGCCGTCCAACGGCCTCACCGACGCCCGGCACCACGTCTACTGGGCGGACGAGGGCGAGTACCTCGGGCACCCCGTCGACGACTTCGAGTCCGACCGCCGCGAGTGGGTCCCGCTCAAGCTCGTGCCCGATCTGATCGCCCGCGGCGAGGTCCCGGCCGCCACCATGGCCGCGGCGCTCCTGCTCCTGCACCACCACCGGCTCGGCCAGGACGCTTCACGCTGAAACCGCGTCGGCAGGGACGCCGGGGTGCAGCCCCTCCCGGCCGGACGCGCCGGTCTTCCCGGGAGGACGGCGCCGGAGCCCCGCGCCTCCCGGGACGACCGGCGGCCGTCAGATCGCGGCGGCGGCGGACGCGGGGACGGAGTCCAGGAACTCCAGGAGCGCCGCGGTCACTTCCGCCGGGCGCTCCTGCTGCGTCCAGTGCCCGCAGCCCTCCAGCACCAGGGGCGCGCGCCACAGGCTGGGCATGCGGTCGGGCAGGCTCTCGATGAACTCGGGGGCGCCCGGGAAGGCGGGCACGGGGTCGCGGTCGCCGTACACGTAGAGCGCCGGCACGGTGACCGCGGCGCCGGCCCACGGCGCGGTCAGCTCCCAGTTGCGGTCGAGGTTGCGGTACCAGTTGAGCGCGCCGGTGAAGCCCTGCGAGAAGCTCTCGGCGAGCGCGTCGAGGTCGTCCTCGGTGCACCAGTCGGGCAGCACGCCGGGGTCGGGCATGGCGGCCAGCCAGCCGCGCTCCGGGTCGACCAGCGGCTGCTTGACCGCGCCGGGAGCGTCGCCGGAGGCCGAGTAGAGGAACTTGCGCAACGCGGTGCGCGGATCCCTGCCGAACTCGGCGTCGGCGACACCGGGGCGGTTGAAGTAGTTCCAGTAGAAGCGGCCGCCGAACTGCCGCTCCATGGCGGCCAGCGGCGGCTCCTTGCCCCGGGTCGGCGGCGGCACGCTCAGGCCGGCCACGCTGAGGACGAGGTCGGGGCGCAGCAGCGCGGTGTGCCAGGCGACCGGCGCCCCCCAGTCGTGCCCCACGACGTGCGCCTTCTCCTCGCCCAGGGCCTCGATCAGCCCGACGACGTCGCCGACCAGGTGGAGGATGGTGTACGCGTCGACGTCCGCGGGATGGTCGCTGCGCCCGTAGCCGCGCTGGTCCGGGGCGACCACGCGGTAGCCCGCGTCGGCCAGCGGGCCGAACTGGTGGCGCCAGGAGTGCCAGGACTCGGGGAAGCCGTGCAGGAGGATCACCAGCGGGCCTTCGCCCTGCTCGGCGATGTGCAGACGGATCCCGTTCACGTTGACCATGCGATGCTCGACCATGGAAACGAGCGTACGCGTCGTGATCTTCGCGGCCGCCGGTCTGCTCGGCCGTCCGCGCGGGGCGTACCGGTGCGGGCGGCCGCCGTACCCGCTCCGGCGAGCGGGGCGGGGCAGCGCGGGGCACGTCCCCCGCGGTCAGCCTTGGTCGGCCGCCCTCGCGGTCAGCCGTACGTGTAGAAGCCCGAGCCGCTCTTGCGGCCCATGCGGCCGGCGTCCACCATCCGCTGGAGCAGCGGGGGAGCGGCGTACAGCGGCTCCTTGAACTCGTCGTACATCGAGTACGCCACGGAGGCGACGGTGTCCAGGCCGATCAGGTCGGCCAGCTTCAGCGGGCCCATCGGGTGGGCGCAGCCCATCTCCATGCCGTTGTCGATGTCCTCGCGGCTGGCGATGCCCGACTCGAACATCCGGATCGCGGAGAGCAGGTAGGGGATCAGCAGCGCGTTCACCACGAAACCGGAGCGGTCCTGGGCGCGGATGGCGTGCTTGCCGAGCACCTTCTCGGTGAAGAGCTGCGTCCGGCTCAGCGTCTCCTCGGAGGTGGTGAGCGCCGGGATCAGCTCGACCAGCTTCTGCACCGGGGCCGGGTTGAAGAAGTGGATGCCGATCACCTGGTCCGGGCGCGCGGTGGCGACCGCCAGCTTCACCAGCGGGATGGAGGAGGTGTTGGACGCCAAAATGGCGTCCGGCCGGGTCACCACCTGGTCGAGGACCTGGAAGATCTGCGTCTTCACCTGCTCGTTCTCCACCACGGCCTCGATCACCAGGTCGCGGTCCGCGAACTCGCCGAGGTCGGTGGTGAAGCTGAGGCGGCCCTGGGTGGCGTCCCGTTCCTCCTCGCTGATCTTGCCGCGTTCGGCCGCCTTTGCCAGCGAGCTGAACAGCCGGGTGCGGCCGATCTCCAGAGCCTCGCCGGTGGTCTCGGCGACCTTGACCTCCAGGCCGGCGCGGGCGCACACCTCGGCGATGCCCGCGCCCATCTGGCCGCAGCCCACCACTCCGACGCGTTCGATGTCGCTCACATCGTCCCTTTCGCTGTGCTTCCGCTCGCTGTCTCGGCGCGGGGCAGGCGGCGCCTGTGCGCGGCGCCTGCTCCAATCGTGCACGTTACCCCTTGTGGCGACGGTGATCGATCGCCCGGGTCGGGCATGCTGAGCCGGTGCACGATCCGTGACGAAACGGATCCACGGCGTACTGGGGGCGACCGGATGGGCCGCGTGACACGACGGGTGTTCACCGCGGCCGCCCTGTCCGCGCTGGCGGCCTCGCCCAGCGCCTTCGCGCTCCCGGACGCGGCGCCCTGGCCGCCGGACGCGTCGCCCCAGCCGCCGGGCGCAGTGCCCGAACCGCCGAGCGCGGCCGGTCCGTACGGCCGCAGCGGGGCCGCCGAGATGCGGGGCATGTGGCTGGCGACGGTGGCGAACCGCGACTGGCCCTCGCGCCCCGGGCTCGACGCGGCCCGCCAGCGCGCCGAGCTGACCGCCCTGCTCGACGCCGCGGTGCGCCGCCGGCTCAACACGGTGATCTTCCAGGCGCGCCCCTCGGCCGACGCCCTGTGGCCCTCGCCGTACGAGCCGTGGTCCCAGTGGCTCACCGGCGTCCAGGGCGAGGACCCCGGCTGGGACCCGCTGGGCACGGCGGTGCGGGAGGCGCACACGCGGGGCCTGGAGCTGCACGTCTGGTTCAACCCCTACCGGGTGGCCCTGCACGACGACCCGTCTCTGCTCGCCGCCTCGCACCCGGCCCGCAAGCACCCCGACTGGGTCGTCCGCTACGGCGGGCAGCTCTCCTACGACCCGGGCCTGCCGGAGGTGCGGACCTTCGTGCAGCGGGCGATGCTGCACGCGGTGCGCGCCTACCCGGTGGACGCCGTCCACTTCGACGACTACTTCTACCCGTACCCGGCGCCCGGCCACGCCTTCCCCGACGACGCGTCCTTCGCCCGCCACGGGGGCGGCTTCGCGAGCCGGGCCGCCTGGCGGCGCGACAACATCGACCGCCTGGTACGCGAGACGGCCGCCGGGATCAGGGCGGTCCGGCCCGGCGCGCGGTTCGGCGTCAGCCCGTTCGGAGTGTGGCGCAACGCCGAGACCGACCCCCGCGGCTCGGCCACCCGGGCCGGGGCGCAGGCGTACGACGACCTGTACGCGGACACCCGCACCTGGGTGCGCGAGGGCTGGATCGACTACGTCGTCCCGCAGGTGTACTGGAGCATCGGCAAGGGCGCCGTCGACTACGCGGACCTGGTGGCCTGGTGGGCCGGGGTCGCGCACGGCAGCCGCACCCGCCTCTACATCGGCGAGGCGCTGTACCGGCAGGGCGCCGCGGGCGAGGGCGCGGCCTGGAGATCCCCGGACGAGCTGTCCCGCCATCTCACCTTGGCCGGTAAGCACCCGGAGGTCCGCGGACACGTCTTCTTCGCGGCGAAGGACGTGGCCGCGGACCCCTCGGGGGCCATGGCGCGGGTGGTCGCCGACCACTACGGCAAGCTGGCCGGGCCCCCGCGCTGACGCCGACCGGCGGCCCCGGGCCCTCCCGACCGGCAGCGCTGGGGCCCGACCGACTGGCGGCCCGGCGGCTCCGCCGGGCGGCGGACAGGGCCAGGCCGGCGGTGTCTACTGCGGCGGGCCCTGTTCCTTCCTGTGCCGGATCTGGCAGTCGGGGCCGGGGGACATCACGGCCTCGTGCCCGTCCGGGAAGCGGACGCGGTAGGGCGGGCTGCCCTCCGAGCCCATCACCTCGACGACTTCGCTGACCTGGTCGTGCTGGCCGACCACCCGGCCGTGCTGCACGATCTGGTCGCCTTTGGCTGCGCGCATCTGCGGGGCCTCCTCACCACGTGGGGGAGCAGCGATCCTCGGCTCTGGGAGCCGGTGGGCGTGTGCGGCGCGGAGCGCGGCCGGAACCGGACCGCGGCCGGAACCGGGTGTGCGGTCGGCACCGGTGCGATGCCGGTCGGCCGCGCGCCCGCTGGGCGACGGCGCTGCACGCGAGAGCGGCGGCGGCCGTCAGCGGACGGCCGACGTCAGGCGCCCGCTGGGGAGCAGCACCGACCCCACCAGTGTGGGCAGCGGGTGCGCCGACTGCAACCGGCTCGCTCCGGGGACGCCCGCGGCCGCCCCAGGATCTGTCCGGCCGATCATTCGACTGCCCCGCGTCCACTGACTGCTCTTTGTCCACCTGCGGCACGCGCCCCTCGCCGGCCGCGGGGACGCGCTCCCGGCTGCTGGGTGCGCCCGCCGACGCCGCGGTGTCCCGCCCACGGCGACCGGACCGCGGTTCAATCGTTGGTCAAGAGACGGTGAGGCGCAGCCCAAGTCGTCGTATGGGTTCTGCATACGGTCGCGGCCGCAAAAGGACAACGGGGCAGCACGGCCGCATTTGCCCCACCCTCGGCTGACTACGGTGTGCGAGTCCGGCCGTTCGCACGACGTTCGCACGACACACGGGGGAGAGGGGCGACGGTGGAGGCGCCGAGCCGTTCGCGCAGAGGGGACCACGCCGAGCCGGGGCCGCCCTCGCCGCCGGGCCGGGATCCGGGCCCGGAGGGAGAGCGGCACGCGCCGCGGTCCCGGCTGAGGGACCTGGTCGACGCGGCGCCGCCCGCCGCGCCCGACGACGGACGCCCCGGCCCGAAGCCCGGCGTCCCCGCCTACCGCACACCGGTGTTCGTGCCGGCCCATCCTCGCTCCGTGGCGGCGGCGGGCGCGCACGGCGCTCCCGTCCGCGTGCCCTTCGTCGTCTTCGAGCTGTTCGAGCGCCCCGCGCACGGCACGGTGGCGTTCGCCTTCACCTCGCCCGAGAGGCTCGCACAGGCGCTGGGCGAGGCGCAGCCGTGGGTCGCCACCGCCCTCGGCCCGCTCGCCGAGAGCACGGCCGAACGGGGGATCACGGTCCTTCTCGACCCCCGGGTCGCGCCCGGACAGCACAACTGGCAGCCGGCCGACCTGGCCGCGTACGCGGGGGAGACGCGCGGATGACCGCGGACTTCACCGTCGTCTACGACGACCTGTCCGCGCTGGCGAAGACCTTCCACGAGCAGGCCGGCGACTACCGCGAGCTGCACGCCGCCGTGGCCCCGCCCGTGGCCGACGGCGGCGACCCGGGGCTTGACCACTCGATCAAGGCCATGGCCGATCTGCTCATCAGCCTGCACACGGGCCTGGCGGACCGCATGGACGACCACGGCGACAAGGCCGCCTACGCCCGGGACTCCTTTCACCGGCACGACGTGGACGTGCACGGCGTTTTCGAGGATCTGACGGCGGGCGACGACTGATGGCGGACAGTTGGGTCGGCGGCGACATCGGCGGGCTGCGCACGATGGCCGACACGTACAAGAACGCCGAGGGAAAGCTCGACGACGTGGTCACGCCCTTGACCCGTGCGGTCGACAAGCTGGTCCGGGACGCGAGCTGGAAGGGGGAGGCGGCGGAGGCGTTCCGCGCCAAGTGGACGAAGGACGCGATCACGGCCGGCGCCTTCGCCGTCCTCGTGCACGCCGCGGGCGATGTCCTGGGCGACCTCGCCGACGCGCTCTCCACCTGCGAGAGCGCCCTCCAGAACGCCGAGCACATCGCGGCCCGCAAGGGGGTCCCGATGGCCGCGAAGGGCGTTCCGGCGCCGCTCGTCACGTCGCACCCCGAGGTCGTCTCCGCTCTGCGCGACTACCGGACCGCGCGGACGGAGATCCTGCACACCGCGCAGCACGCGCGGCTGACGGCGGCGGACCGGCTGCAAGGGCTCTACCACGAGGTCACCGAGCCCGGCGCGGGAGTCTCCGCGGGCGACAAGATCACCCTCGTGGACGCGCTGCGCGGCCTGTACGCCTACGACGCCGAGGACGCCCGCGCGTCCGGCGCGAAGGCCCGCACGCTGATCGACGGCGCGAAGGACGAGGCGACGGCGGCCAAGAAGGAGCTGCGCGTGGAGCGCAGGGCCTACCAGAAGGCGGGCAGGGCGCTGCCCAAGGACCTGCCCGCCAGGAGCGCGTACCGTGACGCGGTCTCCCGGGTCGAGTCCCTGGAGGACGACATCGCCCGAGCCGACCACGGCAGCACCGAGCTGCCCTACGACCGCCAGTTGAACGTCAAGCTGGCCGACGCCGCGGAAGCGCTGCGGCTGGGCAAGGGACTGGAGAGGCTCCCGGAGTTCCTGCGGGAGGTGCCCGTCCTGGACGTCGCCGCGGCCGGCGCCTACGGGCTCCTGGAGGCGAAGGACGACCACGACAAAGGCTGGTCGTGGCAGCACTCCGTCGTCGTCGACGGCGGCGCCGCCCTCGGCGGCCTGGCCGTTGGAGCGCTCATCACGGCCGCGGCCCCCGTGGAGGGCGCGGCGGCCGTGGCGGCGGTCGGCGTCGGGTCGGTCGTCCTCGCCAGCGACGTCCTCGACCACGCCTTCCACGAACACTGGCGCGAAGACATCCACGACCACGGAGTGGTCGGCGGCCTCCTGCACGGCGGCGGCGACGTCCTCGCGGAGACGGGGGACGACGTGGTCCGACTGAAAGACGACGTCTGGCATGGCATCAAAAGCATCTTCTGAGGCGGCCACGGCCGCGCGGGCCGCCGAGATCCCGAAGCTGCCCGGACTGGGCAGGTCCTGGTACCGGCGCGGGGCGCTCTACTGGTCGCGCCGCGTCCTCACCGGCGTTCTCTGGCTCCTGCTGCTGGGGGTCGTCGGCTACCTCGTGATCCGCCTCTACCAGTCGTTCCGGACCGAGCTGCCGCCCGCCGCCCGCCTGGCGTGGGACTGCGTGCAGGGCGCCGCGGCCTGTGCCGCCCTGGTGTGGGGCTGGACGGCGGAGCGCCGACGGCACGCCGAGCGGCTCCTGGATCCGCCCACTCCCGACGAGTCCCGTGCGCGGCGCCGGGAGCGGGCACACCGGAACCGGGGGGTGACGGCGGCGGCCCGCGTCCTGTGGCTGATCGTGCTCCCCGTCATGCCGTCGGTGTTCGCCTACGGCGTCGGCGCGTTCCTCTCCGCGCTGACCGTCGGGGAGTCCGCGGCCGAAGTCGGCGCCCGCCGATGGCTGGAGGACCGGCGGACGGGCCGTCGAGGCGAGTGACGCGGCAAGGGAACCGGCGGCTCAGTCCCCGTCCGCGCCGTCCCGCGTGTAGTCCGTGACCAGCAGCAGGTCCTTCGCCGGGCCGCCCACGCGCCACACCGTCCGCCAGCGGTGCGCGTCGCGGACGGTGAACTCGCCGCGGTAGAGGTCGGCCGCGCAGGGGTGGTCCGCGACGCAGCGGCCCGACGTCAGGTCCAGGTCGTGGAAGGGCCGCCCGTCCGCGAACCGCACCTCGGCCGAGCCCGGCCCGGCGCCGGGCAGGAAGCGCAGCGTGCGCTCGGCGGGACGGGCCGCGCCCCGCCAGACGAACGTCCCGGACTCGCGGTGCACCAGCCCGGCGCCCGCCGACCGCTCGAACACCGTCACGCCGGTGAACTCGCCCTCCTCGCCGCTCGACAGGTCCCGGACGGCCCGTGCCACCCGCCACCGTCCGGCCAGATACGCCAGCGCGTCCGGCACCGGCCAGAACTCGTCCATCGCCGCCCCTGCATCCGTGGCTCCGGGCACGCCCTGCCGCCGTGCCCCCGCCCATCCTGCCCCACCCGGCCGGCCCGGCGCCGAATTCATTAACCCGCGGATAACGCCGAATACGGCTCTCGTTTCCCTGTCGGTCACGGAATTCACGAAAACCGCGACAGAAGGCTTTCATTCATGCATTGTTCACGGGCAGCGATACAACTAACGTCAAAGACCGCCCGTCTAATCGGTGCACAGCGGCGCGCGGGGAGTCGATTTCCCGTACCGGGCGCCGACATTCCTCATCCGACCGGGGACTTGCCGAGAAATGGACCGATCCACCCTGCGGAGCAGACCGCGGCCCGCCGCCGCGCTGCTCGCCGCGGCCCTCACCTTCGCCGCGTTCTGCACCGGCGACGCCCTCGCGGGCAGCTATCCCTTCGGGCCGCGCACCCGCAGCGTCAACGACCTGGGCAACCAGTACGTGCCCTTCCACGCCCACCTGTGGGACCTGCTGCACGGCCGGGCCCAGGGCGGCCTGCTCGTCAACTGGCAGTCCGGTTACGGCGCCAGCTTCCTGCCGGACCTCGGGACGTATCTGAGCAGCCCGTTCGCGCTACTCGTGGCGCTGTTCCCGCGAGACCGGATCGACCTCGCCGTCTACGCGGTCACCGTCGCGAAGACGGCGACCGCCGGGGCCGCCATGGCCTGTCTGCTGCTGTGCCTGCGCCCCGGACGCTGGTGGGCGGCCGGACTCCTCGGCGCCGCCTACGCCCTGTGCGGCTGGTCCGTCGCCGAGGCGTCGTACAACCCGATGTGGCTCGACGGCCTGATCGCGCTGCCCCTGCTCTGCCTGGTCGGCGAGTGGGCGCGCACCGGACGGCGCCTGCCGCTGGGCGTGCTGATCGTCGCGGGCGCCTGGATCGCCAACTTCTACACCGCCTACATGGCCACGATCGGCGCCGCGCTGCTGCTGCTGCTGCGGCTGTGGCTCACCGGCACGCCGCGCCGTCGGGCGCTGGCCGTCGCGGGCCGGGCCGCCACCGCCGTCGCCCTCGGCGTGGGCCTGGCCGCGCCCCTGGTCGTGGTGGTCTACTTCGGCACCCGCCACGCCTACCCCGGCCGCGTCACGCACTTCGCCCCGGTGTCCGCCGAGGACTGGCTGGCCCGCCTGCTGCCCACCACGTACGGCTTCGCCTCACCGGCGGTCTTCGTGGGCACCACGGCGCTGCTGCTCGCCCTCGCCCTGCCCTTCCACCGGGCCGTCCCCCCGCGGGTGCGCGCCGGATGGACGCTCCTGGCGGTCGCGGTGGCCCTGTCGATGCAGTGGAAGCCGACGCACCTGGCCTGGCACGCCTTCGCCACGCCCAACGGCAGCCCGTACCGCCAGACGTTCGTGCTGTGCGCGCTGCTGGTGATCGCCGCCTGGCACTCGCTCTCCTACGGCCTGCCCGACCTGCGCGCGCTGGGGCCGGCGGCCGCGCTGCTGGCGCTGATCGCCGCCGTGGCCGGCGGCAGCCCGCTGGTGCGCTCCTTCGCCTGGCCGGTGCTGCTGCTGGCCGCGGCCGGCGCGCTGACCGGACTGCTCCTGCTCCGCCGCGCCGAGCGAGACGAGGCCGGGGGCGCCCGCCTTCCGGCCGACCGCGCCCACCAAGCTGATCAAGCCGACCGCGCCAGCCGCGCCGACTCCGCCGACCGTGCCGGTCGGCGCGCGGTGCTCGGCGGCCGGCTCACCGCGCTCGCCGGGCGACGCACCGCGCTCGCCGGGCTCGCCGCCGTTCTGCTGGTGGGCACGCAGCTCGGCGAGGCCGCCGCCACCTACGGCGTGGCCGACCGGCTGCGCCTGGCCCACCTGGACGACTACGCCCCCTGGGGCGCCCGCCAGCAGCGGCAGGCGGACGCCGTCGCGCGGGCCGACGACTGGCCGCGGAGCCGCACCGACCCGGGCCGGGAGCAGACCGTCGGCAACGACCCGCTGATGGTGGGCGGCGAGGGCGCGCAGTACTACAGCAGCCTCACCGCCGACGTGCTGAGCCGGATGCTCACCGGACTCGGCGGCGGCTGGACCTCGCGCGGCCGGAGCGTGCAGAGCCTGGACAACGCCGTCACCGACGCGGTCTTCTCGGTGGGCGCCCGGGTGCACTCCCCGCCGGACCCTCACCAGCGCTGGAACCCGCAGGGCGGCGGCCCGGTCACGGTGTCCCGGCAGGACGTGCCGCCCCTGGTCACCGTGCGCCCGGCCGTCCCCGCGCACACGCCGACCGGCCTCGCCGCCTTCGGCCCCTCGCCCTACCGCAACCAGGAGCTGCTGCTGGGCGCCCGCGTCTACACCGTGCCCCGGATCACCGTGCGCACCGCCGCCGGCCGGCCGCCTCAGCGCAGCCGCGACGACCGGCCGGGCCTGCTCGTCGACGGCCCGCGCCACGGCGCTCCCGCCGCGCGCCAGCCGTCGATCACGGCCCGATGCACCGCCGGCAGCGAGGTCTACCTGTGGGCGCCGCACTTCGCGGGCACGGCGCGGCTCACCGGCGACGCGGGGGCGGGACCGGGGCCGGGGCCGGTCGGACGGTTCCGGTCCGACCACCCGGTCACCAAGATCGCCGCCATGGAGCCGCTCGGCGCCGTCCCGCCCTCCGGGCGGCTGCGGATCGAGCTGTTCCCGTCCGGGACCGGCACGATCCCGGACGGCGCGGTCGGCTGCCTGGACACCGCACGGCTGCGCGCCGCCGTCCAGCGGCTGAAGACCACCGGCGCCACGTCGGTCAGCGTCTCGGACGGCGAGGTCCGGGCGACGCTCCCGGCCGGCGCCCGGGGGACTGCGGTCCTCGCGGCGCCCCGGATCGCCGGCTGGCGGTGCGCGGCGGGCGACGCCCCGGTCGTCCCCGCCGGGCAGCGGTACGGGCTCATCGCCGTGCCGCTGCCCTCCGGATCCACCGCGCCGACCACCCTCACCTGCACGTTCCGCCCGCCCGGCCTGCGCCTGGGCCTGGCCGTGGGCGGCGCCTCGCTGCTCGGCTTCCTCTCGCTCGTCCTGCTCGGCGCCCTCGCCGCCCTCCGCGCCCGGCGGGCCGGGCGGCGCCCCGAACACCCGCCGACGACCACACGCCCACGCGAGCGCGCGACCAGCGCTCTCTGACCGCCCCCGGGAATCACCATGCTCATCTCGATCGTCGCGCCCTGCTACAACGAGGAAGACGTCATCGAACGCTTCCACGCCGAGGTGCAGAAGGTCGCCGAAGCCCTCCTGCCGCTCGGCCACGACATGGAGTTCGTCTACGTCGACGACGGCAGCCGCGACCGGACGCTCACCCTGCTGGAGCGGCTCGCCGACCGCGACCCGCGCGTCCGCTACGTCTCCTTCAGCCGCAACTTCGGCAAGGAGGCCGCCCTCCTCGCCGGACTGCGCCACTCCTCCGGTGACTCCGTCGTCGTCATGGACGCCGACCTCCAGCACCCGCCGGAGCTGATCGCCCGCATGGTCGAGCTGCGCGCACAGGGCTGGGACCAGGTCCTCGCCCGGCGCAGCCGACGCGGCGACCGGATCACCCGCACTCTCACCGCCCGCCTGTACTACCGGATGGTCAACCGGCTCGTCGACGTCGAACTCGTCGACGGCGTGGGCGACTTCCGGCTGCTCTCCCGGCGCGTGGTGGACGCCGTGCTGGACCTGACCGAGTACAACCGCTTCTCCAAGGGCCTGTTCGCCTGGGTCGGCTTCCCCAGCACGACCTTCGAGTACGAGAACGCCGTGCGGGAGCACGGCAGCAGCTCCTGGACCCTGAAGTCGCTGCTCAACTACGGACTCGACGGGCTGCTGTCGTTCAACAACAGGCCGCTGCGCGCCGCGCTCCACCTGGGCATGACCCTGCTGCTGTGCGCCGGGCTCT
Organism: Streptomyces sp. NPDC046985; assembly: GCF_040644415.1. Lineage (NCBI taxonomy): Bacteria > Bacillati > Actinomycetota > Actinomycetes > Kitasatosporales > Streptomycetaceae > Streptomyces > Streptomyces sp. NPDC046985. The sequence continues at coordinate 214,094 of NZ_JBEYWK010000005.1, forward strand.
ACACCGCGTGGATCGTGGGCGCGGCGCTCGTCAACGGAGTCGAGACCCCCGGCTATGTCACCATCATCACCGCGGTCACGGCGCTCGCGGGGGTGCAGATGGTGATGCTCGGCGTCATCGGGGAGTACACCGGCCGGATCTACTACGAGGTCAAGGGCCGCCCGCACTTCCTGGTGAAGGCCACCAACGTGGATCGGACGAAGGACCTCATCCCCTGATGCTCACCGCCCCGCCCCCCGCGCCGCCGCGCCCGATGCCGCGGCAGATCGCGACGTTCGCCGCCGTCGGCGTCGTGAACACCGCCACCTATTACGCTCTTTACCTTCTGTTCCTCACGCGTTTCCCCTATCTTCTCGCGCACGTCCTGGCATTTCTGCTCAGCATGACCGGATCCTTTTTCCTGAACGCGCGATTCACCTACCGGACGCGGCCGACATGGCGGAAATTCCTGCTGTTCCCGCTGACGAACGCGGCCAATTTCGTCCTCACCACGGCGGGCGTCTACGTGATCGTCGACGTGCTGCACGCCGGGAGCAGGTTCGCCCCGCTGCTGGCGTCCGCGGCGGCGATCCCGGTGACCTTCGTCATCTCCCGCCGGATCATGCAGTGACGAAGGCCGGCTGAGGGCTCTCGCCCGCACGGTCGTGGACGAGAGTGTCGTCCGGGCGCCCGCCGACGGCGCCGGACGATCACCTCGCACACGGCCCAGGTGTCACCACCGATACGTCACAGGCGGCGCCGGGGCCCGTCCCTCGTAGGAGCGGAGCAGTTCGCTGAGCAGGCGCCCGCTGGTCACGTCGTCGGCCGCTCCGGCGGGCGGTTCCACGCCCAGCGCGCGGTAGAGGCCGCCCCGGTGGAGCAGCACCGCGCAGTGCACCTCCTCCGCGAACCTGCGGCTCTCCGCCACCGTCGAGAGATAGAAGACCACCGTGCCGACCGCGCAGCAGGCCAGCCAGATCCCGGCGTAACGCCAGGGCAGCAGCCCGGCCAGCGGGGCGGCGGCGAGCGCCGCCACCAGGTGCCGGCACCGGTTGAGGACCGTGGTGCTACAGGCGGACAGCCGGGCCGTGGCGTCCTCCGGGAGGGTGGCCACCAGCGGGCGCCACACCACGGTCAGATCGAGGCCGAGGTGGTGTTCGAGCCGCTCGCTCACGGCCGCCAGCGCGTTCCCGCAGGCGGTGAGCCGCGTCATGCGCGCGGAGGGCCAGCGCCGGCTCCCGGCGGCGCTCCCCTGTCCGAGGCGCCGGTCCTCGACGCCGAAGCGCGTCTCGTCCGCGGTGAGGACGAAGGGCCGGCCGATCCGCAGCGCGTAGCGCCGGCGCCGGCCGCTCTGCACGGCCAGCAGCCGGGCGCCCAGCCGGAGCACCGGGCGGCGGCCGCGCACCCAGCCGTCGGAGCACAGCACCGCGAAGAGGAGATCGGCCGCCGCGGAGACCAGGAAGGCCGTGGCCACGACCAGGGCGACCGCGGCGACGATCAGCAGTCCGGGGCCCACGGCGCGGCTCTCCGCGATCCGGCGCCAGGGGGCGGCCGACGCGCAGTGAGCGGAGCACGGGTGGCTGAGCAGGTAGAGCAGGGCCAAGGCCAGCCAGACCAGCGCCGAGGCGCCGAGTGCCGCCTCACGCCAGCGCGAGGTCAGCGGCTCGATGAGAGGCTTGACCAGACTTTCCATCACGGCGCCGACCGCAGTGCCAGGGCCGGGTGGGTCGGGCAGTGGGTCAGGCCCAGGGGCTCCCGGTACGTTCCCGGCACCCGCGTGTCGCAGTCGGCCGACGGGCACTCCCACCAGCGGGCGGCCGGATCCCTCCCCGCGACGGACAGCACCCCGCCGCGCTCCCCCTCCCGTTCCGCCTGTTCGCACGTCTCGACCAGGTCGGCCAACGGGTCGTCACCGTCGATGACGTCGCGCAGCCGATCGACGAACTCCCGCCGCCCGAGGTGCTCGCCCTCCCTCCACAGCAGTTCCAGTGCCTCCTTGGCCTCCGCGCCGACCGCCGCCCAGCCGGGGCGCCGCATGGCCGCGCGTACGTATGCCTCCTCCGCACAGCGGTAGGGTCTCCGGTTCGTTCCACCCGGATCGTCGGAAGACGCCTCGGACGCCGAGGTATCGATGACCCACCTCCGATGGTCGCGGCGGCCGTCGAGGGCGTCGCCGAGTCGGACAAGCACACAAGGATCAATTGGCCGAAAATATGGGGAACATGGTGCCAGGAGATGTCCGACAGTAAAGCCGTTTCGCTCAGATGGCGCGGATCCTGCTCGTAAGGTGAATGATTCGGGTCTGCGGCGTTTCCGCGCGGCTGCGCGCGGACGGCGGGGGTGCGCGGACAGCGGGGGTGCGCGGCGGGGGCGCCGGGGAGGGGGGATCAGTGCTGGGGCAGGAACGCCCGGAGAGCTACCGGGACTTCACCGTCCGCCTGATGTTCGATCCCGACGGGGCGAGCCGGCCGGATATCGTCGCGTACGCGGTGGAGGAGGACGTCCGCGCGAGCGGGGGCCGGCGCCTCCCTGCCACGGCCTCGTTCGGCGCCGGACTCCGGGGCAATCCGCAAGAACCCGCCTCGCTGATCCCCAGCAAGCTGGGGAGACTGCTGCTCCCGGGCGAGGTGGGCAGGCGCTTCGGATCCGTGCACAGCGCCGAGGTGAGCGCGGGACGGGGCGTGCGGCTGCGGATCGAGACGGACGACCCGCGGCTGTCGGCCGTCCCGTGGGAGTTGGCGGGCGTTCCCCTGTCGGAGGAAGCGGCCTCCGAGCGCAGGGAGTTCCTGGTGCGGCGTCCGGGTCTCTCGGTGGTGCGCCACCACCCGGCCGACGGCGCCGCCGTGCCCTGGGCCGCGCGCACCGCGGACGCCGACGGCACGGTGGTGGTGTGCACCGCCCTGGGGCTCTCCGACCCCGGGGGCGACTTCGGCATCGGCGCGGCGGGCCCGTTGTTCAGCGAGAGGGAGACGATCACCGCAGCGCTGGAGTGGGGCTCCTTCGCCCGTCACGAGCTGCCGGACTCACCGTCGTCGACCCAGTTCCGCCGGCATCTCGACACCACGGCCTACGGGTTCTACTTCGGCGGTCACGGATTCCCCGAGGGAATCCTGCTCGCCGGGGAGGGGCCGCGGGGCGCCGCCCGGCCCGAGCTGCTGCCCGCCGCCGAACTCGCCGGGCTGCTGCGTCGGGCGGGGGTGGCGGTGGTGCTGCTCGCCGGGTGCAGCACCTCGGGGCCGGCTGGCGCCGACGGACCCGAGGGCCCGGCCGGGTCCGGCGGGGACAGTTGGAGCGGGCTGGCGGAGACCCTGGTCCGCTCCGGCGTTCCGTGCGTCATCGGCATGCGCGGCATCATCCGCCACCACGAGGCGATGACCCTGGCCGAGGGCTTCTTCAAGGGCCTGGCGGAGCACCGGTCGGTCGAGAACGCCCTGGCCGTCGCCAGGGAGTCCATGACCGGGGGGTGGTGGCTGCCCGTCCTGCACACCTCCGAGCGCGCCGCCGGCCTACGGCTGTCGCCCCGGGCCGAGCCGCAGGACCCGCGGGGACTCAGCGCCTACCCGGTCCCGGCCCCGCTGCCGAGGACCGGCCGGGGGGCGCCGCTCCCGCAGGACGGCGGGCCGGTGCGGCTCGACGTCCTGTGGGGCCTGGACCGCGGGCCGTTCCGGGGGGTGCTGGCCGATCTGGATCCGGCGGCCAATCCGGCGAGCGAACTGGGGGCGGTCGAGAACGGACCGCTGCGCGACCTGACCTGGGACCCGTCCAGCGAGCCCGTCGAACTGCCGCCTAGGCGCCAGTGGTTCAGCATCGCCGGAGACTCACGGCGGATTCCGGGCTCGGTGGCCGAGATACGGCGGCTGGCGCGTCCCCCGGTCCGCTGGGACAGCCATCTGGCGGCGGAGCCGACCGGCTCCGCCATGGGGTTCGTCCTGCGGTTCCCGGTGGAACCGGGGGGAGAGGTGGTCCAGCGGGCGGCGGAACTGGCCGCGGCCGTCCACGCGCGGCTGCCGGGCGCGGCCCTCCTCGTCCATCTCACCGGGGACGACCCGGCCCCGCTGCTCGACGCCACCCGGGAGGCGGGACGGCGGCTGCCGCCGCGGGGCGGGGACGACTCGGGATTCTCCGCGCTGGTGGCGACCCGGGTGCTGCCGGGCCCGCGGCCAGAGCCGGCGCCCGAGGCTCCCGAGGCGTCCGGGCCGTCCGCCGCGTTCAGCCGGGCGCTGGCCGCCGCCGAGGACCGACCGGATCCCCGGGACGAGCGCGCGGAGCGGCGGGAGCGCGAACTGCGCAAGCTCTACGACGAGATCGTCCGCCATGACCTCCCGATGGCGCGGGAGGCGGTCTTCCTCTTCCACTACGCGCGCGACGCCGACAGCGAGGACCCCCTGCCGCTGTACGCCTTGTTCGCCCGGGAACGCGACGAGCCGATGCGCGCGGCCTCGCTGGCCGCCGCCGCGACCCGGGAGGAGCACCTGGACCACTGGCTGGCGGCCGCGGAGGAAGCCGGACGTCCCGTCTCGCCGTCCGCGCTGCCGCCCGCGCTCTTTCCGCGCCGGGTGCTCGACACCCTGGTCCTCGGCCTGCTCCGGCGCGGGCCCTCGGCCCCCCGGGACCCCAAGGCGGCGCTGCCGCCGGCCGGCCTGTGGGACGGGCTGGTCTCACCCGAACTGCGCGCGGTTCTCATGTACTTGCGGTCCGATGCGGTGCCGCTGTGCGCTGCGGACCCGGTGGCTCGGGACGCTGCCGACCGCGCGTACCTGCTCTCGGTCCGCAGCCCGTGCGAGGCGGCGACCGCGCTGCGGGCAGGCGTCGGGGACCGGCTGACGGCGAGCGACCTGGTCGCGGGCGGCGACGGCCGGCTGAGCATGGCCTTCTGGGCGGCCCTGGCCTCCCGGCCGCTCAGGGCCGACGCGGTGAGGCTGCTGTCCGGCCGGCCCGAGGCGCAGCGCCGGGTCGTCGGATTCACCCGGGAACACGCCGAACGGGACGCCCAGCAAGCCGAATGGGCCGCCATCAGAAAGGGGTTGTTCCTGCCGGACGGCATGTCCGGCTGACGCCCGCGTCACCACGCGGCGCACCCGCCCGCCTCCGCCGCCACTCACCTCCGATTCCTCCCGGCTCCGCCGCTCCTCGCCTCCGATTCCACCGGCCTCCGATTCCACTCGCCTCCGCCTTCACTCGCCTCCGCCTTCACTCGGCTCCGCACCACCCGGCCCCGCCGGCCGCGTCACCGCTCACGCTCGAAGCGCTCAGGAGACTCCCATGCTCAGTGACTGGTACTTCTGCACCTGCCTCCAGTTGACGATCCGGCAGACCGCCGACTACCTGGACATCATGGAGATCCTGCGCTCTCCGGACAGCGACTCCATGCAGTACGCGGCGGCCCTGGAACAGCTCACGCTGTGCGAGCCCTCGCTGCGGCTGCGGGCGCTCGACGCCGTCCTGGCCGCCGGTGCGCGCGGCGCCTTCGACGCGACGGCCCTGAGCGCGGCGACCGAGCTGTGCGAGGAACTCGCCCGCTGGGCCGCACCCGACGACGACGCGCTGCGCACCCAGATCGCCGACCTGCTGGCCGACGCGCTGCGCGGCCCCGGTCCGGGATTCGCCACCCGGCTCGGCCGGCTGCTGGAGCAGGGCAGCCCCCACCACGGATCGAGCGAGGGCCTCCCCAGGACCACGAGCAGTCGACTGACGCCCTATCAGGATCTCGCCGACTTCGTGCCGGACACGGTGGCGCTCACCCTCCTCAAACGGCTGGCCGAGGCGGACCAGGACGCCGCGGCCCCGTTCTGTCTGCCGGGCGAGTGGCCGGCGGTGGTGTCACGGGCGCTGGGACACGGGTCGGGGCGGCTCGCCCTGCTGCTGGCCGCCGCCGCGGTGCTGCGGGCGGCCCCCGGCGCGGACGACGAGCAGATCGTGTGCGACTCGCTCATCGGGGCGAGCCGGGGCGCCGCGGACCTCGAACCGGATCTGCTGACAGCCGCCGCCTACGGCCGGTTCGCGCCCCGGACGGACGACGACCCGGGATTCGCCGCCCGGATCGAGGAGGAGATCGCCACCGGGATCGGGCACCGCTCCCTGTTCGGCGGCTTCCGCGAGTCGCCGGCCAGGGAGGTCGTCCGGGCCCGGCTGGGCAGTGGGCAGCACACGCCGGACCGGATCGTCCGCACCTCGCTGTGGCAGCTCGTGCTCTGGGAGTTGTTCGCCGTCCACCGGCCCGCCTCGTGTCTGGAGGTGGCCGGACGCTGGTGGGGGCCGCCGGCCGACCAGCCGGGCAGTGTGGCGGTGCTGGAGTCGCCGGAGCCGACGGAGTCGGAACGGAGCAGGATCACGGAGTGGCTGGCCTGCTGCGCGAACACGCCGACCGGGTCGGCTGGTTCCGGACGGAGGCAGTCCGCCGCGCTCGCCCTGACCCACCAGGGCGATCCCACGGGCATGCCCCCGCACGCGGTGTGCTCGCCGTGGCTGCGCCGGAAGGACGACCGCTTCGCCGTGGGCGCGGTCGAGCCGAAACGCCGCAAGGCGGTCGCCCAGTACCCGGCGGCGGAGGGCATAGGCCTGCTCCGGATCGCGGCCCTGTCCACCACGGCGGTACGGGTCCTGCGGCACGGCACGACGGGACCCGGGCCCACGACGGCCGCCGCGGCGGCCGGAGTGAGCCCGGGAGGGGCGACGGCGGAGGAAGCGGGCCCGAGAGGGGTGACGGCGGCCGGAGTGGGCCCGGGAGGGGCGACGGCGGACGGCGCGGGCCCGGGAGGGGTGACGGCGGACGGCGCGGGCTCGGCACGGGCGACGACGGACGAAGCGGGCCCGGGACGGGCGACCGCGGACGGAGCGGGCCCGGCAACGGCGACAGCGGACGGAGCGGGCCCGGCACGGGCGACGGCGGACGGCGCTGATCCGGCGCCGACAGGGTCGCCCGGCCCTGCCGCCGCAGGCGAAGCGGGCGCCGACAGCACCGCGGAGGAGCAGCCGGCGTCGCCCCACGCCCCCGCCGGGAGCCCCGCCGCCGGAGCGCTCCCCGGCCTGCCGACCGACGCCGCGGTCGCGTTCCTCTTCCACGTCCAGGACGTCTTCAGCGACACGGGCTGCCGGTTCTTCCTCAACGACCTGCGCCGCATCGCGCGCCCGGCGCTCCCGGTGCCGTCGTCGCTGGCGGCACTGGTGTGGCATGCGCACCGCACCGTGCAGAGGGCCGGCAAAGGCATGTACGCGGGGCTCCCGGCGGGGACGTTCGCCGATTTCCTGCTCGACGGTCCCGGTGACGTCGGCGAGGACGCGCCCGGCCACGCGGCACGGGGCAGGCAGTGGGAGCTGCTCTTCCGGCGGCCCGCGCTCAACGGGGCCCGGCTGTGGATCGAGGAGTCGGCCTCCGGGGTCCGGCGCCCGGGAAGCAGCCGTCGGACCGGGGGCGGATGGTTCGACCCCGGCACCGAACACGCCCGCCGGGTGCTCGCCACGGCGGCGGAGCGGCTGCCGGCCGTCGACCTGCGGCCGATGTCCACCGCGAAGCCCGACCCCTCCGGACGTTCGGCGCTCCCCTTCGCGCAGTTGCTGCGGCGCGACCACCCGGGCGTCCAGGTGCGGGTGGACTTCGACTGGATGGCCGACCTGGACGCCGTACGGGCGCAGTACGAGGCGGACAAGGCACGGGCGAAGTCCCAGGGGCGCGAGGCGTTTCCACCGTTGAGCTGGAGGCGGCTGCTGGCCGCACCGCCGTACGAGGCGGCGGACTGGTGGCGCAATGAGGAGGCCGTCGACGACCTGGTGGGCGAGGGGCCGCACGCGATGGCGATGGAGACCCTGCGGCTCACCGCCCTGCTCAGGGCCACCGACCCGCGCGGCCCCGGCGACCAGCCCGCATGGGTGGAGAGCTGGTTCGCCCGGATGGCCCAGATCAACGCCCCCGACGAATGGGCCAGGCACATCCGCGGGGCGGCCGTCGACCTCTTCGCCCTGCCCGACCGGGGGCCCGCCGCGCAGGAGCGGATGCGGCAGATCCTGGAGCGGGTGACCGACAACGTCATCGCGTTCAGCGCCGGCGCGCCCCGCTACTACCAGCGGCTCTTCGACGCGATGCGCCCGCCCGCCGACGGCGCCGGCTCGCAGGCCGCGCTCCCTCCGGCGCAGTTGAACCGGCTCCGGGTGCGCGCCCTGGACACCGTACGGCGCAAGCGGTGGCACGATCCGCGCGGCCACATGCCGGTGAGCGGCCCCTGGGAACTGCTGGACCGGCGGCTGGCCGACGCGGAGATCGACACGGAGGTACGCAACTTCGTCGCCGTCACCGCGCGGACCGACCTCGGCTGGGACCCCGGGGACACCCTCGGCGGGGTCTTCGTGCAGAGCTGGCTGCGGCACGGCCTCAGCCCGGCGGGCCGCCGGATCGAGCTGAACGCGGGCGAGCGCCGCGCCTCCCGGGCGGGCGAGCCCGACCCGCGGACCGTGGTCGCCCAGGGGATGCGCCACGCTTCCGGGGACGAACAGGTGGACCTCGGCGGCTACCTGGTCGCCACCCGTGACGACCAGGCCCGGATCACCGACCTCACCGCGCTGCCGCCCCGGGCGCGGGAGCAGCAGCTCGCCAGGTGGCGGCAGAGCAGCGTGCCGCACAGCGTCTACGGCACCGTGTGCGCGGTGGAGCCGACCGGCGGCTGGATGAACTGGGGCGCCGGGCAGCCGCTGCGGGTGCACGGCGGCGGCAAGGCGCTGCGCCTGGGCGAGCCCTGTGTGGTGCGGGTGTGCTGGCGCGGTCCCGACCGGGGCTGGGAGCAGGAGCGAGGGGACGAGGCCCACGGCGCGGGCCGCCCGGCGCCGGTGGCCGATGAGCTGCGCACGGCCCACGTCCGCTGGGCCGACGGCGAACTCCGGGTGAAGGTGGACGGCGTCCCGGGGGAGGGGCCGAAGGCCGGGCACAGCCTGTCGTCCCGCTGGGAGCCGGACCTGTCCCGGACCGTCGCCCCCGGCGACCGGCCGCGGACCGCCGCGGCGGTCGCGACCCTGGCCCGCTGGGACGCCGACCTCGGACTGTGGGCGCCGGCCGACAGGACCCTGACCGAGCTGATCGCCGACGACCTGCCCTGGGGCGGTCCGGAGCATGCTCCCAGGGCCGCGGTGCTGGTCTACGTCGGTCCGGGCGAGCCGAGCCGGCCCGAGGAGAACGGGGCGTGGCGGTTCTCCACCGGCGCCGGGCGCTCGTACCTGCTGTGGCCGTCCGACTGGGAGGCCGACGGCGAGAGGCTGGCCGAGCTGCTGACCGAGCCCGGCCTGCTGGTGTACGCGGGGCTGGTCGAGGGCGCCGAGCCCCGGCTGACCGTGCTGCCCGACCCCCCGTCCGGCACGGAGGGGCCCTGGCCGGGTCTGCGCCGCGGCGCCGGCCACGACACCCGCAACACGGACTGGCTGAACCTGTTCGCCGACGCGGAGGAGCATCACTGGACGGCGGTGCAGCGCCGCGGGGCGTGGCATGTGGACGTCGGCGTCGCCAAGCGGTTCCCGTTCAACGCGGGCTTCGAACGGTGGCTGCCGGTGGACGCCGCCGGACTGGAGGCGATGAGCGGCGGCAGGCGGGGGTTCCGGCCGGACCAGTGGGACGAGGAGGGGGCCAGGAGCTGCCGGGTGACCGGGGAGGCGCTGCGAGCGCAGCCGCTGCCGAACGCCAGGGTGGCGTCGGCCGAGCGGTTCGCGCAGTTCTGGGACGTCGGACGGGGCCGGCGGTTCCCCGTGAAGCACATCAGGAGCGCCAGGCAGCTACGGGGCAGCATCGTCGAGGCCGTGGTGGAGGACGACTTCACCGTGCTGGTGGAGCGCGACGCCCTGCTCTTCGACCAGGCGCCCCGGTCCGGCGGTCTCCAGGTGGAGATCAGCCGGGTGCACGAGCCCAGGCGCAACCGGCAGCCCGCCGAACTCCGGCCGACCGACGAGGAGATGGCGGGCGTCCTGCGCTGGTCCCAGCCGTTGCCGGAGGTGCTGCAGGGCCTGGTGGTGGCCGTGTACCGCGGCGGCGACCACAAGGTCACCGGCTGCGGGGTGTGGCTGCGCATCGACGGCGCCGTGCGCGCCTGCGACCTGCCGGTGGGTTTCTTCCCTAACCCGCACCGCAAGACCGGCGAGACGTTCACCGCGCGCCGTGCCGACGGCGGATGGGAGTTCGTGCCGCGCCGGCTGTACGCGGCGCCGTTGTACGAGCGGACCACCATGACGGAACGCCCCTCCGCCCCCTGGCAGCACCTCGGCCGGCTGCTGGCGCCCGGGGCCGGGCAGCCCGCGCAGGTCTACGGCCGCGAGGACGAGGCGCGGATCGCGGTCAGCCACGCGACGCCCGGCGAGCGTCGCCCCGCCGGTGTGCTGACCAAGCGGCTGGACGACGTGCGCGAGCGCACCGAACGGCAGTTGGTGCGGGTGATCGCCAGTTTCGGCGGCGCCGAGCTGGTGGGCGCCGTCCCCGTCGAGACGGCCGACCAGGGGCTGGTCGACGGCGTCGGGTTCGCCGTCGAACGGCGGACGGGCGGCCTCGTCCAGCTCCGTCGCCGGTTCTCGGTGCGGGCGGGCGCCAGAGCCACCGCGCGGGAGGTCGAGCGGCGGGCCAGGTCCCGGGAGCAGACCTGGCGTCAGCTCCTCGCGGCCGGTGAGTCACCGCTGGAGACGGGAGAGCTGGGAGACTTCAGGTCCGGGCGGCCGAGGCAGTTCCTGGTGGCGGGCAGCAGGCTGCCGCTCCTGCCCGGCGACGAGCCGTTCGTGGCGGGGAACCCGTATCCGAAGACCGGGGTGCGCGCCGTCGTGGTGGAGGCCGACGCGCGGCTGTACGCGTCGACCCGGTCGGCGCCGCCGGTGCCGGTGGAAGCGCTGGCGGAGGCGGTGGCACAGCTCACCCCGGGAGAGACGGCGTCCCGCCGCCGGCTGAACCCCCCGCTGTACTACGTGGGACTGGAGGAGGCCGACGGCGAGGAGGTACGGCGCTTCGAATGGGGGCACGGCAACACCGTGCTCCTGGGGCAGGACGAGTTGACCCTGTCCGGCGGCCCGTGCGGGCCGGAGAACGGCTTCCCGCTCTTCCACGGCGACCGGCTGGTGCGCGCCGACTTCGTCGCCGACGCGTCGAGCGGCAGACTGCGCGTGAACTTCCTGCCCGACGACGTGGAGATCCGCACCGGGACCCTGGCGTACCGAGAAGCCGGGAAGCACATCCTGCACGAGGTCACCATCCGCCCCGACGCGGCGAACGGCCGGGTGGCGATCAGCCATGTGCGGCTGCGCGGGGACGGCGCGTCCCTCGACGCCCACCAGTCCCTCTCCCGGCCCATCGCCGCCCGACTGCACCCGGACAGCGTGACCGTCGTCCTGCGCCATCTCGCCGACCGGCGGATCCTCGCCGAGGAGCTGCGGATCCTGGCTCGTCTGGACACGGACCAGTACCGCGAGAGCCGGGGCAGGCTCCGGGTGTTCCGCTACGTCGTGCCGCAGTTCATCGGCGCCCACGACTCCGGGGTGGCGGCGGGCGAGCATCTGTTCATGGTCGCGGGGGACATCACCAGGACCGACGACGAGAACGAGACGCTGCTGGAGTTCCGGCTGCCGGACTCCGTGCTCCAGCCCGAGGACGTGCCGCCTCTGGTGGTGCGGGTGTCACGGGACAGGTTCTCGGTCCGCAAGTACCTGCTCGCCCAGCTCTTCGACGAGGGCGCCGACGGCCGGCCCGGCGACCGGGTCGGCCGCCTCCGCGGAAACGTGATGCTGGTCAAAGTGGACCAGGAGAAGAAGACGGGCCGTTGGGTGGCGGACCTCACCGATCCTCCCGTCCGGGACCACCGGACCCTGGTCAGCGCGGTCAGCCACGCGGGCGGACGGGTGTTCGCCGTGCTCGCCGGTCAGGACGGTCGCCGCGTGGAGATCATGCCGGGCGTGGTCTTCGACCTGCCGCCGTACGCCGACCGGACCGTCGCCCGGAGGGCCGGCAGGGGCACGCTGGTGCGGCTGTCCCTGGACGCCGGGAACGACCGGCTGCGACTCGACCTGGTGCAGCGCCCTGACGACACCTACCTTGCGGGTCTTCCCGGCGGCCGCCCGGCGCTGCTGCTGCCCAAGTCCCCGCTGCTGAAGCAGAACAGCTCGCGCAGCCCGCAGGACCCGGGGATGTTCACCGTGGCGGGGCTGCCGGCGCTGTCGGTCGGCGCCGAGGAGCGGTACGGCCGCCCGCTGCTCAACGCCCCGCATCCACGGCTCGCGGTGGTGCGCGGCCGGGGCAGGGACGCCAAGGCCGGACCGCCCGCCGCCGGGGACGGGATCCGGGCGGCCCGGGTCCGCACCCGGGACGCGGAGCCGCTGGCCCGGCCGGTGGCCGCGGTCGGCGGCCCCCCGGCCGAGCCCGAATTCCCGCTGCCCTGGGCTCGGTTGAGCTTCGCGGACGGCTCCGTGGCCGAGATCCGCGGTCGCTGCGCGTCCGTCTGGGGCTACCACGACCGGCGGACCGGACATCCGGTCCGCCACGGCCGCCCCCGGGAGTACCCGATCACCGGCCGCACCCTGGCCAACGAGCCGGTCTTCTTCGACGAAGACGGCACGGGCGCCTGGACCCTGCGCTACCGCCCCGAGCACATCGCCGCCTTCGGCGGTCCGGTGACCGCGCTCACCGAGCGGCCTCGCCCGGCGGGGTCCGCCGGGTCGGCCTGGTACACAGTGGCCGGCCCCGCCGTCGCCTCCCCGGGCGCCGCCCCGCACGGGCTCTGGCTCGAGCTGAGTCCGGGCCGCGTGGTCGAGATGAGCGGCAGGATCGTGGTGGGCCCCTCCGGGATCGCGCTGGACGACCTGGACTGGAGCCGCTTCGGACCCGGGGACCTGGTCCGTCTGGAGATCCTCCAGCGAGAGCTGACCGAGCCGCGCCGGCTGCGGCTCCTCCAATGGCGTCCCGGGCCCCGGGCCGCCTGGTCCGCCAACGGCGCCGACCGCGTCTGGCTCCCGGCCCGGCCCGCCGGCGCGGACGACGAGGCCGGGGTGCGGCTCGGCGACGGCGCCTTCGCGCTGACGTACCCGCTGGCCGGTTTCCGCGAGTCGTACGGCGCGGAGCAGGCGTACCGTCCCGGGGCCGCCGCCCTGCTGGAGCCGACCAACCGGCTCCGCCCGGCGTCCGGGCCCGACGCCCCCGCGCCCGAGCCGGGGGACGTCGCCCTGCTCGGGATCGGCCAGGAGGACCGGCCTGCGCTGCTCGGGCTGCCCGGCCGTTCCGTCGAGCTGACGCCCGACCCCGCCGGGTGGCCCGGCGGCCAGTGGCTGCGGCGGCTCCTGGCGGCCGACGGCGCGGGAACGCTGCGGGCGCTGGGCGGAGCGCTGCCGGTGACCGTCGAGGGGATCGAGGACGCGACCGTCACAGTCTCCCGGCGGCGGCAGCCGGGCGGAGGAATGGGCCGTCGCGGACTGCTGCTCTGCTCCGTGCTGGCCGGTACGGGGAACGCGCTGGTGCTGCGCGACGGCGGCGCGCTGCACTCGCTGCCGGTCCGCCGGGTGGTGTCGGGGCTGCCGGAGGAGTGGGCCGAGGAGGCGGGCCGGTTCCTGGCCGACGGAGGGCATATGGTCTGGTGCTGGCTGTCGGCGCCTGCGCCCGGCGGGGACCCCGCCGGGCGGTCCCCGCGAGGGCGCGACTCCCGGCCCGCCGCCGGCCGGCCGGCGGCCGCCGCGCAGGTCGCCACCCGGCTGCCGCTCGCCTCGCCGTATCCGTACGAGGACGAGCTGGACGCGGTGCCCGTCGGCGTCCTGGGGCCGGCCGAGGCGCCCGCGGGGCTGCTGCTGCGCGCGGAGCACGACCAGGGCTGGCTCTGGATGCCCGCGCGGGAGGCGTCGTGGCTGAGCCGCCCGACGGCGCGGGAACTGCGGGAAGGACTCGTCGCTCCGCGGCGGGCGGTGCGGGTGCGGCGGATGCACGACGGCTCGGTGTCGGTCGTCCAGGTCCGCGAGACGCTGCGGACCCGGCAGGAGTTCCGCCTGGGGAAGCAGTTGCGGGTGGAACCCCTGATGCCGCAGAGCGCCGCGGGCGCCGGGACCGCGGAGGAGGCTCGACTCCAGCAGATGACGGCCCGGCTGATGCCTTCCGGGGTGCTGCTCCGGCTACAGGCCCTGCCCTCCGACCCGCAGCCGGCCGAGTCGCTGGTGACGGAGGTGGCGGCGCTGGGCGCCGCCGAGGCGCCGGCGGCCGTGCAGGTGGTCGTCCACGGCCGCCGCAAGCGCCTGCTCGACCTGCCCGCCCGGATCACGACCGGCGCCGCGGCCGGCGCCGCGGAGCGGCACGCCCAGATCCGCGACACGTACCTGAAGAGGCTGGAGGGCGGCACGGCCGGCGGCGGCGTGGGCCAGGCCGTCTACCTGCTGCTCGGCGACGACTGCGACAGTCAGGCCGATGCCCTGCACAAGTGGCTCCGCGCCCACGGCGAAGCGGCGTTCCATCTGGGCGGCCACCACGAGGCGGAGCTGACGGAGCTGGTCGCGGCCGCGGTGGTCATGGAGTCCGTCGGCCGCACCGACCCGCTCTACGCCCGGGGGGCCGTCCTGCTGGCCCACCAGACCGGACTGCGCGCGATCCGTTCGCTGCATGTGGAGCCGTTGGCACGGGCCTGGGTCGCGGGGGGACCGGCCGAGCCGCGGCCGTCCGACAGCCGCCTGCGCGCGCTGCGCCTTCCCCCGGAGATGGACGACATCGAGCTGCGCGCGGCGCGCGCCTACGGGAACGGGATCCTCGGGCAGATCGGCGACGTCGGACACGACCATCCGTCCGCGCCCGTGGCACGGGCCGTGCTCGCCTCCATCGGCGAGCTGCCGCCCGGCGAGGACCTGGCCGCGGGCGCCGACGTGCTCTCGTCCCTCGCGGCGCTCGGCCGCGCCCTCCATCCGCCGGTCGGCGAGAGCGTCGCGCAGGACGCGCTGACCGAGGCGCAGCGCGACCTGCTCTTCCAGTGCCTGCGCCATGCGCTGGAGGTCCCCCTCCCGCTCCTGCCGGCGGCGCGCCGCATCGACCGCGGCCCGCGGACGCTCGCCGAGCAGGTGCTCGCGGCAGCCGCCGAGCCGGACGGAGGCGAACGAATGTAGGCCGCTCGTCCGCCGACGGAAGCGCTCGGCCGCCGGTGACCGCGTGCCTGAGTCGGCGCCGTCCGCCGACTCCCCTGCTCAGCACTTCGAGGTGATCGTGCCGGCATGCGGCCGCCTCCGCGGTGACCTGAGCCCTGCTTCCCGCCGGGGCGTCCGCGCCGCGCGTCCCGCCTCCGACGCGGCGGCCGAGGCACGTCCTGGCTGTGAGGGGGTAGAAGGGCCCGCGATGGTGGGAGGCTGATGTGGTGGCGCGTGATCTGATCGGGTTGGCCGAGGTACTGGCGGCGGCGGAGACCGCCGCGCCGGTGGAGTCCCTCGACGTCGTGGCGCGCAGCCTGCGCGACCGGTTCGGTGCGCACTACGTGTCGTTCCTGTTCGTCGACGTCGTGGGCCGGCGCTTGCTGCGGGTGAGCGACACGGCGGAGTTCGTGCAGGAGGACCGCGCCGAGCGCGTCCCCCTGGTCGGCAGCAGCGTCTACGACAAGGTGCTGCGCACCCAGGAGCTGGTGGAGGCGTCGGAGGGGGAGCAGGGGGTGCGGGTGCTGGCCCCGGTCAGCCATCGCGGTGACTCCATCGGCGTACTGGAGCTGTTCCTCACCGAGGTCACCGAGGACGCGCTGGACGAGATCGGGCAGGCCGCGCACGCGTTGGCGTACATCATCGTCACGGACCGCCGTTTCACCGACCTGTACCACTGGGGCAACCGCACCACCGCCGTCAGCCTGGCCGCGGAGATCCAGCGCCAGCTCCTGCCGTCGGCCTCCTCCTGCGAAGCCCCCTCGTTCGCCCTCGCCAGCGCGCTGATTCCGGCTTCCGACATCGCCGGCGACACCTACGACTACAGCCTCGACGACGACACCCTGCACCTCTCGATCACCGATGCCATGGGCCACGATGTCGACGCCTCGCTCATCGCCACCCTCGCGGTCAACGCTTCCCGGGGCGCCCGCCGCGCCGGAGCTGACCTCGCCGAACAGGCCCGCCAGGTCCATCACGCCATCCTCGACCACGGGCGACGGACCTTCGTCACCGGCCAACTGCTGCGCATCGCCCTGGACGGGACCGGCGCCCAACTCGTCAACGCCGGCCACCCCTGGCCGCTGAGGCTGCGCGACGGCGAGGTCAGCGAGGTGCGCCTGGCGGTGAACGTGCCGTTCGGAGTCCCCTCATCGAGCCCCTACCTGGTGCAGGACATCGACCTGCGCCCCGGAGACCGTCTCGTGCTCTACACCGACGGCGTGCAGGAACGGGAAGCGGCCACGGTCGATCTGCCGAGCCTGATCCTCGCCACCGCCGCCGAACACCCGCGCGAGGTCGTGGGCACCCTGGTCGCCACGGTCGCCGACGCCTATGACGGCCGGCCGCCGAAGGACGACGCCACCGTCATGTGCCTGGACTGGCGCGGCCCCGTCACCGAAGGCCGCAGGGCGAGCACCTGAGCGCCCGCGGGACGAACGCACTCCGAGCGGACGCACACGACTCGCCGTCGCCTCCCCTCTCCCGGCCGATCACCCAAGGCGCTTGCTCCCCCGCCCCGTGCACCGTCAGGAACTGGGCTCAGACCGCCGAAAACCCACACGCCCAGCTCGCCGACCCAACCCCTCACTCGCCGACGGGGCGCTCCGTCACGCACGCCGTGACGGGCGCAGCCCGACTCATTGCATAAAACTGCGACGATACGTATAGTCATGCCATCGACGAGGAGGGCTCATGGCTGTACGTGTGGCGGTCGCCGGCGCGAGTGGGTACGCGGGCGGCGAGGTGCTGCGGCTGCTGCTCGGGCACCCCGAGGCCGAGATCGGCGCGCTGACCGGCGACTCCAGCGCCGGGCAGCGCCTGGGCGCGCTCCAGCCGCACCTGGCGCCGCTGGCCGACCGGGTGCTCGCCGAGACCGGCGCGCACACGCTCGCCGGGCACGACGTCGTCTTCCTCGCCCTGCCGCACGGCCAGTCCGCGGCCGTCGCCGAGCAGCTCGGCCCCGACGTCCTGGTCGTCGACATGGGCGCCGACTTCCGGCTGCGGAACCCGGCGGACTGGGAGCGCTTCTACAGCTCCCCGCACGCCGGGACCTGGCCCTACGGGCTTCCCGAACTTCCGGGCGCCCGCGCCGCGCTGGAGGGGTCCAAGCGCATCGCGGTGCCCGGCTGCTACCCGACCGCCGCCTCCCTCGCCCTGGTCCCGGCCTACGCCGCCGGGCTCGTCGAGCACGAGGCCGTGATCGTCGCCGCCTCCGGCAGCTCCGGCGCGGGCAAGTCGCCCAGGCCCCACCTGCTCGGGGCCGAGGTCATGGGCTCCATGTCCCCCTACGGCGTCGGCGGCGTGCACCGGCACACCCCCGAGATGACGCAGAACCTCACCGCGGCGGCCGGCGAGCCGGTCACCGTCTCCTTCACCCCGACCCTCGCCCCGATGCCCCGCGGCATCCTCGCCACGTGCAGCGCCAAGGCCCGCCACGGCGTCACCGCCGAGACCGTGCGCGCCGCGTACGAGAAGGCGTACGCCGACGAGCCCTTCGTCCGCCTGCTGCCCGAGGGCCAGTGGCCCGCCACCGCCTCGGTGCACGGCTCCAACGCCGTCCACATCCAGGTGGCCCTCGACGAGAGCGCACACCGCGTCATCGCGATCAGCGCCCTGGACAACCTGACCAAGGGCACCGCAGGCGGCGCCGTGCAGAGCATGAACATCGCCCTCGGGCTCGACGAGAGCACCGGACTTTCCACGATCGGAGTCGCACCGTGAGCGTCACGGCAGCCAAGGGATTCCAGGCCGCGGGGATCGCCGCCGGGATCAAGGACAACGGCGCCCCGGACCTGGCCCTCGTGGTCAACACCGGGCCCCGCCGCGCCGCCGCGGGAGTCTTCACCGCCAACCGCGTCAAGGCCGCCCCTGTGCTCTGGTCGGAGCAGGCGGTCCGCAGCGGCCAGGTGTCCGCCGTCGTCCTCAACTCGGGCGGCGCCAACGCCTGCACGGGCCCCCAGGGCTTCCAGGACACGCACGCCACCGCCGAGAAGACCGCCGAGGCGCTCGGCCGCGGCGCCGTCGAGGTCGCCGTCTGCTCCACCGGCCTGATCGGCGTCCCGCTCCCCATGGACAAGCTGCTGCCGGGCGTGGAGACGGCCGCCGCCCAGCTCTCCGAGCACGGCGGCGAGAAGGCCGCCATCGCCATCAAGACCACCGACACCGTCCACAAGACCGCCGTCGTCACCCGGGACGGCTGGACCGTCGGCGGCATGGCCAAGGGCGCCGGCATGCTCGCCCCGGGCCTGGCCACCATGCTCGTCGTCCTCACCACCGACGCCGACCTCGACGGCGACGCCCTGGACCTGGCCCTGCGCGCCGCCGCTCGGGTCACCTTCGACCGCCTCGACTCCGACGGCTGCATGTCCACCAACGACACCGTCCTGCTGCTCGCCTCCGGGGCCGCCGGGATCGCCCCGGACCACGGTGACTTCGCCGAGGCCGTACGGGCCGTCTGCGACGACCTCGGCCAGCAGCTCATCCGCGACGCCGAGGGCGCCACCAAGGACATCAAGGTCGAGGTGATCAACGCCGCGACCGAGGACGACGCCGTGGAGGTGGGCCGCGCCGTCGCCCGCAGCAACCTCCTCAAGTGCGCCGTGCACGGCGAGGACCCCAACTGGGGCCGCGTGCTGTCCGCGATCGGCACCACCTCCGCCGCCTTCGAGCCCGACCAGCTCAACGTCGCCGTCAACGGCGTCTGGGTGTGCAAGAACGGCGGCGTCGGCGAGGACCGCGACCTGGTCGACATGCGCTACCGCGAGGTGCACATCGTCGCCGACCTCGCGGCCGGGTCCCAGACCGCGACCGTCTGGACCAACGACCTCACCGCGGACTACGTCCACGAGAACAGCGCGTACTCCTCATGAGCGGCACACGCAGGCACACCGCCCTGCCCAAGGCCCAGACCCTCGTCGAGGCGCTGCCCTGGCTCACCCGGCACCACGGCAAGACCGTCGTCATCAAGTTCGGCGGCAACGCCATGGTCGACGAGGAGCTGAAGGCCGCCTTCGCCCAGGACGTCGTCTTCCTGCGGCACGCCGGGCTCAAGCCCGTCGTGGTGCACGGCGGCGGCCCCCAGATCAGCGCCGCCCTCGACCGGCACGGCATCGTCAGCGAGTTCAGGGCGGGGCTGAGGGTCACCACCGAGGACGCCATGGACGTCGTGCGCATGGTGCTGGCCGGGCAGGTGCAGCGCGAGCTGGTCGGCCTGCTCAACCGGCACGGCCCGCTCGCGGTCGGCCTGACCGGCGAGGACGCGCACACCATCACCGCCGTCAAGCACACCCCCGAGATCGACGGGACGCCGGTCGACCTCGGGCGGGTCGGCCAGATCACCGCCCTGGACACCGGCGCCATCGAGGCGCTGCTCGCCGACGGCCGCATCCCGGTCGTCTCCTCGATCGCCCGCTCCGAGGACGACGGACATGTCTACAACGTCAATGCTGATACGGCGGCTGCGGCACTCGCTGCTGCGCTGGGCGCCGAGACCCTCATGGTCCTCACGGACGTCGAGGGCCTCTACGAGGACTGGCCGCGCTCCGAGGAGGTGATCAGCCGGCTCACCGCGACCCAGCTCGAAAAACTGCTGCCGGAGCTGTCCTCCGGCATGGCGCCGAAGATGCAGGGCTGCCTGCACGCCGTCCGCAACGGCGTCCGCACGGCCCGCGTGATCGACGGCCGGGTGCAGCACTCGATCCTGCTGGAGATCTTCACCGACGAGGGCATCGGCACCATGGTCGTGCCCGACAGCGCAGAGGGGGCGTCGTCATGACGGGCAACCAGGAGCTGACCGCGCGCTGGCAGGGCGCGCTCATGAACAACTACGGCACCCCGCGGCTGCCCCTGGTGCGCGGCGAGGGCGCCCGGCTGTGGGACGCCGACGGCAAGGAGTACCTGGACTTCGTCGGCGGCATCGCGGTCAACGCGCTCGGCCACGCCCACCCCGCCGTGGTCGAGGCCGTCAGCCGGCAGATCGCCTCCCTCGGGCACGTCTCCAACCTGTTCGTGGCCGAGCCGCCCGTCGCTCTCGCCGAACGGCTGCTCCAGCTCTTCGGCCGCAACGGCAGGGTCTTCTTCTGCAACTCCGGGGCCGAGGCCAACGAGGGCGCCGTCAAGATCGGCCGGCTGACCGGCCGCCGGCACATGGTCGCCGCCCAGGGCGGCTTCCACGGCCGCACCATGGGCGCCCTCGCGCTCACCGGCCAGCCCGGCAAGCAGGCGCCGTTCCTGCCGCTGCCCGGCGACGTCACCCACGTGCCCTACGGCGACGCCCAGGCGCTGGCCGCCGCCGTCACCGAGGAGACGGCCCTCGTCGTCATCGAGCCGATCCAGGGCGAGAACGGCGTCGTGCCGCCCCCGCCCGGCTATCTGAAGGCGGCTCGGGCGATCACGGCGGCCACCGGCGCGCTGCTCGTGCTCGACGAGGTGCAGACCGGCGTCGGGCGGACCGGGCACTGGTTCGCCTACCAGGCGCACGAGGGCGTCCTCCCGGACGTGGTCACGCTGGCCAAGGGGCTCGGCGGCGGGCTGCCGCTGGGCGCCGTCGTCGCCTTCGGCCGCGCCGCCGACCTGTTCCAGCCGGGCCAGCACGGCACGACCTTCGGCGGCAACCCGGTGGCCTGCGCCGCCGGACTCGCCGTGCTCGACGCCATCGCCGGCGAGGGGCTGCTGGAGAACGTCAAGCGGCAGGGCGAGCGGCTGCGCGAGGGCGTGGAGTCCGCGGGCCACCCGCTGGTCGACCACGTGCGGGGCGCCGGCCTGCTCCTGGGTATCGTGCTCACCGGACCGCACGCGCCACATGTGCAGCAGGCGGCCCAGGAGGCCGGGTTCCTGGTGAACGCGCCCGCCCCCGACGTCGTACGGCTGATGCCCCCGCTGAACCTCGGCGACGACGCGGTGGACGCGTTCCTCGGGGCGCTGCCCGGCATCCTTGCCGGGGCTGCCGGGGCTGCCGGGGCTGCCGGGGCTGCCGGGGCTGCCGGGGCTGCTGGGGCCGCCGGGGCTGCTGGGGCCGCCGGGGCTGCTGGGGCTGCTGGGGTCGCCGGGGCTGACGAAGCCAAGGGGGCCGAAGGGGCCGAGCGGGCCGAGGGGGTCGGATGATCCGGAGAATGGGACGAGGATGAGCCAGGCACAGGATCACCAGGACGCCGCCGCCGACGCCGGGGCGGGCGGGGCCGCCGTGCCGCAGACCCGCACCGCGCGCCACCGCCGGATCGTGGACATCCTCAACCGCCAGCCGGTGCGCTCGCAGAGCCAGTTGGCCAAGCTCCTCGCCGACGACGGGCTGAGCGTCACCCAGGCGACGCTCTCCCGGGACCTGGACGAGCTGAACGCGGTGAAGATCCGCGACACCGAAGGCGACCTCATCTACGCGGTGCCCAGCGAGGGCGGCTTCCGCACCCCGCGCGCGCCGCTGGGGGAGTCGGCGAAGGAGGAGCGGATGCGGCGGCTCTCCCAGGAGCTGCTGATCTCCGCGGAGGTCTCTGCCAACCTCGTGGTGCTGCGCACGCC
Organism: Streptomyces sp. NPDC046985; assembly: GCF_040644415.1. Classification (NCBI taxonomy): domain Bacteria; kingdom Bacillati; phylum Actinomycetota; class Actinomycetes; order Kitasatosporales; family Streptomycetaceae; genus Streptomyces; species Streptomyces sp. NPDC046985. The sequence goes on from NZ_JBEYWK010000005.1 coordinate 235,676, forward strand.
GCCGGGGGCGGCGCAGTTCCTGGCGTCCGCGATCGACCAGGCCGAGCTGCACGACATCCTCGGCACCATCGCGGGCGACGACACGCTGCTGCTGATCAGCCGGGACCCGAACGGCGGCCAGGCCTTGGCCGACCACCTGCTGCGACTGGCCCAGAACGGACACTGAACGCGCCCCGGGGCCCCGGGGCGGGTCGCGCCGGCAGGGCCCGCGCGGGCGGGTCAGCCGAGCCGGGCGGGTACGTCAGCCAAGCTGGGCAGCGGCATCACCCGAGCCGCGCGTGTCAGCCGAGCCCGGCGGACGGGTCACCCGACCGGGAAGGCGTGTCAGCCGACCCGGGCGGGCGGCTCCCCGAGCCGCGCAGGCGGGTAAGCCGAACCGCACGGCTCACCCGGCCGCGCAGCCGGGTAAGCCGAGCCGCACAGCTCACCCGAGCCGGGCGGCGAGACCGTCTGTGCAGTGCACCTCGCCGTCCGCGGTGATCAGCAGGGCCTCCGCCCCGGGGAGTGCCTGGAGCCAGCGCAGGGCGTCCCGCGCCCCCCGGGCGAACGCGGCCGTCGCCCAGCAGTCGGCCCAGGTCAGCCGGGGCGCGATCACGGTCGCCGACACCAGGTCGGTCAGCGCGGGACGGCCGGTGTGCGGGTCGTGGATGTGGGCGCCGCGCTCGGCCGTGCCGGAGGTGGCCACGGCCAGCTCCCCGACGCCGGCCGCGGACACCACCGCCGCCAGCGCGCCCGGACGCAGCGGATCGGACACCCCGATCCGCCAGGGCCGGTCCGCCTCGGGCGAACCCAGCAACTGCACGTCCCCGCCGCCGTTCACGCTTACCCCGCTCGCTCCGGCCGCCGCGATCCGCCGGGCCGCGCGTTCGGCCGCCCAGCCCTTGACGATCCCGGTCGGATCCAGCGGGCCCCGGTGCCGCATGCCGAACCAGCCCCCGCTGACCCGCTCCGCCACGGTGCCCAGCCGCAGCACCTCGGCGACCTCCGGATCGCAGTCCTCCACGGTCAGCTCGCCGCGGGCCAGCCGGGAGATCTGGCTGTCGTCGCGGTAGGTGCTGAACACCTCGTCGACCCGGTGCAGTCCGGCGGCCGCCTCGCGCAGCGCGGCCCCGACCGCCTCCGGGTCCCCGCCGCGGACGTCGAAGGAGAAGACCGTCCCCATGACCTCCTCCACGTGACGCACCGCGGCGGGAGCACGCGGCGGCGCCGCCTCAGCCACGGACCCGGTCCAGCGCCGACTGAAGCGACCGCTGGTAGCCGCCGCTGGTGTACGTCGCCCCGGACACCGCGTCGATGTCCGCGCTCTGCGCGGCGACCGCCTCCCGGTTCAGCCGGGGCACGGCCATGGCGGTCTTCTGGTCGCTGAGGCCGCCCTTGGGCGCCTGGACCGCCTCGGACCGGACGATCTTCCCGTCGCTCACCGTCAGCCGGACCTGCACGATGCCGTACTGGGTCTGCGCCGCGTCGCCGGTCACGGTCCGCGCGCCGGTGCGCTGCGCGCCGCTGCCGCCCTGCGGCGACTCGTTGGCCGCCGCGGTCCGCTGCGGCGCCGGACCGGCCGCCGCGTCGGAGGCCGGCCCGGACGCCGGTTTCAGCGACAGCAGCAGCACGATCCCGGACACGGTGGCGGCGCCCGCGAGCACCGCGCGGCGCAGGGGGTGGCTCTTCCTCATGGCTGTGCAGCTCCTGACGTACCGTCGCTCACATCTCGAACGACTCGTGATGGATGCGCCGGGCGGGGACCCCCGCGCCGCGCAGTGCCTCGTACACCGACTGGGCGAAGCCGGGCGGCCCGCACAGGAAGACGTCGTGCCGGTCGACGTCGGCGATCTTCCGCCGCAGGGACTCGGCGGAGATGTCGGGGCGTTCGCCCCCGGGGCTGTTGACCGCGTACATGAGCCGGGCGCCGCGCTCCTCGGCGATCTTCGCCAGCTCGTCCCACAGGGCCAGGTCCTGGGTGCTGTTGGCCCGGTAGAGCAGGGTGATGTCACCGGCGGCGCCGGGCAGCGTCTCGAACAGCGCCCGCATCGGCGTGATCCCGACCCCGCCCGCGACCAGCAGCACCTTGCCGCGGCTGCGCCGGGCCGCGGTCAGCGCGCCGTAGGGCCCCTCGGCCCACACGCGGGTCCCCGGGCGCAGCTCGCGCAGCCGGGCGCTGTGGTCGCCGATGGCCTTGACGGTGATGCGCAGCCGCTCCGGCCGGGGCGCCGCCGACAGCGAGTAGGGGTGCGAGCTGAAGCGCATGCCCGGGGCGAGGAACCGCCACCGGAAGAACTGCCCGGCCTGCGCGCCCATCCGGTGCAGCTTGCGCCCGCTGATCAGCACCGACACGATCCCGGGCGCCTCCTCGACCACGGCCTCCACCCGCATCCGGTGTTTGACGTTCATCCGGATCGGGGTGAGCACCCGGTACCAGAGGGCCAGGGCGGTCACCGCGCCGTACAGCCCGTACCAGAAGGTCTTCGCGGCCGGCGCCACGGCGAAGTCGTTGCCGTCGGCGATCTGGTGCCAGAACGTCAGGAACACCGCCGCGTAGGTGAACAGGTGCATGTAGTACCAGGTGTCGTACGGCATCCGGCGGCGCACCGGGCCCATGGAGACCAGCCCGATCGCTGTGAGCAGCCCGGCGCCGACGGCGGCCTTGCCCATGTCGGGCAGATGCTCGACGGAGTCGACGGTCTGCTGCACGATCTGGCCCAGCGGCCTGCCCGCCTGGCGCGCGTAGCCCCACATGACGAGGAACACGTGCGCGAGGACGAGGGTGAGCGTGTACCGCCCGCTCATCGCGTGCCAGCGGGCGACCCGGTCGGAGCCGACCCGCCGCTCCAGCGCGGGCACCCGGGCCATCTGGAGCACGACCAGCGCCATCAGGTACCCGGCGAGCAGCCCGGTGATCCGGCCCGCGCCCAGGATCCGCCCGGTGGTGTCGGCGATCGACGGGGTGTTCGTCCACCACAGCCAGAGCACGCCCGCCGCGCCCGCTCCCACGGCGAGCAGCAGCGGGACGGCGGGGGAGCGGCGCGGCCGGATCCGGCGCATCGTCTGGCGCCGGGCGGCGCGGCCTCCTGCGAGCGTGGTGGTCACGGTTCCTCCGTGGACGGGGCAAGGGGCGGGCGGCGTGGCCTCCCGGCCTTGCAGTACGTGCCACGGCGGCGGTGCGTTCAGCGCGGGCGACGCGCGAGGCGGCCGGGGTCTCGCGGTCGCCCGCGGGAGGCGGTCACGTCGCGGTGGCGGGCGTCCCGGCGGCGGGGGACGGCGGCAGCGGCAGCGGGAGTCCGGGCAGCCCGTCCAGGCTGACCGCCACGTGGTCCTTCTTGGCGAAGTAGTCATTCAGCGAGGCGTCGTCCTCGCGGGCGAAGCGCCGGGCGTGCAGGTCGCGGTCCTCCTCGTAGGCCATGAGCGGGACCGCGTAGCCGCAGGTGTCCCGGACCAGTTCGGCGTGCACGACGATGACCGCGCGCAGCCCGTGCGGGGTGGCGTCGAGGTCCGGGAAGCGGGCGAGGAGTCCGGGCAGGCGCGGGTCGTCGCGGAAGACCGGCTCGCCCCGCCCGTGCACGCGCACGATGTTCGGCGGTCCCTGGAAGGCGCACCACATCAGGGTGATCCGGCCGTTCTCCCGCAGGTGGGCGACGGTCTCCGCGTTGGACCCGGCGAAGTCCAGGTAGGCCACGGTGTGCTCGTCGAGCACGGCGAAGGATCCCTTGAGTCCCTTGGGGGAGAGGTTGACCGTGCCGTCCGGGGAGAGCGGGGCGGTGGCGGTGAAGAACAGGGGCTGCTCCTCGATGAACGTGCGGAGCCTGCCGTCGATGCGTTCGTACGTCTTTCCCATGTCCGGTGATTCTCCCGGATTCCCGTCCGCCTGGCTCAAGGAGCCGGAAGCGCGGGGGAGACCGGCGATTGACGATCCATGCGTCACCTTGCATAATCATGCAAGCCGTGCGGGTCTCTTCAGGCGTAGCCTGACGCGCACGCCCGGTCACCCACCGCCATCGCGAGGAGCACGCAAGTGAGCAGCAACAGCGGCGACGTCCGGCTCTGGGGCGGCCGTTTCGCCGACGGTCCCGCCGAGGCCCTGGCCAAGCTGTCCGCGTCCGTCCACTTCGACTGGCGGCTCGCGCCCTACGACCTCGCCGGCTCCCGCGCCCACGCCCGCGTGCTGCACCGCGCCGGACTGCTCACCGAGGACGAGCTGACCCGGATGCTCGCCGGACTGGACCGGCTGGAGGCGGACGTGGCGGACGGCTCGTTCACCGGCACGGTCGCCGACGAGGACGTGCACACCGCCCTGGAGCGCGGCCTGCTGGAGCGCCTGGGCCCCGAGCTGGGCGGCAAGCTGCGCGCCGGCCGCTCGCGCAACGACCAGGTCGCCACCCTCTTCCGCATGTACCTGCGCGACCACGCCCGGATCCTGGGCGCCCTGATCGCCGACCTCCAGGACGCGCTGATCGGCCTCGCCGAGGCCCACCCGGACCTGGCGATGCCCGGCCGCACCCACCTCCAGCACGCCCAGCCCGTCCTCTTCGCGCACCACGTCCTCGCGCACGCGCAGTCCCTCGCCCGGGACGCGGAGCGGCTGCGCCAGTGGGACGAGCGCACGGCCGTCTCGCCCTACGGCTCGGGCGCCCTGGCCGGCTCCTCGCTCGGGCTGGACCCCGAGGCGGTGGCACGCGACCTGGGCTTCGAGCGCGGCAGCGTCGGCAACTCCATCGACGGGACGGCCTCCCGTGACTTCGCCGCGGAGTTCGCCTTCGTCACCGCGATGATCGGCGTGGACCTGTCCCGGATCGCCGAGGAGATCATCCTCTGGAACACGAAGGAGTTCTCCTTCGTGACCCTGCACGACGCCTTCTCCACCGGCTCCTCGATCATGCCGCAGAAGAAGAACCCGGACATCGCCGAGCTGGCCCGCGGCAAGTCGGGCCGGCTGATCGGCAACCTCACCGGCCTCCTCGCCACCCTCAAGGCCCTCCCGCTCGCCTACAACCGCGACCTCCAGGAGGACAAGGAGCCGGTCTTCGACTCCTGCGACCAGTTGGAGGTGCTGCTGCCCGCCTTCACGGGCATGCTCGCCACCCTCACGGTCCACCGCGAGCGCCTGGAGGAGCTGGCGCCGGCCGGATTCTCCCTGGCCACCGACATCGCCGAGTGGCTGGTGCGGCAGGGCGTGCCGTTCCGGGTGGCGCACGAGGTCGCGGGCGAGTGCGTGAAGGCCGCCGAGGCCGAGGGCAAGGAGCTGGACGAGCTGACTGACGAGCAGTTCGCGAAGATCTCCGCCCACCTGACCCCCGAGGTGCGCACCGTGCTCGACGTGCCCGGCGCGCTCGCCTCGCGCGACGGCCGCGGCGGCACCGCCCCCGCGGCCGTCGCGGTGCAGCTCGCCGAGGTCAAGGCGGACGTCGCCGCGCAGCACGCCTGGGCGGACGCCCGGAGGTAGCCGGCCGCACGCGAGCAGGGCGTCGCGGCCGGCGCTGCGGCCGGAGAGGCTCACCGGCACGCCTGTTCGGCCACAGCACTGGATTCGGCCACCGCACCAGGGCGTGTTTCGATAGTGGTCCCGTCCGCCCGCAGGGCAGACGGGACTTCCGAAGCGCGCCCTAGATCGGTCGACAGCCGCACGGAACCGACGAGACGGAGCCCGCGATGTCCTTCGCCCGACTGGCCTCGGCGACCACGCCCACCTGCCGCCTCGGCCTGGGCCTGGCCGCCGTCGGGCGCCCCGGGTACATCACCCTCGGCCGCGACCGCGACCTGCCCGCCGACCGCACGGTCGACGCCCTGCGCGAGCGGACCCGCGACCTTCTCGACGCCGCCTACGCCCAGGGCGTGCGCTACGTCGACGCCGCCCGCTCCTACGGCCGCTCCGAGGAGTTCCTCGCCGACTGGCTGGACGGCCGCCCCGACGCCGACGACGTGGTGGTCGGCAGCAAGTGGGGCTACACCTACACCGCCGGCTGGAGCGCCGACGCCGAGCGGCACGAGGTCAAGGACCACTCCCCGGCGGCCTACGAGCGCCAGCGCGCCGAGACCGCGGCCCTGCTCGGCGACCGGCTCGACCTCTACCAGATCCACTCGGTGACCCCCGACAGCCCCGCCCTCACCGACCGCGAGCTGCATGCTTCGCTCGCCGAGGCCGCCGCGCGGGGCGTCACCGTCGGCTTCTCCACCAGCGGCCCCGCCCAGGCCGACGCGATCCGCGCGGCCCTCGCCGTGACCGTCGGCGGCGAACCCCTCTTCCGCACCGTCCAGTCGACGTACAACGCCCTGGAGACCTCCGCCGCCGCGGCCCTCGCCGAGGCGCACGACGCGGGGCTCACGGTGATCGTGAAGGAGGGCATGGCCAACGGGCGGCTCGCCGCGCCCCACGCGCCGGACGCCCTGAAGACGGTGGCCGAGGAGACCGGGGCGAGCTGCGACGCGGTCGCGCTCGCGCTCGTGCTCTGCCAGCCCTGGACCGGCGTCGTCCTCTCCGGCGCCGCGACCACCGGCCAGCTCGCCTCCAACCTGCACGCCGCGGTCGTCGACCTCGACGACGGCCAACGGGACCGCCTCGCCGCCCTGGCCGAGGCGCCCGCCGCGTACTGGGAGCGGCGCGCACGCCTGCCCTGGCACTGACATACGCCGTCGCACTGACGCCTACGCCCGCATTGACGTCTGCCCTGGCACTGACGCACGCCCTGAGCACTGACGCCCGCCCTCGCACTGACACAAGCCCTGGCCGCTGATGGCCGCCCTGACGCCGCCGCCTGCCCCGGCGCTGACTGACGCCCGTCGAACTGAGCCGCTCACGCCCCGAATGAGACACTGACGTCTCAAAAAGCTTACACTTGTCTCATGCCTCTGGACCGTGACCTCGTGCTGCGCAGCGCCGCGGCCCTGCTGACCCGTAAAGCCACCGCGACCATGGACGAGGTGGCCAAGGCGGCCGGCGTCAGCCGGGCCACGCTGCACCGGCACTTCGCCGGACGGGACGCCCTGGTGCGGGCGCTGGAGTCGCTGGGGCTCGCCGAGTGCGAGGCCGCGCTGGAGGCCGCCCGGCTGGAGGAAGGACCCGCACGCGAGGCCGTACGGCGCCTGGTGCGGGCGATCGAACCGGCCGCCGCCCTGCTGTCCTTCCTCTACACCGAGAACCAGTTGTTCGAGGGCGAGGGGCAGAACGAGGGCTGGGCCCGGCTCGACGCCCCCGTCGCGGCGCTGTTCCGGCGCGGTCAGGCGGCCGGCGAGTTCCGCATCGACCTGACCCCCGCCTGGCTCACCGAGGCGCTGTGGGGCCTGCTGGCCTCCGGCGCCTGGGCGGTGTCGGAGGGACGCGTCGCCTCCCGGGACTTCACCCACATGATCGTCGAGCTGCTGCTCGGCGGCGCACTGCGGAGAGAGGAATCATGACCGGCACCCTGCGGCCGGCGGCCGCGACGGGGGACACGGAGCAGCGTCCGGGCCGATGGCTCGCGCTCGCCGTCCTCGTCCTCGCCGTGCTGCTGGTGGCCGTGGACGCGACCGTCCTCGGTCTCGCGACCCCGTACCTCAGCGAGGACCTGAAGCCCTCGGGCACCCAATTGCTGTGGATCGGCGACGTCTACTCGTTCGTCATCGCGGGTCTGCTCGTCTCCATGGGCAGCCTGGGCGACCGCGTCGGCCGCAAGCGCGTCCTGCTGACCGGCGCCGCGGCGTTCGGCGCCGTGTCCGTGCTCAACGCGTACGCGAGCACGCCCGGCCTGATGATCCTGGCCCGCGCCCTGCTCGGCGTCGCGGGCGCGACCCTGATGCCCGCCACGCTCGCCCTGATCCGCAACCTGTTCCACGACCCGCGCGAGCGGAGCATCGCGGTCGGCGTCTGGGGTGCGACCGCCTCCGCCGGCACGGCCGTGGGGCCGATCGCGGGCGGCTTCCTGCTCCAGCACTTCTGGTGGGGCTCGGTCTTCCTGATCAACCTGCCCGTGATGGCGGTCCTCGTCCTGGTCGGGGCCCGGCTGCTGCCCGAGTCGCGCACCCCGGCGCCGGGTCCGTGGGACCTGATGAGCGTGCTGCTGTCGCTGGTCGGCGTGATCGCCGTCGTGTACGCGATCAAGGAGACCGCGGCCCGCGGAGTCTCCGGGACGGCCCTCGCCGCCGGCGCCGCCGGGGCGGCCGCGCTGTACTGGTTCGTGCGCAGGCAGCGGGCGCTGCCCCATCCGCTGCTGGACGTCAGGCTGTTCGGCGACCGCGGCTTCAGCGGCGCCGTCCTGGCCGACCTGCTGACCGTGCTCGGCATGTCCGGGCTGGTGTTCTTCCTCTCCCAGTACCTGCAACTGGTGCAGGGACGGGGACCGTTCGAGGCCGGGCTGGCCGAGCTGCCCGCGGCCGCGGGCGCGGTGGCCGCCGGTCTGGCGGCCGGCCGGGCCGCCCGGCGCCTCTCGGTCCGCGCCGTGGTCTCCGGCGGCCTGGCCGCCGTCGGAGGGGCGCTGGCCGCGCTGACGACCCTCGAACGCACCACCGGCTACCCGCTGCTGGGGACCGCCCTGCTGGTGGTCGGCGTGGGCGCGGGGTTCTCCTTCACCGTCACCGCCGACGTGATCCTGGCGAGCGTCCCCAAGGAGCAGGCGGGCGCGGCCTCGGCGGTCTCCGAGACGGCCTACGAACTCGGCGCGGCCCTGGGCATCGCCCTGCTGGGCTCGGTCGTGACCGCCGCCTACCGTGACTTCACCGGTCCCGCCGGGACGCCGCCCCAGGCCCGCGAGTCGCTGGGCGGCGCGGTGGAGGCGGCGGCCGGCCTGCCGGGCGGCGCGGGCGGCGCGCTGCTGACCGCGGCGCGCGAGTCGTTCGTGCACGGCCTGCACCTGGCCTGCGGCACGGGCGCCGCCGTGCTGCTCGCCACCGCCGCGGCGGCCTGGTTCCTGCTGAAGGGCCAGAAGCTGTGAAGCCGACCGCCCCACGGTCCGTGGACCGCGGGGCGGGAAGCGCGCGGGCGCGCGGCCGCACGGCCGCCGAGTGGACGGAGCCCACAGGCGGCGGCCGCGGCGGTGCTAAGCCGCCTTCGCCTTGGTGGCGTACACGTCGACGTACTCCTGGCCCGACAGCCGCATGACCTCGGTCATCACCGAGTCGGTCACCGCCCGCAGCACGTAGCGGTCGCGGTCCATGCCCTCGTAGCGGGAGAACTCCATCGGCTCGCCGAAGCGGACGACGACCTTGCCCGGCCGGGGCAGGCCGGAGCCGCCCGGCTGGAGCTTGTCGGTGCCGACCATGGCGAACGGGACGACCGGGGCGCCGGTCATGAGGGTGAGCCGGGCGATGCCGGTACGGCCCCGGTAGAGGCGGCCGTCGGGGGAGCGGGTGCCCTCGGGGTAGATGCCGAAGATCTTGTTCTCCTCCAGGATCCGGCGGCCCGTCATCAGCGCCGCGACGCCGCCCCGGCCGCCGTCCCGGTCGACCGGGACCATGCCGACGCCGGTGAAGAACCAGGCCATCAGCCGGCCCTTGAAGCCCTTCCCGGTCACGTACTCGTCCTTGCCGATGAAGAAGACCTGACGGTCGCAGACCAGCGGCAGGATCATCGAGTCGATGAACGTGAGGTGGTTGCCGGCCAGGATGACCGGGCCTTCGCCGGGGATGCGCTCCGCGCCTTCCGCCCGTAGGCGGAACATCAGGCGCATGATCGGACCGAGCACTGCCTTGATGAGCGCGAAGCGGGACAACGGGCCCTCCGGTGTCAAGCGGATCTGTATGAGTCTGTGCAGGTGAGGACATTACTCGCGGTTCGCGCCCGATTGCACATCGGGCACACCGGCCATATGCCCTCTTGACGTACGCTCACCTGCGTCGACGCCCTGTCGCGCCGGGTGACCGGACGGGTGCGGTGTGACGCACCTCGCGCCGCACCTCGCGCCGCACCTCGCGCCGCACCTCGCGCCGCACCTCGCGCCGCGCCCCTCCGCGCCCCGCCGCGTTCCGGGCGCCGGACGTCCGCCGTCCCGGGCCGACGGGGCGTCACCCGTGCGGCCCGGGTGCGACATCCGCCGTCGTCTCCGTGTTCCGCGCGCGTCCGCTTGTATGTCATGTACGCACCCCTACGATCGGCGCGCACGCAGGACACGACGGGCAGGAGGCGGACATGGGAACGCAAGCGCCGGACGAGCGAGCCGGGACGCGAGAGGAAGCCGCGGGCGGGACCGGGACCGGTCGCCGGGCGGTGCTGGGCGCCGCGGTGCTCGGCGCCGGGGGCGCCGTGCTCGGGCTGCCCGGGACGGCCGCCGCGGCGGCGCGGGGCAAGGCCGGCGGTCGCCGCGGCGGCGGCCTCGCGAGCCTGCCCGCGCCGACGGTCATCGGCCACCGGGGCGCCGCAGGCTACCGGCCCGAGCACACCTTCGGCTCCTACGACCTGGCCCTCGACCTCGGCGCCCACGTCGTCGAGGCAGGCGACCTCGTGCCGACCCGGGACGGCCACCTCGTCTGCCGGCACGAGCCGGAGATCGGCGGCACCACCGACGTCGCCGACCACCCCGAGTTCGCCGGTCGCAGGACCACGAAGACCGTCGACGGGACCGCCGTCACCGGCTGGTTCACCGAGGACTTCACCCTGGCCGAGCTGAAGACGCTGCGCGCCGTCGAGCGCATCCCGGCCAACCGCCCGCACAACACCCTCTACAACGGTCGCTGGGAGATCCCCACGTTCGAAGAGGTGCTGAGGTGGCAGGACGAGCAGACCCGCCGCCGCGGCCGCCAGGTGTGGATCTACCCCGAGACCAAGCACCCCACCTACTTCCGCGCTCTGGGCCTGGGGCTGGAGGAGCGCGTCGCCAAGCTGCTGCGCCGGTACGGGAAGGACCGCCACGACTCGCCGGTCATCCTCCAGTCCTTCGAGCCGACCAGCGTCCAGCGGCTGAACCGGCTGGTGGACAACCCGCTCGTCGTGCTGCTGTCCGACGCCGGGTCCCGCCCCTGGGACTTCGTCCAGTCCGGCGACCCGCGCACCGTCGCCGACCTCGTCCGGCCCGAGGGCCTGCGGGAGATCGCCTCCTACGCGCAGGGCATCGGCCCGACCGTCGACCTGGTCATCCCGAAGACGGCGGACGGAAGCCTCGGCAGCCCGAGCACGCTCGTGCGCGACGCGCACGCCGCCGGACTGATCCTGCACCCCTACACGCTGCGCAACGAGAACCCGTTCCTGCCCGCCGAGTTCCGCAAGGGCGCCGCCCCGGACGGCTACGGAAACGCCTTCGGCGCGTTCCAGGCGTACTTCGCCGCCGGCGTCGACGGCCTGTTCACCGACAACGCCGACACGGCCCTGCTCGCCCGTGAGACCTTCCTGAAGGGCCGGTCCGTCAACCGCTGAACCGGCTCGCCCCGACGGAGTGAACCCGCGGCCGTTCCGGCAACCCGCGCCGGGACGGCCGCGTCGTGCCGCATATGACGCACGACATGCTCACCGCCCTCCGCCCGCTGCTGCTCGCCGAGGCGTCGGCGGAGGCGCCTGCCGCCGGAGCGGAACCGGGCGACCTGGAACAGGCGGTCTGGCTGCGGCTCCTGGAGCGCCTGAAAGCGGACGGACCGCCGCGCGACCCGCAGGGCTGGCTGCGCGACGCGGTCCGCCGGGAGGCCCGCCGCGCCCAGCGCACCCGCAGCGCCGAACAGCCCTACGGCCCGGAGCCCGCCGACGACGGCGAGCACGGCCCCGAACAGCTCGCCCTGGCCGCCGCCCGGCGCCGCGCCCTAGGCGACGCGGTGCGCCGGCTGCCCGGCCGCTGCCCCCGGCTGCTGGAGGCGCTGCTGTCGCCGCGAGACCTCACCTACCGTGAGATCGCAGGGGAGTTGGGTATCTCACAGGGCAGTCTCGGCCCAGAACGTTCCCGATGTCTGGGATGTCTGCGCCGGTTGCTCGCACCGGACCTTGCGGCCGACGAGGCGCGGCGATAGGAGTGGGGGACCACGGGGAATCAGATGAGCGGAAGGCGTGCGCACATGGGCATGAGCGTGACCATCTCTGCGGCGACCGGGCAGGACGCGGAGCAGATCCTGAAGTTGCAGTACCTCTGCTTCCAGAGCGAGGCGGCGCTCTACGGCGACTACCGCATCGACCCGCTCGTCCAGACCCTGGAGTCGCTGCGCGAGGAAGTCGCCGCCGACTGCGTCGTCGTGGCCCGGCTCGGCGACGAGGTCGTCGGCTCGGTGCGCGGCCGGATCGCCGAGGACGGCTCCGCCGCCATCGACCGGCTCTGCGTCCACCCGCGCCTGCAAGGCCACGGCATCGGCGCCCGGCTGCTGCGCGCGGCCGAGGCGGCCCTCGCCGCGGAGCGCGGCGCCACCCTGTTCCGCCTGCACGCCGGCCCTCGCGGCGAGGGAAGCCTGCGGCTGTACCGGCGCGAGGGCTACCGGACCGTGGACGTCTCGCAGGGCGCCGACGGCGTGACGGGCATCGTCCTGGAGAAGCCGGCCAAGCCGGCGGGGGACTACGCGGCTACCGCGTGACCGAGCGCGCCCCGCGCAGCCAGCGCATCGCGGTCAGCGGCAGCAGCACCGGGATGAACAGGTAGCCCATCCCGTACTGCGACCACACCGTGGCGTCGGGGAACGCCGACGGCTCGACGATCGTCCACGTCCCCACCGTCAGCACGCCCGCCAGCTCGGCGGCGCAGCACGCCAGCGCCGCCTTGCGGGCCCTCTCGCCGCCGCGCACCAGCGAATACGTGATGAAGCCGTACACCAACCCGGCCACGCCGGACAGCGCGTAGGCGAGCGGCGCCCGGTCGAACTCGGTCGCGATCTGGTAGGCGGAGCGGGACACGGCGCCGACCACCATCACGCCGTAGAACCAGACGAGCAGCATGCCGGGCCCGCCGATGAGCCGTTTGCGCCGCCGGCCGGTCTCCTCCTGGACGTCAGCCATCTCACCCTCCCCAGATGTCGTACAGCCGCACTTCCAGCACGGCGAGGACGATTCCGCCGGCCGCCGCCGTCACCGAACCCCAGCGGGTGCGCTCGGCCAGCGACATGAAGCCCGCGGCCGGGACGCAGGCGGCGGCGCCCAGCAGATAGGCCACGAAGATCGCCGTGCCCTGGTCCGGCTTCTCGCCCCGCGCCAGCGCCACGAATCCGATCACGAGCTGCACCAGGGCCAGCAGGGTGACCACGGCCATCCCGATGAAGTGCCAGTCCTTCGTCGGCTGGTCACGGTAGGCCGCCCAGCCGCACCAGGCGGCGAGCAGCAACGCGGCGACGCCGGTCGCCAGCGTCAGGGCATCAAGCATGCGGCGAGCCTATTACGGAGCGCGCATACCGCCGCGTCCCGCCCCGGCGACGGGGGAGCGGGGGCCCGGCCGAGGAAGCTCCTCACCTCGCCCTAGGTGAAGAAGTTCATCGAGGAGAAGTACCGGGGCTCGGTCGTCCCGTCCTTCTAGGCCGCGGGCCCGTCCGGCGGCTCCGTCCGCGGTCCCGTCCGGCCGCCGTGGGCGGACGTCTGCGCGCGACCACGCTCGGGGTCCGCTCCCTCACCGGGAGTGGACCCCGTGGTGCGTCGCGGGGCTCCGATGCTGCATGCTGGGCAGTTCAGCGGGCCATGAAAGCTCACCGAAGGTTACGGAGCGGCGCATGACGAGCACCTTCCCCAACGTCTCCATCAGCACGGAGCGGTTGGTCCTGCGCCCCCTGGAGGAGTCCGACGCCGCCGCCTTCGCCGAGATGATGAACGACGAACTGGTCACCGCCTGGACCTCCGCCCCCCACCCCTACACCGAGGCCGACGCCCACGCCTGGATCACCGAACTCGCCCCGGCCGAGCGCGCCGAGGGCCGCGGCATAGTCTTCGCCGTCGACGAGTTCCTCACCCAGCGCCTGGTCGGCACGGTCCACCTGCGCAACACCGACTGGCGGGTGCGCTCCACCGAGATCGCCTACGTCGTCGCCCCCTGGGCCCGCGGCGAGGGCTACGCCTCCGAGGCCGCGCTGGCCACCGCCCAATGGGTCTTCCAGGACCGCCGGTTCGAGCGACTGGAACTGCGCACCGCCGCCGACAACACCGCCTCCCAGCAGGTCGCCCAGAAGATCGGCTGCATCAGCGAGGGAGTGCTGCGCGGCGCCTGGATCGCCCGCGCCAAGGACGGCCGCGGCGAATGGGCCGACACCCGCACCGACCTCATCGTCTGGAGCCTGCTGCCCGAGGATCTGGAGGGCATGGGCGACCAACTGGCCGACGCGGGCGGCTTCTCGTCCTTCGCCGACTGGAACTGACCCCGAACCGGCCGGAGGCGCGGCGGCGCCCCCGGCCCCGTGCACGGGCGCACAGCCGGACCGGGTACGCTCACGAGGCCGCCACGTGGACCGTCCGCACGACGACCCGAGCGCACCCACCCCCTGAGACACCCCAGGAGACTGACGACGATGGCCGACCGGGTCACGGTGATCGGCTGGGACGGCTCGCCGCTGACCGAGGCGGCGCGCGGCGCCCTCGGCGCCGCCACCCTCGTGGCGGGCGCCCCCCACCACCTGACGCTGCCCGAAGTGCCCGCCGAGGCCCAGCGCGTCCGCCTCGGCAGCGTCTCCCTCGCCGGCCGCCGCATCGCCGACCACCGGGGAACCGCCGTGGTGCTCGCCGACGGCGACCCCGCCTTCTTCGGAGTGGTGCGCACCCTGCGCTCCCCGGAGTTCGGCCTGGAGGTCGAGGTCGTCCCGGCCGTCTCCCCGGTGGCCGCCGCCTTCGCCCGCGCCGGAATGCCCTGGGACGACGCGCAGGTGGTCGTCGCCCACAAACGCACCCTGCGACGCGCGGTGAACGTGTGCCGCGCCCACACCAAGGTCGCGGTCCTGACCGCCCCCGGCGCCGGCCCGGCCGAACTCGGCCTGCTGCTGGAGGGCGTGCACCGCACCTTCGTCATCTGCGAGGAACTCGGCACCGAGCGCGAGCAGGTCACCGTCGTCACCTCCGACAAGGCCGCCGACCACACCTGGCGCGACCCCAACGTCGTCATCGTCGTAGGCGGCCACCCCGGCGCCGGCGAGGGCGGCGGCTGGATCGCCGGGCGCGACCCGGCCGCGGGACCGCGCGGCTGGACCCAGCCCGCCGCGACCTACGGCGGCGCGCTCGGCGAGGGAGAAACGGATCTGCTCCGCGCCGCCCAACTCGCCCGGCTCGGCCCGCGCCTAGGCGACCTGGTCTGGGACATCGGCTGCGGCAGCGGCGCGTTCGCCGCCGAGGCCGCGCGCGGCGGCGCCGCCGTCATCGCCGTCGACCGCGACCCGCAGGCGTGCGCCCGCACCGAGTCCGCCGCACGCGCCTTCGGCGTCCAGGTGCAGGTGGTGCACGGCGACGCCCCGCACATCCTGGAGAACCTGCCGGAACCCGACGTCGTCCGGATCGGCGGCGGGGGCGCCGCCGTGGCCTCCGCGGTCGCCGACCGCCGCCCGCAGCGCATCGTCGCCCACGCCGTGAGCCGCGACGAGGCCGAACTCGTCGGCCGCGACCTCACCGAGCACGGCTACCGCGTCCAGTGCGCCCTGCTCCAGTCCGTCGAACTCGACGTCCGCGCCTGGACGGAGACGGAGCGGAGCGTCGCGTTCCTGCTCACCGGAGAGATCGTGCGGCGCGAGTCGCCCCGCTGACAGCGGCCTCGGCGCGACGGCCGGACGCTCGCGGAGCACGCCCCGTGATCGGGTTGTCGTACCGCGCGCGGTAGGCTGGCCGATCGTTGTGCCGCACTGGGGGCCCCGGAACTTCGTTCGACGATGGTCGGCAATGCTCGTCGACTTTCGTCGATGTTCCTTCCCTGTCCGGAAAACCCACCCGTTGCGCGGGGGATGCGGTACGGCGGAACCGGAGGACGCGCAACGTGTCGCAGTCCACAGCGGACCGTGGTGAATCATGTAGTCGCGGCAGCCGGACGACTAGGACAATGCCACTCAATGGCTTTGTCGCCTTTTACGGGCGGGTCGTTCGTGCCGCTGGGCGCCGACGCTCGTTCTTCACTGGGGCGGTCGGTGCGCCGTCCCCGGTGAGCAGGTCGTAGAAAGCACTAACCGATGGGCGAGGGGTACGCATGACGGACACCGGCCAGGTCCCGGGCGAGGGACTGCCGGAGGGCGCAGGCAGGGTGGAGCAGCCGGGCGTCCCCGCGCACGGCTCGTACACCTACCTCTCCGAGTCGCCCGCCGAGGACGAAGAGCTGCTTCTGCCGGGCTCCCACGGAGCCTGGGGCAACGAGGTGCCGCCGCCCGCCCCGGAGCCGGTCCTGGAGACCGTTCACCAGCCGGGCCCGCACGAGACGGCCGGCCGTGACACCGGCTCCGTCGACCTCACCGGGGTCCTGCACCCCGACCACGCGGCCGAGGCGGTCGTGCCCGAGGCCGTCGTGGCCGCGGCGGCCGCCGCCGCGCCCCCGCGCCGGCCGCTGCACCTGGGCCCCGTGATCCCCGACGCCTCCGCCAGCCCGGTCCGCTCGCTCGCCGACCGCGGTCCGGCCGGCGCCCCGGTCCGGCCCTCCGGACCGCCCGCCGCCGGCCTCGACTACCTCGACGTGCAGCAAGTGCCGGACACGGCGCCGCCGGGCCCCGCGTCCTGGGGCGCCCAGCCGCCGCACGACGCGGCGCTGGCCGCCGCGGCGCCGGACGCGAGCGCACCGGCCCTGGCGCCGGACGCGGAAGCGGTGGCTCCGGAGGCCGTTGACGCGGACGCGGTCGGCGCGGGGTCTGTCGGCGCGGGGTCTGTCGGTCCCGAGGCGGGCGCTCCCGACGCGGTCGCCGGGGGAGCGGTCGCCTCGGAGGCGGCCGCGTCGGCGCCCGACGCCCTGGAGGCGGTCGCCCCGGAGGCGTTCGCTTCGGGTGAGGCCGAGCCGTTCGGCGCGGCGGAGGCGACCATGGCCCGGCTCACCGCCCAGGCGGGCGCCTCCGGCCCGGCGGCCGCCCCCGAGGGCGACGAGACGCGCGCGGGACATCCCAGCGCGCCTGCGGCGGACGGCGAGCAGCCCGAGTCCTGGCGCCACGCGGCCCAGGACGACGCCCTGGTCGCGCCCGGCGTCGACCCGAACGGCGCCGACACCTCCACTGGATTCTCCGTCGCGCCCGGCCTCACCGCGGGGGCGGTTCACGACGTCCCGAACGGCCCGACGTTCGAGGCCGGTTACCCGTCGGCCGCCGGAACGCCCACCGCGACTCCCGCCGTGCGGCCCGGCGTCCCCGCCGACGCGTCGCCCACGGCCCCGGCGGCTGCGACGGCGCCCCCCGCCGCGACCGTCGAGGAGGGCATCGGCGCGGACGCCACCGCGACGGCGACCGGGACCGTGCACCTTCCGGCGGCGGACGTCCTCGCGGGCGCCCCCGCCCAGGACGCCGTGCCCGCCCAAGGCGCTGGACCGGCGCCGACGGCCGCGCAGGGCGCCGAGACCGCGGTCCCCACCGCGGAGACCCCCGCCGGGCCCGCGCCCGAGGCCGGGCAGCCCGCCCCGCTGGGGACCGCCACCGGCCCCGCCGCCCCCCTTCCGGACGCTCCCGCACCGGCGCCGCTGACCGAAGCGCCGCAGGGCGCCGCCCAGTTCGCGGAGCAGGGACCCGTCACCGCGCCTGCGCCCGGCGCGCTCCCGCCGCGGACCCTCGCGGCGCCCGAGGCCGCCGCCGTCCCCGTCTCTGAGGCCACGCACGCCGCTGTGCCGCAGCCCGCTCCCGAGGCCGCCCCCGCCCCCCGGGACACAGCCTCCGAGGCCCAGGGCCACCAGGCGGCCGCCCCCGCGCACCTCACCGTCCACGACGGCAGCGCCCTCCCGGCCGCAGGGCCGGAATCGGCGCTGGACCAGATGATCGCGGCGCGGGCGACCGAGCCCGAGGACGCGTTCCCGCACCTCGCGGCCCAGCCTGAGCCCCCCGTGACCGGCCCGGTCGGTCCGCCCGCCGGTCCCGCACCGGCGGCGGGGCTGGCCGAAGGCGTTCCGTCGCAGGCGCGACCGGGCATGCCCTCGGGCCGTTTCGCGCCCGCCGAGGGCGCCGTGCCGACCGCCCCGCACCCGGCGCCGACCCCGGCGCATCCGCTCGTGCTCCCCACGGAGCAGGTCCAGGCCGATCACGATCTGGCGGACCAGGACGTGCCGGAGCACGCCCAGCAGCAGCCGGCCGCCGCCGACGCGGCGCACCAGACGGTCGCCGGTGTGCCCGCCCCGCGCGACGGCGCCGAGCCCGAGCCCGCGACGGCCCAGTGGAGGGACGACCTGGACGCCCAGGGCGCGGCTCCCCACGCCCAGCGACACCAGGGCGACCGGATCGCCGAGGACGACCTGAGCGAAGAGGGCCCCGAGGGCGAAGAGGGCGGAGAAGGCCACGAGGGCGCGGCCCCGCCGGTCACGGCCCGGCGGCCCGCCGGACCGGCCGCGCCCGGCTACGGCGACGCGGAGCGCGAGGCCGTGCTCAGGGTGATGCGAGAGCGCCGCGACGTCCGCAACGGCTTCCGCCCCGACCCGATCCCGCACGAGGTGCTGCTGCGCGTCCTGGAGGCGGCCCACACCGCGCCCAGCGTCGGCCACTCCCAGCCCTGGGACTTCGTCGTCATCCGCTCCGCCGACACCCGGCGCGCGATGCACGAACTCGCCGAGCGGCAGCGCGACGCCTACGCCAAGTCGCTGCCCAAGGGCCGGGCCAAGCAGTTCAAGGAACTGAAGATCGAGGCGATCCTCGACACCCCGGTCAACATCGTCGTCACCGCCGACCCCACCCGGGGCGGCCGGCACACGCTCGGCCGGCACACCCAGCCGCAGATGGCCCCCTACTCCGCCGCCCTCGCTGTGGAGAACCTCTGGCTGGCCGCCCGCGCCGAGGGCCTCGGCGTCGGCTGGGTCAGCTTCTTCGACGAGCGCGAGATGGTCCGTGCCCTGGGCCTGCCCGAGCACCTGGAGGTCATCGCCTACCTGTGCGTCGGGTACGTCGACGAGTTCCCGGACGAGCCCGAGCTGGTGCAGGCGGGCTGGTCCAAGCGCCGCCCGCTGTCCTGGGTGGTCCACGAGGAGACGTACGGACACCGCGCGCTGCCCGGGGAGGCGCCGCACGACCTGCTGGCCGAGACGATCGCGCAGATCCGCCCGCTGGACGCCAAGGCGCTCGGCGAGGCGTGGGAGCGGCAGAAGCGGATGACCAAGCCGGCCGGCGCGCTCGGCATGCTGGAGATCATCTCCGCGCAGCTCTCCGGCCTGTCCCGGCAGTGCCCGCCGCCGATCCCCGAGCCCGCGGCCGTGGCGATCTTCGCAGGCGACCACGGCGTGCACGCCCAGGGCGTCACCCCCTGGCCGCAGGAGGTCACCGCCCAGATGGTGGCCAACTTCCTCGGCGGGGGAGCGGTCTGCAACGCCTTCGCCGCGCAGGTGGGCGCCGAGGTGTGCGTCGTCGACGTCGGCGTCGCGGCCGACCTGCCCGCCACCCCCGGGCTGCTGCCCCGCAAGGTGCGCGCGGGCACGTCGGACATGACCGCCGGTGCGGCGATGACCCGCGAAGAGGTCAAGAAGGCCGTCGAGGTGGGCATCGAGACCGCCCGCGACCTGGTGGCGGCCGGCAACAAGGCGCTGCTCACCGGCGAGATGGGCATCGCCAACACCACCGCGTCGGCGGCCCTGATCTCCGTCTACACCGGCGCCGACCCCGCCGAGGTCACCGGACGGGGCACGGGCATCAACGACGAGACCCTGGCCCGCAAGACCGAGGTGGTCCGCCGCGCCCTCGCACTGCACCAGCCGGACCCGGCGGACCCCCTCGGCGTGCTCGCCGCGGTCGGCGGCTTCGAGCACGCGGCCCTGGTCGGCCTGCTGCTCGGCGGCGCCTCCCTGCGCACCCCGGTGATCCTGGACGGCGTCAGCGCCGGGGCCGCCGCCCTGGTCGCCCGCGCCATCGCCCCCGAGGTGCTCGCGGCCTGCATCGCCGGCCACCGCAGCGCCGAGCCCGGCCACGTCGCCGCGCTCAACAAGCTCGGCCTGCGCCCGCTGGTCGACCTCGACCTGCGCCTGGGCGAGGGGACGGGCGCCCTGCTCGCCCTGCCGCTGGTGCAGAGCACCGCACGGGCGATGCACGAGGTGGCGACCTTCGACTCGGCCGGCGTCACCGAGAAGTAACCAGTGACCGACAAGCAACCGGTCACCGACAAGTAACCGGTCACCGAGAAGCAACCGGCGACCGGGCCGGACGCCGTCGCGGGCCGGGGGACGCGCTCCTGCGCACCCAGCCGGACCCCGTCGCGGGCCGGGGGACGCGCTCCTGCGCACCTCCCGGCCCGGCGTACGCTGAACGCACGTCTCACATCGCACGTCAGGGCCGCTCCGGAGCCGTAGCGCCCGTGCCCAACGCTTCGCCCGCCGCCACCGCGCCGCGGTCGTCCGGACGAGGAGCCGCATTTCCATGGCCGAACACCCCGCCTACCCTGTAGGACTCCGTCTGACCGGCCGCCGCGTGCTCGTGCTCGGCGGCGGCCAGGTCGCGCAGCGCCGCCTGCCCGCGCTCGTCGGGGCGGGCGCCGACGTCGTCCTCGTCTCGCCCGAGGCGACCGCGTCGGTGGAGGCGATGGCGGACGCGGGCGAGATCGCCTGGCAGCGGCGCCCGTACCGGGACGGCGACCTCGCCGGCGCCTGGTACGCGCTGATCGCCACCGACGACGCGGACGCCAACGCCCGCGCCTCCGCGGAGGCCGAGCAGCGCCGCGTGTGGTGCGTCCGCGCCGACGACGCCGACGCGGCCACCGCCTGGACCCCGGCCACCGGCCGCAGCGAGGGCGTCACGGTCGCCGTCCTGACCAGCAGCCCACGGGACCGCGACCCGCGGCACACCGCGGCCGTCCGCGACGCGGTCGTGGCGGGGCTGCGCGACGGCACCCTCGTCGCCCGGCACCACCGCACCCGCACGCCCGGCGTGGCCCTGGTCGGCGGCGGCCCCGGCGACCCCGACCTGATCACGGTGCGCGGGCGCCGGCTGCTCGCCGAGGCCGACGTCGTCATCGCCGACCGCCTCGGCCCGCGCGGCCTGCTCGCCGAACTCCCGCCGCACGTCGAGGTGATCGACGCCGCGAAGATCCCCTACGGCCGCTTCATGGCCCAGGAGGCGATCAACCACGCGCTCATCGACCACGCCAAGCAGGGCAAGTCGGTGGTCCGGCTCAAGGGCGGCGACCCCTACGTCTTCGGCCGCGGCATGGAGGAGCTCCAGGCCCTGGCCGAGGCCGGCGTCCCGTGCACGGTGGTCCCCGGCATCACCAGCTCCGTCTCGGTGCCCGGCGCGGCCGGCATCCCGGTCACCCACCGCGGCGTCGCCCACGAGTTCACCGTGGTCAGCGGCCACGTGGCCCCCGATGACGAGCGGTCCCTGGTCGACTGGGCCAGCCTGGCGAAGCTCACCGGCACCCTGGTGATCCTCATGGGCGTCGACAAGATAGGCGGGATCGCCGAGACGCTCATAGCCCACGGCAAGTCCCCCGACACCCCGGTCGCCCTCGTCCAGGAGGGAACCATGGCGGGCCAGCGCCGCGTCGACGCCACCCTGGCGACGGTCGCCGAGACCGTGCGCGCCGAGGACGTGAGGCCGCCCGCGGTCATCGTCGTCGGCCCGGTCGTCGCGGTGGGCCGGTCCGCCGCCGGGTGACCCCGCGCCTCCCCGCCCCGCCCCCCGCCGCGGGTCCTGCTCAGGCAGGCCCGCCGGCGCCCCCGACGACACAAGGCAGTCTTTCTCCGTGGCCGACCTCATCACCGTCGACGACCCCGACGACCCGCGTCTGCACGACTACACGGGCCTGACCGACGTCGAGCTGCGCCGTCGGCGCGAACCCGCCGAGGGCCTGTTCATCGCCGAGGGCGAGAAGGTCATCCGCCGGGCGATCGACGCCGGGTACGCGACGCGCTCGATGCTGCTCTCCGCCAAGTGGGTCGACGCCCTGCGCGACGTCATCGAAGAACTCCCCGCCCCGGTCTACGCGGTCGCCCCCGAGGTCGCCGAACAGGTCACCGGCTACCACGTGCACCGCGGCGCCCTCGCCTCCCTACAGCGCAAACCGCTGCCCGGGGCCGCCGCACTGCTGGGCACGGCCCGCCGGGTCGCGGTCATGGAGTCGGTCAACGACCACACCAACATCGGCGCGATCTTCCGCTCCGCCGCCGCCCTCGGCATGGACGCCGTGCTGCTCTCCCCGGACTGCGCCGACCCGCTGTACCGACGCAGCGTCAAGGTCTCCATGGGCGCGGTCTTCTCCGTGCCCTACGCCCGCCTCGACGCCTGGCCCACCGGCCTCCAGGCGGTCCGCGAGGCCGGTTTCGCGCTCCTCGCGCTGACCCCCGCCGACCGGGCCAAGCCCCTGGACGAGGTCGCCCCGCACCGCATGGACCGGGTGGCCCTGATGCTCGGCGCGGAGGGCAGCGGCCTGTCCCGCCAGGCCCTCGCGGCCGCCGACGAGTGGGTGCGCATCCCCATGTCCCACGGCGTCGACTCGCTCAACGTCGGCGCGGCGGCGGCGGTCGCCTTCTACGCGGTGGCGACGGGCAGGTCCGAGGCGTAGGCACGGGCCGGACGTGGAGACGGCCCGGCTCGGGGCATGACACGGCCCGGCTCGGGACGTACACACGGCTCGGCTCGGGACGTAGGCCCCGGCACGCGAAACAGCCCTGAGCGTCGGCCGCCCCTCCATCCCAGCACGAGCTGACGCCGGACACGCCCAGCACACCAAACGGCTGCCACGCCCGCCGTGTTGGAGCGCGCTTGCTTGTGTCACACGGCCACACATGCGGGGGCTGTTGTGGCTCATCGGGCCACACAATGGGGGGCCGTCGTAGGGCATCGGGCTACATGGTCGGGGGCTTGCCTAGGTCATCCGCCCACACCGGCTGGTGTCGCCGTACATGACCCGGCCACACGGTGGGGGCCGTCGTGGGTCATCGGGCCACACGGTGGGGGATCGTCGTAGGGCATCGGACCACAAGGTCGGGGGCGGCCCTAGGTCACCCGCCCACACCGGTCGGCGTCGCCGTACGTCACCCGCCCACACGGGCCGAGCCGCCGCCCGCGCGGGTCACCCAGCCTCGTGCGGGGAACGGCGCCGAGCGTCCGGCCCGTCCGGGTGCGCGCCGGTCTCCGCCGACACGTACGCCTGCTCCCGTGGCTGCTCCCGTCCCACCCGCGTCTGCGCGGCGCCGCCCAGACCGCGTGCGGGGCCCTGGCAGCCCTGGGCCGCCGCGATGCCCAGCGCGACCAGCAGCGTCACCACCACGAAGACGAACAGCCGCTGCCGCAGCAGCCGGGGGTTGGCGGGCCGCAGCCTGGTCAAGGTCCCGCGCGGCCCCGGGGGCCGGGCGCCGCCGCGCGGGGCCGGACGGCCGCCGCCGGTCGGACGCGATCCGGCGCCGGGCGCCGGGGTCTGCCGCCCGCCGCCGGGACGCGCGGCCGAGCCGGTCCCGCGCGGAGTGCCGCCCCGGGACGACCCGCCGGTGCGCGAGGACGCGCCGCCGCGCGAAGGGGCGGCGCCCCGGGGGGCGGGCGTCCCGTTCGCCGGGCCGGGCGGGCGGCGCCGTCCGCGCTGCTGCTCGGCGTAGCCGACGCGCTGCTGGTCCAGGTAGGTGTCCGCGAGCCTGCCGGTGGGCCGGTCGGCCTCGGCGGCGCGCGGCCCCGGCGGACGCGGTTCGCCCAGGCCCTGCGCCTCCCGCGCGGCGATCTCCTTCAGCCGCAGCGAGATCTGCAACGTGCTCGGCCGGTCCTCGGGGTCCTTCGCGAGGCAGGCCCGCACCAGCGGCGCCAGCGCGTCCGGCACGCCCTGAAGGTGGGGCTCCTCGTGCACGACGCGGTACAGCATCACTTCGGAGCTGCCGTGTCCGAACGGCGAGTCGCCGGTCGAGGCGTACGCCAGGGTCGCCCCGAGCGAGAAGACGTCGGTGGCCGGGGTGACGGCGGCGCCGCGCACCTGCTCCGGGGCGAGGAACCCGGGGGAGCCGACCGCGGTGCCGACGTGCGTGAGCGTCGAGGCGCCGGTCGCCCAGGCGATGCCGAAGTCGATGATCCGCGGCCCCTTGGGCGACAGCAGGATGTTCGAGGGCTTCAGGTCCCGGTGCACCACACCGGCCTCGTGCACCGCGACCAGCCCTTCGGACAGAGCCGCCCCGACCGCGGCGGCCTCCGCCGCGCTCAGCGCCCCCTCCTCGGCCACCTTGTCGTGCAGGGAGGGGCCGGGCACGTACTGCGTGGCGAACCAGGGCCGGTCCGCCTCCAGATCCGCGGCCACCAGCCGCGCCGTGCAGCCGCCGCGGATCCTGCGGGCCGCCGACACCTCGCGGGCGAACCGCGAACGGAACTCCTGGTCCTCCGCGAGATCGGGCCGGATGACCTTCAGCGCGACGCGCTGGCCCTTGCGGTCGGAGCCGAGGTAGACCACGCCCATCCCGCCCGCGCCGAGCCGCCGGTGAAGCCTGAACGAGCCGACGACGCGCGGGTCCTCGCGCCTCAGGCGCATCATCGCCATGTTCATCCCCGCTGCCCGGTCCCTCTGACGAGCCACAGCTTACGTTTCCGGGACCGCTCGCGCGCAGAGGCCGCGCCCTCTCCACTCGATCGATTATCGGTGCGCCGCAGCGGAATTGAAGCGCGATCAGGCGACGGAGGGCCCGCGCGGCCGCTCCGTCCAGCCGATCCCAACCACGGTGTGCACAGGGGAGATTGGGGGTGTGGAGGGAGAACAGGCGACGTCGGGCGCGGAGGCGGGGGCGCCGGTGGGCACGGAGGAACCGACGGGGTGCGCGGGGCGGCGCACACCGGCGGCGCCCCTGCCCGCAGGCGCCCCGAGAGTGATCGAACTCACCGGACCGGCGCCGCGCGGCGGGCGCGCCGCGGCCCTCCCCTCCGGGAGAACCCGGAGTCCTGGGCTCGCTTCTCCACCCAGGGGAGTACACCCCAGATGGCGGCTCATCCTCCGGGAGGCCCGGCAAGCGGTACGAGGGCATGACGCCCGCCAGGCGCCCGGCCCCTAGATTTGATGTCAAGCGGCGGGTGCAGCACTCGCCCCCCGAGGTCACACCCGCCGCTGTCGATGACGTGACGACGTTGACGAAGCGACGACGTGACGACCGAGGACGCGGAACGACGGCAACACAGACGGTCGGGAGAGGGACATGGCCCCCACGGCGCCGCGGACTCTGGTCTGCTCGCAGGGACGCTTCACGCGCCCCCGCCGTGCGGGCCGTCGCCACCCCTTGGTGGCGATGGTGATGGCCCTCCCCCTGGCGGCCCTGCTCCTGCTGGTCTTCGACGGCTGGAACACGGTGGCCGCACAAGCGTCGTCCGTGGGTGCGATGCTGGGGCGCTGAGCGGCGACCCCAGGCCCGGAAGAGCGGTCCGGGCGGGGACATCCACCCAGGAAACCCCGTGGGGACGGGGGTACGGCGGACGGCAGGACGCCGGCGCGGCTAGGAAGCCGCGCCGGCATCCTTCTTCCCCTGGCGGACTGGAGTCCGCTCGCCCCATTAGAGTCCGCTCCCCCCGTCGGCGTCCGCTCGCCCCGCGACTTCTGCCCGTCCTGCCGGCGTCCGCTCGGCCCGTTGGCGCCCGCTCCCGCCCCGCCGGGGCTGCCGCCGATGCGCGGCCCCGCCAAAGCCGCCCGCGCCGTCGCCCGCCTCCGTGCGGCAGCGCCCGGGCCCCCGGCCGCGCCGCCCGTGCTGCGCGCCTGGGCCGCGCTCCCCGCCTGGGCCCGCGCCGAGGCGCCCGCACCGGGTCCCGGCGCTCTCTGCCACGGCGACCTGCACCTCGGCCACCTCGTCCGGCACCCGGCGCCGGACGGGACTCTGTCCCGGCGGTACCCGAAGCAGCACCAGAAGGCGAGGAGTCGAGCCGACCATGCAGTGTCCGAAGTGCCATGCGCCGATGCACGTCTGCCACCGCAACGGCGTCCAGATCGAGCAGTGCAGCGGCTGCCGCGGCATCTTCCTCGACTACGGCGAGCTGGAGGCGCTGACTCGCCTGGAGTCCCAGTGGGCCCAGCCCGCGCCGCCCCCGCCCGCCCCGCAGGCGTACCCGGCGCCGCCCGCCTGGGGCGCCCCGCACGCAGGCCACCACGGCGGACACCATGACGATCACCACGGCGGCCACGGGCACTACGGACACGGCCACCGCCACCGGGGCTTCGGCCACATGCTGTTCTCAAGCTGAGCGCACGGAGAAGCCCCCGGCCGTACGAGACGGCCGGGGGCTTTGTCGACGCGTGGACGATACTGGGATTGAACCAGTGACCTCTTCCGTGTCAGGGAAGCGCTCTCCCGCTGAGCTAATCGTCCTCGGGACCGCGATCGTCCGACGGAGCACGGCGGAAGCGATCATGGATGCTGCGTGCGCGATACTGGGATTGAACCAGTGACCTCTTCCGTGTCAGGGAAGCGCTCTCCCGCTGAGCTAATCGCGCGGGGTCAGGATCCTGCCGGACCGGCCGGGGGATCCAGTGGACGATACTGGGATTGAACCAGTGACCTCTTCCGTGTCAGGGAAGCGCTCTCCCGCTGAGCTAATCGTCCTTGGAGGTGGAGACGGGATTTGAACCCGTGTAGACGGCTTTGCAGGCCGTTGCCTCGCCTCTCGGCCACTCCACCAGGAGTGCGGGGACCCGGAGATCCCCTCTTCCTGCGAGCGGACGACGAGGCTCGAACTCGCGACCTCAACCTTGGCAAGGTTGCGCTCTACCAACTGAGCTACGTCCGCCTGTCGTTTCGGTGCGCTTGCGCGCCCCGGCGACGTGTTGAACTCTAGCGGATTCCCCGGCCAGCACAAAAACGCGTTTGTGCAGCGTGCTGCGCCGTGCTCCCGACAGGACCGGGTCCGGGCCCCGGAAGGACACGCCGAGGACGTCCGCCGGACGGCCGCCCTAGACTCGGCCACGTGCACGACCTCCCTGCTCTGGCCCGCTTCGGCGACCGCGTCGCCACCGGCCTGACCGACGTCACCGGCGACCCCGCGGCCCTCGACTCGTCCGGCTTCTGGGCCGTCGCCGCCGACTACGAGGGCCGGCTCACCTGCGCCCGCTTCGCGGACGTCCGCGAAGCGCCCGTCCCCGCCCCCGGCGGGTGGCGAGGACCTGCGGCCGGGGACTGGACCTCGTCGCTCGACCGCGCCGCGTACACGGCGGGGGTGCGCCGCATCCGCGAGCACATCGCGACGGGCGAGGTGTACCAGGTGAACCTCTGCCGGGTGCTGTCCGCGCCGATCGCCGCCGACGCCGACGTGGACGCCCTGACCGCGGTCCTGGCCCGCGGCAACCCGGCGCCGTACGCGGGAACGATTCGGCTGCCGGAGCACGGCGTGGAGATCGCCACCGCCTCCCCGGAGCTGTTCCTGCGCCGCGACGGCCGCACCGTGGAGTCCGGGCCGATCAAGGGCACGGCCCGCACCGAGGCGGAGCTGCTGGAGAAGGACTACGCCGAGAACGTGATGATCGTCGACCTGGTCCGTAACGACATCGGGCGCGTCTGCGCCACCGGCAGCGTCACCGTCCCCGACCTCTGCGTCGTGGAGAAGCACCCCGGCCTGGTCCACCTGGTCTCCTCGGTCCGCGGCGACCTGCGCCCCGGCGCCGGCTGGCCCGAACTGCTCGACGCCGCCTTCCCGGCCGGTTCCATCACCGGCGCCCCCAAGTCGAGCTGCCTGCGGATCATCGACGCCCTGGAGACCGCACCTCGCGGCCCCTACTGCGGCGCCGTCGGCTGGGTCGACGCCGACCGGGGCACGGCCGAGCTGGCCGTCGGCATCCGCACCTTCTGGATCGACCGCGCGCCGGGCGGCGCGGCGGCCTTGCGTTTCGGGGCCGGCGCCGGGATCACCTGGGACTCCGACCCCGAGGGGGAGTGGCGCGAGACGGAACTGAAGGCGGCCCGGCTGCTCGCGGTAGCGTCGGGAACGTACGAGGACGGCGGAGAGGAACGGCGACTGTGAAGATCTGGCTCGACGGCGGCCTGCGGGACGTCGACTCCGCGCGCGTCTCCGTCTTCGACCACGGGCTGACCGTGGGCGACGGCGTGTTCGAGACCATCAAAGCGGTCGGCGGAGCGCCGTTCGCGCTCACCCGCCACCTGGACCGGCTGACCCGCTCGGCGCGCGGCCTCGGCCTGCCCGACCCCGACCACGACGAGGTCCGCCGCGCCTGCGCCGCCGTGCTGGACGCCGACCCCGTGCCGCTCGGCAGGCTGCGCGTCACCTACACCGGCGGCCACGGCCCGCTCGGCTCCGACCGCGGCGACCGCGGGCCGACCCTCGTGGTCGCCCTCGGCGAGACCAGCCGCCGCCCCGACTCCACCGCCGTCGTCACCGTCCCCTGGACCCGCAACGAACGCGGCGCGCTCACCGGCCTGAAGACCACCTCCTACGCCGAGAACGTCGTCGCCCTCGCCCACGCCCACCGGCTGGGCGCCTCCGAGGCCCTGTTCGGCAACACCGTCGGACAGCTCTGCGAGGGCACAGGCTCCAACGTCTTCGTCGTCCTCGGCGGCGAGATCCACACCCCGCCGCTCGCCTCCGGCTGCCTGGCCGGGATCACCCGCGCCCTGGCCGTCGAGTGGACCGGGGCCCGGGAGACCGACCTGCCGCTGGACGTCCTGCGGGAGGCGGAGGAGGTCTTCCTCACCTCCACCCTGCGCGACGTGCAGGCCGTGCACCGCGTCGACGACCGCGAACTGCCGGGCGCGCCGGGGCCGGTGACCGCCAAGGCGATGCGCGTCTTCGCCGAGGGCTCCGGGCACGACCAGGATCCGTGAGCCTCCGTCCCGGCCACGGGACCGCGGGCGCGCGGACGCGGGCGCGGGTACGCGGGCACGCGCGCACGCGCCGGTCTGCCGCTGGGCGGGGGCCGGTGTGACGCCGGGCGCGCGCCAGACTGATGTCGGGCGCGCCGGTCTGATGTCGGGAGTGCCCCGGTGTGACGCTGGGCGCGAGGCAGCCGGATGTCGGGAGTGTCCCGGTGTGACGTTGGGCGCGTGCCAGCCGGATGCCGGGCGCGAGTCGGCCGTGTGCCGCACCGCGTCGGCCGGACGTCCGACGCGTGCGGGAAAACCGGCTGACGCGGCGCGGCGCGGCGGGTAGAACTCCGGTGATGACCACGACCCTGCGGCCCGCCGAGCCGCTTCAGCACCACGCCGACGGAACCCGTTCCCGCCGCTACCAGGTGTGCGTGAACAGCCGCCCCGTCGGCGTCACGCGCCTGTCCACGCACCCTCTCTTCGGTCCGGCCGTGGCCCGGATCATGGAGCTGCGCATCGACGAACCCGACCGCGGGCGGGGCCGGGGCACGGTGGCCGCGCTCGCCGCGGAGGAGGTGGCGCGCGCCTGGGGCTGCGAGCGCCTTGAGATCACCGTGCCCGCCGCCGAGGAGGCCGCGCTCCGACTCGTACGGGCCCTCGGCTACGCCGAGCGCAATCGCGGCATGGAGAAACAGCTCGGCCCGACCGCCCCCGCACTACCCGCCGGGACCCGGGGACGGCCCCTGACGGAGGCCGAGTGGGGACCATGGCTGGAGCACGCGAAGAGCGGCTACGTCCAGAGCTGGATCGACCGCGGGGTGCCCGCCGAGCAGGCGCGGGCCAAGTCGGACGCCGAGCACGCCCGGTTGCTGCCCCAGGGCCCCGCCACCCCCGGGATGCTGGTGAGCGTCCTGGAGCACGACGGCGTCCCGGTCGGCGGCCTGTGGCTCGCCCTCGGCGACGACGACAGGGCCTTCATCTACGACGTCGAAGCCGACGAGCGCTTCCGCGGCCGGGGCCACGGCCGCTCCTTGATGCTGCTGGCCGAGGCGCAGGCGACGGCCGCCGGCAAGAACGTGCTCGGGCTCAACGTCTTCCGGGGCAACACCCCCGCGGAGCGCCTGTACGACTCCCTCGGCTACCGGCCGGTCGAGCACGCCTTCTTCAAGCCGCTCCTGTGAGCGGCTTCGGGTCGCCGCCGTACGGGGCTTGAGGGGTCGCCCCGGCGTAGGCGGCCCCGCCGCGCCCGCCTACGCGCCCTCGGCCAGGAGCCGGTCGACGATCTCCTCGATGCGCTCGCGCAGACCCTCCTGGCTCGCGCCGCCGTCCAGCCGTTCACCGCCGACGACGTACGTCGGCGTCCCCGTGACCCCGATCGCCTTGCCCTCGGCATGGTCGGCGTCCACGATCAGGATGTGCCGGCCGTCGATCAGCGCGGTGTCGAACTCCTCGGCGTCGAGGCCCAGTTCACGGGCCGTCTCGATCAGGACGGACTCGCCGGAGCGGTCCAGCTCCGCCACCCGGCCGAGGACCGCCTCCACGTACGGCCACAGCCGCCCCTGCTCGGCGGCCTCCTCGGCGGCCTGCGCGGCGGCGAAGGCGTGCCGGTGCTTGTCCAGCGGGAAGTGCCGCAGCCGCAGCTCCAGCCGGTCGCCGTAGCGGGCGCGCAGGGCGCGCACGTCGTCCAGGGCGGTGCGGCAGTCGGGGCACTGCAACTCGCACCAGACGTCGAGGACGGGGACGGCGGGCGCGGGGGAGGAGTCGCTCATGCGGCCAGTCTCCCAGGCCCGCCGCGCGGGGCCTAACCCGGACGGCGGGGGCAGCGCGGGGGCCCGGACCACCGCGCCCGGACCGCTGTGCCTGATCCGCTGTGCCCGGAACACCGGGCTTGATCCGCTGTGCCTAGCTCGCCGCGCCCGGACTGCTGTGGCTAGCTCGCCGCGCTTGATCGGCTGTGCCCGGCTCGCCGCGTCCGGCCCGTGCTCGCGCGTCTGCCCCGCGCTCCCGCGCCCGGCGCCGCCCGTCCGGCGCCCGCGGATGAGGGGCGACCCGGAGATCTCCCTGATCCCTGCCGAGGGCATGGCCGCACGAGGAGCGAGGGGTGCAGGATGGAGGGGACGAACTGCCCGACCGGTGAGCGCCGCCTGGAGGACCGGATGATTGCCGAGACCGTCTGTTCCGCCGTCTCCGCCGCCGGCCTGGGCGTGGCCGCGGTCACCGCGTACCGCAAGCGCTTCCTCTCCGCGATCCGCATCGCCGCCTACGCCCTGGTGCCGATCGCCCTGGTGATGACGGGCGTCGTCGGCTGGCTGGCGGGCACCGCCCTCAGCCCGACCGCCTGGGCGGGTTTCGGGCTGCTCGGCTGCGCCTGGCTGCTCTTCGTCGTGACCCGCGCGGTGGAGCGCCGCCGCGGCGGCACGCGCAAGGAGCGCAGGGCGGCGGCCCGTGCGGCCCGCGAGGACGCGGTGGCGCCGGCCGCTTCCGCGCCGTCCCTGGGTCCGGGCGCCCGGCGGGCCGCCGCGCCCGCCTCCGGCCGGGCTGCCGCCCGCCCTTCGGCCGCGTCCCGGGGTGAGGACGACTTCAGCGACATCGAGGCGATCCTGAAGAAGCACGGCATATGAATCCGGCCGCGCGACGCGGCGGAAGCGGTCGGGTTCCGCACCGAAGCGAAAGGAAGATCACGTGATGCGGTGAACTCCCGGACAACCTTGGCGTGTTGATCGCATCGTCGGCGCCGCCTGCGACATCATCGCCGGGAGATGGTGGACACGACACAGAGCGAGGCCGCGCAGCAGCACGATGAGCCGCGTGGATGCCTCTTCGCCCTATCCCAGCCGCCGCTGATGATCTTCCTTGCGGTGATCGGGTGTCTGCTGCTCATGGCTGCGTTGCACGACCTGCTGTTGCTGTGAGCCGTACCCGTGGGTCCTCGGCGTCACCCGCCGGGGACCACGACGCGCGGACCGGCCGCCGTCAGCCCGCCGACTCCTTGCGCCGCGCCCGGTAGGCGGCCACGTGCAGCCGGTTGCCGCAGGTGCGGCTGTCGCAGTACCGCCGCGAGCGGTTGCGGGAGAGGTCGACGAAGGCGCGCAGACAGTCGGGCGCCTCGCAGCGCCGCAGCCGCTCCTGCTCCCCGGCGACCACGAAGAAGGCCAGCGCCATGCCGCAGTCCGCCGCGAGGTGGTCGGCGACCGAGGCGCCGGGAGCGAAGTAGTGCACGTGCCAGTCGTACGCGTCGTGGTCCGTCAGCCGGGGCGTGGTGCCCGCGGCGGCGACCAGCTCGTTGATCATCCCGGCGGCGGTCCGCGCGTCGGGCGCCGCGAAGATCCCGGCGAACCGCCCCCGGATCCGGCGCACGGCCGACAGGTCGAACTCCGACAGCGCCCCGACGTCGCTCATCCGGTGGCCCCGCACGAACGCGTAGAGCCCCGCCACGTCCGCGAGCCCGTCGGGCGCCGACTCGTCGTCCGGTGCGGTGTTCACCAGATCCACCACGGTGTCGAGCGCGCACCGGGTGTCGTGGGTGATCAGCACATCTCGCTCCCATGGCCGGGGGCGAGCCTCCGCCCGCCGATGCAGGCCGATGGTAGTGGCTCCGCCGTCACCCGAGCAGCGCAGCGACACGCGGGCACCGGCGCCGTTCCCAAGGGGACCGGCGCCGGCGCATCCCGGTATGCGGTTGTTCTGGCCCGAGCCGTCTCCCCGAGTGGACGGCAACGGGCAGCTCCGGGCCCCGAGGGGCCTATCGCTAACTCTCCGCGAGGATGTGCGACAGCTCCTGATCCAGATCGAAGTGCCGGTGTTCCGTGCCGGGAGGCACGGCCGCGTCCGTCCGCTTCAGGAAGGACTCCAGGGCCCGCGCAGGGGCCTCGAGCAGGGCCTCTCCCTCGGGAGAGCTCAGGGCGATGCAGACGACGCCCTGACCGTGGCTGCGCGACGGCCAGACACGGACGTCGCCGGTACCGGTGGGACGGTGAAGCCCCTCGGCGAGGAGGTCGCGGGCGAACACCCACTCGACGGTCTCCTCGGCTCCGGTGTGGAAGGTGGCGTGCACGGCATAGGGGTCGGCCGTGTCGTACCGCAGGCCTGCGGGGACAGGCAGGGAGGACTCGCTCGACACAACGAGGCGCAGGTGCAGCTCGCAGCTGACCGTGGTGTTCATAAGCGCCAGGGCCTTTCGCTCAGTGTGCGCTCGGGGATTCGCACGTCGGCGAAATCGACATGCCACCTACGGTGCCGTTGTAAACCCCTCTGGGAGTTTTGCAGGGCTTTACGTAACTCTTCCGGCCGAGAAGCCGACGGGGTGAAGGGGCCATTCCGGTGACTCGTTTCCGTTTGTTTCCCTCCAGTAGGGTTCCCGCATGAATACGCACAGTGACGGGCCGGACGAGCCCGCCCGGACGCCGGAGGGGGCGAAGGCGGAGACCGGGGAGGGCGAGGGGGTGGACCGGCGGGGGCTCGGCTCCCGCGCGCCGGCGTTCGTCCGGTCACGCCCCGTGCTGCACCTGAGCTGGCAAGCCGGCGTCTTCGTCCTCGGGCTCGCGGTGATCGCCGCTGGCGTGATCATGCTCCCGCTGCCCGGCCCCGGCTGGGTGGTGATCTTCGGCGTCATGGCGATCTGGGCGATCGAGTTCGTCTGGGCCCAGCTCGTGCTCCGCTGGACCAAGCGCAAGGTCACCGACGCGACCTAGCGCGCCCTCGACCCCAGGGTGCGCCGCCGCAACCTCGCCGTGACGGCGGGCGGCCTGGTGATCGTCGCCGCACTGGCCGTGATCTACGTACGGAGGGTCGGCGCCGTGATGCCCTGGAGCGCCGACGGCCGGTGACCGGCGCGCGGCCCGCTCCCGTCCCTGGTGTCCGGCACACCCTGACTTGCGGTAATGTTCTTCCTGCACCCGGGCGATTAGCTCAGTGGGAGAGCGCTTCGTTCACACCGAAGAGGTCACTGGTTCGAACCCAGTATCGCCCACACCCGGAACGACGGCCCGTCCGCGATCAAGCGGACGGGCCGTCGTCGTCCCCGGCCCCTCCTTGACGTCCGTGACGGGCCGTTACTTTTCTCCGCCACGCGAACAGCGCACACCAAGCGCCCAGATCAGGCCCGGCGGCTTTTCCCGGCTCGCGACTTTCCGCCAGAAGTCACCGATGCGCCCTCGCGAGAAATCCGGCCGCCCGTATTCTCAATCCCCGTCACTTTCCGCTGGAAATAGGCCGGAAGAAGCGTGCAGGGCCGTCACACCGGCAACGGAACCGGCGCCGACGCCCCCACGCGACACGGCGCCGCATCGCGCGATGCCGGACTGCCAGGGGCGCATGTATACGCATCCCAGCCGCCAGCCGCCAGCCGCCAGCCGCCAGCCGCCAGCCGCCAGCCGCAGCGCCGGGCAGACTGGACGGCCATGGACCTCACCCACTACCGCTTCCGCAGCCTGTGGCCCCTCCCCGCACCGCCCGCCGCCGTGTATGAGGCGCTGGAGCGCGTCGAGGACTACCCGCGATGGTGGCGGCAGGTACGCGAGGTACGCCGGACGGGCCCCGCCGACGGCGTCATCCGGATCCGCTCCCTGATCCCGTACGACCTGACCTTCGCCGCCCGCGAAGTGCGCCGGGACCCGGCGGCGGGAATGCTCGAGGTCGCGCTGAGCGGAGACATCGACGGCTGGGCCCGCTGGACGCTCACCCCGCACGGCACGGGCACCCTGGCCCGCTACGACCAGGCGGTCCGGGTGAACAAGCCGCTGCTCCGATGGCTCGCCCTGCCGGGCCGGCCAGTCTTCCGCCTGAACCACCGCCTGATGATGCGCTCCGGACGGCGCGCGCTCGCCGGACGCCTGAAGACGGTTTGAACGAAGGCAGCCGAGACCTGTATGGTTCAGTGCGTTCCCGGGCGATTAGCTCAGCGGGAGAGCGCTTCGTTCACACCGAAGAGGTCACTGGTTCGAACCCAGTATCGCCCACCAGAAGAAGATCATCGACACCTCGATGCCTCCTAGGGGCCGTCCGTCAGGGCGGTCCCTGTTAGTTGCAGTCCAGCGCCCGTCCCCGGCTGGGGAGGGGCGCTTTGGCGTTTGAGGGCCCGCAGGACGGCTAGGGGCTGTCCCGTAATGCCTGGTCGTGGATGAGACGATCTTGTGGTGGCTGGCGTGATCACGGCATCGGAGCCTTCCTGGACAGCCCCGTTCACCGGGTTGAGCCCGCGCTGCTTCGCCAAGTTGGTGATCGTGGTGCGGCGCGAGGCCGCGGAGTGGCCGCGGCGCGGCCGACCGTGGGGTCTGCCGCTGGAGGACCGGGTATTGCCGGTCGCGGCGTACAGGCGGACCAACCTGACGTCACGCCAGCTCACGCCGCTTTTCGGGGTGTCGAAGTCGGCTGCCGACCGGATCATCGACCACCTCGGCCCGAAGGTCACGCTCCAGCCGCGCAAGCGGTCCGCCAAGGACACGATCCTGATCGTGGACGGCACCCTCGTGCCGACCCGCGACCACTCGGCGGCGGAGCAGTCGAAGAACTGCCGCTACTCGACCAACCACCAGGTCGTCATCGACGCCGACACTCGACTCGTCGTGTGGTCGGCCGGCCGCTGCCCGGCAACCGCAACGACTGCCGGGCTGGTCCGAGTCCGGTGCGAAGGACGCCGTCAGCAAGACGCTGACCATGGCGGACGGCGGCTATTCCGGCACGAGCCTGCCGATGCCGCACCGCCGCGCGAACGGCCACAACGAACTCCCCGCCTGGAAACGCGCACACAGAGGACACGGTTTAGATGTGGCTATCGGCGTCACACCAACGCGATGATGCACCAGACGACCTTGCCGCCGGTGGGCAGGAGGTAGTAGTCCCACTCCTTGGAGATCTCGCCCACGATGAACAGACCCCGGCCG
Source organism: Streptomyces sp. NPDC046985 (assembly GCF_040644415.1). NCBI lineage: Bacteria > Bacillati > Actinomycetota > Actinomycetes > Kitasatosporales > Streptomycetaceae > Streptomyces > Streptomyces sp. NPDC046985. Next base: position 271,221 of record NZ_JBEYWK010000005.1, read on the forward strand.
CTCTCCGCGTCCTCGGACATCATGGTGTTGGCAACGGGCGGGTGATCGCTGGGGTCGGCAACCTCCGCGATGACCTGTGATTCGTCGTGCCGCAGCGTCAACGTGACGTGTGCTCCGGGGGTGTCGGGCGCGAAGTGTTGCACGGCATTGGAAACCAGCTCGCAGACGGCCAGCTCGGTCGTGTCGATCCGTTCGTCGGCGACCTGCCAGGCGCTGAGGACATCGCGGACGTGACGCCTGGCCCACGGCGTGGCTTCGGCTTTGGCGTCCAGTTCCAGGGTGCTGACGTAGTGCTCAGTGGTCATGGCCGTCTGCCTCAACAGCCGGTGCCGGCTGATTCGTGGCGGACGCCTCGCTGGCGAGCCACACCGTGCCGCGAATCTTCTCCGCCAGTTCTTCGCGCATGTAGGCCGCGACCACGGTGTCGTGGTGGAAGTGGTCGGTGCTCAGCACCAGGACGTTGGTGACACCTTCGGAACGACAGATCGTGATGAGTTCCCTCCAGGTGTCGAGACGTTCGCTGGGGCGTTCCTCGTAATAGACGTCGGCCACGCTGAGACCTTGGTCGACTGAGGAGGCCACCAGTGCCGTGACCGCTTCCCGCATGGCTGCATCGTCCATGCTGGGAAGACGCCGGAGGTACGCGAACGCGGCAGTGCGATCGCCTTCGGGGCGTAGCGGGGGTGCCACTGTCGTCATGCGGTTGCTCCTGTGCCTGGGGGCTGGGCCATGGGGAGCGTGGCCCGAGGCGCCACCTGACCGTCACGACGGCGCTGTATGGGGCGGCCATACGACGGACGTATGGACTACCGGACACGACGTGGCTACTGTCCGTAGGCTTGGCCTGTGGCACTGGCGCATGGCGGCCTTGGGGTACGGAATGGCACAACAGCAGGTCCGGTACTGCTCCTGCGGTACGCGGCTGGCCCGCGACAACCGGGGCACATTGTGTGCTTCCTGTCTGCGGCGACGGGAGACCACGGCCGTTAATCAACCGCCGCACGTGCCTGCGGAGTTCTGGCAGGACGAACGCCTGCGCGAGGCGCTGGCAAGCTGGCACATGGGTCAGGTCTTCTACGCCTACCGCGTTCACCCCTGGCACAACCGGGTCGTGTCACAAGAGACGCTCGCCGGGTGGCTCGGGCTCACCCAGGCACAGCTCAGCCGGATCGAGGGCGCTGCCACCGCCCCGCAGGATCTCAGCAAACTTATGAGTTGGGCGCATAGCTTGCGGGTTCCGGCCGACTTACTGTGGTTCAAGCTTCGCCGCGAGCCGCTGCCACCGCAGCCGACACTGGAGCGCACGGAACACGCTGCACGTAAGGTTCTGCTCGACATGATCACGCCTGGCGGTGACTGGCTGCCGCTGTCCAATAAAGCACCGGAATATGGCGTGTCCGCGCTCAGCGGCATGTCGTTGCAGGCGACCGGCGAGCATCTGCTGCGGACGTTCCTGCATCTGGACGACGAGCTGGGCGGCGATAGCCTCTACGTGCCGCTCACGAAGTACGTCGCCAGGATGGCAATCAGCGTGAAGGCCAACCCCCGCGACGGCTTCGCCGCCTACGGCCAGTTGAACCAGATGGTCGGCTGGCTGTCGTTGGACGCCAACAAGCACGCGCACGCCAAGCGGTATTTCGCTACCGCGGTTGAGGTTGGTCATGAAGTGGGTGACTCGGGCCTGGTGGCCAGTGCGCTTGGCTACATGAGCTTGCAGGAGACGTACAGGGGACGCTCGCAACCGGCGCGTTCGCTGGCACAGATGGCGTTCGCCGTTACGACGGATCGGCTGACGCCGCTGACCAAGACGGTCATGGGCGCACGGCTGGCGCGGGCACACGCTTCGCTGGGTGATGAGGAGTGCCTGCGAGTGCTCGACACTGTGCAGGCCGACTTCGCGTTGGCGGGCAGTGACGAGGAACCGCCATACGTCTCGTACGTTGACGCCGTCGAGGTCGCGGCGCAGCGGGGCGCGTGCTACCTCGATTTGGGCATGACCGACGAGGCGATCACGGCGTTGTCTGAGGCGCTCGACCTACTGAGCACCAGCGCGCCGAACCGAGCACGTGACCGCGTGCACTATCTGTCGCGGTTGGCGAAGTGCTACCTCCTGGACGGTGAGGTCGAGCGCGCCTGCCAGGTTGGGCACGACGCCCTGGCGCTCAGCCAAACGATCGGTTCGGCGCGGATTGGGGAGCGGCTTGGGGAGCTGGATACGGCCTTCGCGCCGTATGGACAACTCTCCTACGTACAGGAGTTCAAGGAGCTGTTTCGGCTGGTGACGGCGGACGACACATAGAAGCTACCAACCGAGTGCTTCGCTACAACAGCCGGCGAAGTCGGTGAGACTCCCCAGCACGATGTGCGCTCCGGCCTCGCGCAACTCGTCGGAAGTGTTCTTGCCACTGGCGACGCCTACGGCCAGGGCTTCGGCATCGAGGGCACCGCGCACATCGTGGGGCGTATCGCCAATGACCACGGCGCGGGTGCCGGCGAAGTCGTGACCGTACTTCTGCGACGCCCGCTTCCTCGCCAGGCGGACGAGGTCGGCGCGATCACTGCCATCGTCGCCGTAACCGCCGACCGAGAAGTCAAGGCCCTCGCCGAGGCCGAGGGCAGCGAGCTTGGCCTCGGCGATCGGACGTACGTTGCCGGTGACGGCTGACTGCACAGTGCCTCGGGCACCGCACGATGCGATGGCTTCCTGTGCCCCAGGGAGGACGACGCCGACCTCGCGCATGCGATCGGTGAGCTGTTCGGCGGCTGCGGCCAAGGCCGCGTAGAAGTCTTCAAACAGTGCTTCCGGATCATCGACGCCGTTCATGCGCAGCGTCTCCACCATGATCGCCTGGTCAGTACGGCCGGACATGTCTGCAAGCTCACCGAGCGGCCTGTTGGTCACTCGGTGGAAGGCCCGCTCGTAGATGCTGCGGCTGACGCCCCCGCCTATCTGGACCAGGGTGTGGTCGATGTCCCAGAGGATGAGCGTGGCACTGTCGGTCGGCATGGTGGCAAGCGTAGGACGTGGGTTAGCCAGAGCGCAGGACATCATCATCACGCCTGACGAGGTGATCCGCTGCGCCAACCGACGCCGGCCGAGTGGGTTGGTGTGGAACGACCTAACCGCCGAGAAGATCGCGGCAATCCCAGTGCTCGAAGCCCGAGGCCGCGCCGCCGAGTAGCTGACGGCGGCCAGCCTCGGTCACGCGGTCTTGCTTATGGTCTGCCCGTCGGACACCGCTTGCTGCGGCAAGGTGGCCACCTTCTTCATGCGGGGCTCCTTGCCGAAGAAGGTGCGGTACTTGTCGACGGTTCCGATCTCCTTGATGACCTTCTCCACCCAGGCGTCGGTGTACAGGTAGGTGTTCACCGGCTCGTCGTAGATGCAATACCGGGCATCGGTGATGCACGGGTCCGAGGTGCCCTTAGCGGGCCGGATGTTGAACCGTCGCCACATCTCGGTGTGCTCGCCGTACGCACTGAAGTGGAAGGGCAACCGTGCCTCAACGCGCTCGGCCACGGTGGTTGCGCGGAGCTTCGCCTTGTTGGCCACCTCGACGTGCTTCAACTTGGTCATGACGGTGCCCGTGCGCCCGGCTTCCGTCATGGTCTTGCGTTCCTCGTCGGTCAAGTCGTCGAAGTTGACGAAGTTCACCGCGAGATCCGCGTCGGTCTTGTTGCCGATGATGGGCACCAGCCGCACCCGGTAGTCGTAGCGGAGGTCGTCCTTCACGGACTCGTCCATGTTGGCTTCGAACCGCGTCACGAGGTCGCGCGTCGCCTTGGGAAGCTTGGCGGCCGCCTCACGCTGCTCGGCCTGTCCTTCCGCCGTCAACGACTGGAGGGTGATGGGGAAGCGGAGCACGTCGGCAAGGCTGTAGTCGGAACCGAAGTGGTCCACCCGTTCACGCTCGTAGTTCATGATGAGCGCCTGAGCCTTGCCGCCGGCCACGATCTTGAGGTTGTGCTCGTACCGGTGCTCCACCTTGTTTCGGAGGGCCACGAAGAGCTCAAGGTTCAAGCGCACCGGGTCGGCGCTGTTGGTGTAGCGCTGCTTGACGCACCACTCCAGGTCCCACGCCTTCGGCTCACCGTCGATGATCTTGTACTGGCCGTTCGACTCCTTGTAGTGGTAGTCGACGCCGTCCTTCTTGAACTCGGCGTGCAACAGGTAGTGCCACGCCTTGTGCATGTGGGTGAGGAAGTCGCCGAAGTTTCCCGACGAGCAGTTCCACTCGTCCACGGCCTTGAGGGCATGGCGCTTCGACTCGTCAAGCATGTGACGCCAGCGGGGGTGAGCCATTCGTGTGTCCTTCGTTCGGTAGAAGGATCACACCAAGGTGATCGGCGGGGCAAGCAAGATTCTCGAGGCGGACGGTAAACGTACGAGGTTTAACCGATGCGCGGTCGTCTACATGACCGAGCCCGTCCCTCCGGGTGGCGCTACGGACCATCCCGGCCGGGGCACCCTCGTGCGGCTCATCCACGTCGTTTTGCCTGTTCAAACCCCTCCACGGCGCACGGGTGTCCCCCTCGGTGTCGTGACCATGGCTGCATAGAGGTTGGCGAACAGAGCCTCGGACTGCTCGATGCCGTTCGGGCGCAGTGCTTCCGCCATGATCAGCCTGATCAGTTCGGCCGGGACAAGTCCGCTCGCTCACCGAGCGGTTGCCGGTCACCCTGGAGACCCATGGGTGTAGGTGGTGCGGCCCGTCGGCATGAGCACGGCGCAGGACGCTGACTTTCCAGGTCGTCGATAAGGGCTTGCATGTGCTCGGCCTTCGGGTGCATAGTATTTCGCACAATTATGAGTAAAGGAAGCCGTGGATGGACATCAACGATGAGGTAATCAAGCGAGGCGTGCGGGATGACGCACTATATGTTGGGCGCCTATTCCGCGACATCTCGACTCACGAAGACGGCGCGCTGGGTTGGATAATCTCATTCTGTGCGATTCCGTACCTCTCACTTTTCTTGCATGAGGCTCGTGCCAAGCCTGCCGCCATTGATCCTGCGGTGTTCTCAGGGTTCTCGGCGGACGCCGAAGAGATCTGTGCGCGTGCGCGACACAGTCTCAAGCTTTTCGAGGATACAAAGCGGGGAATCGAGGCGCAGCTAAACTATTTTGAAGATGATATTCGTTCTGCTCATGCGGATCGTTTCCTGAACAACACTTGGCTCAAGCCCGCGAAGTTCCTTGAATGCGACCTGGGCCTGTACAAGTTCCGGGGTGAGACGATTTCTACAACGCATGCTGCAACATTTCACCTGGGAGTGGAGCCGCGTCGGCTGCTCGAAGAGGACGGAGGCCCATACGTCGCCAGTATCACGCAGCAGTATGGGGAGGCTTTCGCCAAGCTCGGTGCCACTTTTGATAGCGGTGCCGAAACTTTCGTCCGTCACCTGACTAAGGTCGACTTCACGGACCGCGATAAGCGGTCGTCCCGGTACTACAAGAAGGTGTTTAACGGCGATGCCACTGCTGCCCTGAACGGCATTCTGACTGGGTTTCAGGCGATGATGAACTTCGCCGCTTCCATTATCACTGCTGGTTCCGATGCATCGGACCTTGAGTACACCGTTTTCAAGATCCGGTACCTTGCCCTGTACACGGTGCTGGCGAGCTTGCGACTGCTGCATGATGACCCCAAGTACCCCCTTACCCGCTCATCCCACGAGGCCGTGCGGAGTTTGATTGACCACCCGGATGCTCTTCTTGTCACTGACGGATCCGGCCGGCCGTTTCGCAATACGCTGATGCATTACAACCTCGTAGGCGCTGCGGCTCGCACACATGCGGACCTTGGCCAGCCGGTCTTTGGGCTAGTGCCACTATACTTTCCAGCCCATGATTTCGAGAGTTTCAGTGTTGTGGTGGACAGGTGTGTACGAGCAACCGCAAGGGGCCTCAACGAGTGGGCTAATGCCTAGTCTTTTTTGATACGAGACGTCCTTCTTCCTGGCCCGGCGTTATTGTCGGTTGGAGTCACTTCTGCTGCTGTCTGACTGGCTGCGCCTCCTAAGATACTTGTGATGGAGTTACGTCGTTCCCGCAGTCTTTGTTCCTCGGCGTCGATCTCAGCTAGCGCCTTGCTACGCAGGTCTTCATTACCTAGCTTCTTGGCGACCCAGTCGGTCAGGGCTTCAGTTCCAAGCTCGTTGATGGTTTGGCCCGTCAGCTTTCTGACGCCTTCTATCTGCTCGCGTAGCTCTGGAGTGATGCGGGGTGCGAACACGACAGGGTCGCGCTGTGCTTCAGGTGCTGGAGCTTGCGGTTGTGCGTCTGGTTGTTGTTCGTTCATAAAACCTCCATCTTTTGCGTTACTGATCGACTTCTATTTATAACTCCGGCCTAGGAATCGATCAATGCTGAAATGCGGGAGAAGTGGTCGCTCCGGCCGCGGGCATAGGAGACGATCAGGAGAGCTAGGAGTGGGAATGGGTTCAGCCGCGCCAGCATGGAACACGTATCTGCACCCTGCGCTTGTATAGGCGCAGCGGGACGGCTTCCGGATCGACTTTTGGTAGGTCTCCGACGCATGCCGATGATCAGCCGGTGTGGATGAACGACGGTACAAGACCTACTCGGTAACAACGTTCGTTCTACAGACTGGCAGCTCGTTGACTCGCTGGGCGGTAGCCTTCGATCCATGCATGCCACTGTGGTCACAGCCGGTGGGTTGGACCTGAGGACTTTGTTCGACACCTTCAAGGGCGCGGGCATCACGGACGCGTGGGTGCTCGGGAACGCCGCCGGCGACATGTTGATGGCTGACGACTCCCAACCGGACCTGGTCATCTGTGTCCTGAGCCCAGCCGACGCCGAACGCGTAGGCCCCAGCCCTGTCGGGTTTACGAACCTCGACGTGATGATGCGCGCTGGCCAGTCCGTAGGACGCGGTCTGCCGACGCTGATCATCGTGCCTCCGCCGTTGCTCGTCCTCTCGCCGCTGGCAGGCACAGTGGTAGCGCGCTGCCCTCTGGACGAAAGGGAGGCGCTGGCAGACCATGTGTGGGCTTTCGTGTCCACAACTCGCTCAGCGAAGCAGTTGGTAGCTACGCCGTCCCCGGCTCTAGAGCGACGGGTCGACCCGGGCTCGTTCCTGCATCGCCTTGAGCACCTGGCCTATGGGGCAGGACCAGACTTTTCCCTGGGTGTTGAGTCGCTCACCGCTGAGCTCTTGCGAGAGGCTGGTGCTGGTTTTCGTGAATCCCCGCCACATGTCGACCTGGCGTTTATCCCGTCGTCTGATTCAGCCGCCGTCATGCTGGTCGAGGTGAAGGCGGGCAAGCTCACGGAGGATCGCCTGATTGCGGCCGAGGTTCGGCTACAGGAGCGCGTGGAGACTACCCGTGCCCAGCTTGGTGTGTTGGTCTACCACGACGTCACGGGCCGCGAATTTCCAACTCGGTATGCAACTGGCGCAGCGGTCGTTCGCCTCGCATTGAGGAAGTTGATCGTACAGCTCAGCACCCAGAACCTGCCGGACGTCATCGCCTCAGCCGTCGCGCACCGCGGGGCGGTGGCTTCGTGACTGACTACGACGCCGCAGTGATCGAGAAGTTCATCAACCGGGGCCTTGATAAGAGTCTCACGACGAAGGCTCGGGGCGATGCGCTTGAGGATCTCTTCTGTTACCTGCTGGAACTGCTGCCCGGGATATCCGTGCGGCGCAAGGCGGTTGATCGCTTCAAGAGTTCCGAGGTCGACATCATCGTTGCAAATATCGGTGAGGCACGCTGGCTAAAGACTTACCCGACGATTTTTCTTGTTGAATGTAAGAACTGGGATAGTCCTGTGGACAGCAAGAGCGTGCTTGCTTTCTCGGGCAAGCTTGAGATGCGATATGTCGAACTTGGTGTCCTAGTTGCGGCCAACGGGATCACCGGGGACGAAGAGGATCTGGCCTCGGCTCACCACATCATTGAGATGCACCAGTCCAAGGGGCGTCGCATCGTCGTCGTAACACTTGAGAACCTGCGCGAGGTCAAGACCACGGACGATTTCGAAACACTCCTTCGTGATCGCCTATTGAATACGGTGGGCGCCAGCCATCTGTGAGATTGCCTTAACTAGAGGTATTTTGTAGTGTCTCGCGCCAGTGCGGGTCTCGCATCTGCACACCGCGCTTGCGTAGGCGTAGCCGGACGGTTTCCGGATCGACTTTGAGTAGGTCTGCGATACGTGCCGATGACCAGCCCTGGGCATAGAGGTGTTCGGCCTTGTCGACGTCCGCCTCGGAGAGCCGCCGCCATCGGGTGGCCACGCCCTGGCGCTTCAGGATGTTGCTCATGGTTCGCCGCTCGATCTTGAACCGTTTCAGCGAGCTGCCGCAGCGTCGATCCAGCTTCGTACGCCGCGACCAGCTCTTTAATCTCGTGGTCCTTGAGTCGCCTGGCCACCTTCGGAGTCAGACGCGGCTCCCGGTCCACAGGCGGCGCATCCGGCCCTGGCAGGTTGGCGGCAACGTGCCGGAGGTACTGGAGCTGGGCTTTTGTGTTCCAGAGGTGAGCCCTGTCGCCCACCAGAAGAAGATCATCGCCACCTCGATGCCTTCCAGGGGCCGTCCGTCAGGGCGGCCCCTTTTGCGTGCTCGGAAGTGATCACCCGCGTCACACCAGTGCGATGACGCACCAGACGACTTTGCCGCCGGTGGGCAGAAGGTAGTAGTCCCACTCCTTTGAGATCTCACCCACGATGAACAGTCCCCGGCCGCTTTCGGCGTCCTCGGACATCCCCGTGCCGGGAACGGGCGGCTGGTCGCTGGGGTCGGCTACTTCGGCGATGAGCTGGGTGTCGTCATGGCGAAGCGTCAGGGTGACACGGGACTCGGGCGCGTCGGACGCGACGTGTCGTACAGCGTTGGCCACCAGTTCGCAGACGGCCAGCTCCGCTGTGTCGATGTGTTCGCCGGTCACCTGCCAGGCCCGCAGGACATCGCGCACATGTCGTCTGGCCCATGGTGAGGCCTCGGCTTTGGCGACGAGTTCAAGGGTGCTGACGCAGCGCTCAGTCGTCATCGCGCACCTCGCCGGATGTCGCAGCGGCGATGAACACGGTGCCCTTGATCCTCTCGTCCAGCTCTTCACGCAGGAACGTCGCCGGCTCGGGCGTGGGAGGAAAGGCGTCCGTGCTGAGCGCCACTACGGCTGGCACATCTTCCGACCGGCAGGACTCCACCACTGACACTGCCTCGCTGTCCGTCTCGTCGAGGACACGGAAGTAGCCGTACAGGCGCGGTCGGCTGGGTGCCGTCGTCATGCTGGTGCTCCTGTGCTTGAGGGTTGGGCCACAGGGAGTGTGGGCGGAAGCACTGGCCGGGCGTCATGGTGCGGACGCATAGCCCCGCCATGCACCGGACGCATGGACTGCCTGACACGGAGCGGTTACTTTCCGTAGACTTCATCCCGGCACTGGTAGTGGGGCGGCCCTGGGGTACGGAATGGCACAGCAGCAAGTTCGGTTCTGCTCCTGTGGTACGCGGCTGGCTCGCGACAACCGGGGCACGTCTTGCGCTTCCTGTCTGCGCCGACGAGAGGTCACGGCTGTCACTCAACCGCCGGACGTCCCTGCGGAGTTCTGGCGAGACGACCGCCTGCGCGAAGCGCTGGACACGTGGCACATGGGCCGCGTCTTCTACGCCTACCGCGTCCACCCGCGGCATGGCCGCGTGCTGTCCCAAAAAATTACTCGCTGGCTGGGTCTGACGCAGGCCCAGCTCAGCCGAATCGAGAGCGCCACCACCGCGCCCCAGGATATCGGCAAGCTCACGAGCTGGGCGCGTAGCTTGCGGATTCCGGAGTATCTCCTGTGGTTCAAGCTGCCGGGCGGCCAATACCAGTTCGCGGCTCGCGCCCATTCGCAGGAAGAGACCGACTCCCAGATGCCAGAGCGACGACCCCGGACGCCAGGTTCGGCCCTGCTTCCGGTCGTGGTCAACGGACAACAGGTCTTCGCGCCGATCGACGCGGAGACGCTCGTGGCCACGAAAGGCTTCGGCAGCCTGTCAGCGATCCCAGCCAACAGCACCATCGCCACAAAGTATGAGGCCATGAGTCCGCTCCACCGTCGTACGTTTCTCAACACCATTGCCGCTGCCGCTGCCGCTCTGCCTGGTCCTGGTCTGGTAGAAGTTCAGCGCGCTGCGGGCGCTCTGGATGATTCCCGTCGCTACCAGGGCGGTCCAGTCGCCGACTACTTCCGTACCCAGCTCGACCACGCCAAGCACGATGACGGCTCCCTCGGCCCGAAACAGACCCTGCCGGTGGTGCTCGGGCTCCTGGAGGCCCTCAAGCTGCATGCCCGGAGCGCTAAGCCCAAGACTCGCCGCGAGCTGCTGTCCGTGGGGGCCGACGGCGCGGAGTTCGCTGGATGGCTGTACCGCGACATTCACCAGCCCGGTCAGGCTGGCTTCTGGTACGACCGTGCCATGGAGTGGGCCCAGGAAGCCGACGATGCCGCCATGCAGGGGTACGTCCTGCTGAAGAAGTCCCAGATGGCCTACGACGAACGTGATGCCCTGCGAGTGCTCGCCTTGGCCCAGGCGGGGAGCCATGCACGGTGGCAGTTACCGCCGCGTGCCCGTGCCGAGGTCGCCCAGCAGGAAGCCCTCGGGCTGGCCATGACCGGTGAGCCGCTGGATGTCGTCAACCTGAAGCTCGACGAAGCCCACGGGTTGCTCACCACTGTGCGGGACGACGACCCGACTCCACTCGGCGCGTACTTCACCGAAGACACACTGTTGCTCCGCAACGCCGTTGCCTACACAGAGGCCGGGAAGCCGCGTATGGCGGTGGAACTGTTCGGCGAGGCAATCGCCATGGGAACGCTGTCCCGCCGCGACACGGGGTTCTTCACCGCCCGGCGTGCCGCTGCGGTAGCACTCTGCGGTGAGCCTGACGAAGCTGCCCAACTCGGCCGGGAATCCGCCGAGGTAGCCCACACCATGAAGTCGGAACGCACCCTGCGTGTCCTTTCCGAAGTGCTGCACACATTGGATCGCTGGAGCGGCCGGCCCGCGGTACGAGACTTCCGCGAATCCCTGCACGCCTCCTGATGGTCACTAAGGCGTCGTTACCCACTCAGCCACGGTGCGGATGACGAACGCCTGCCAGTTCCGGCTCTGGGGGTCGAGGTACTGTGGGTCGTCGTGCACGGCGAAGCCGTGCTGAGAGCCCTCGATCTCAACCAGCTTGCAGGGACCGCCGAACCGCTCGACCGCTGTTCGTGACGACTCGATGGGTACGAACGTGTCCTTGGTGCCGTGCACGATGAGTGTCGGGGCTTGGACGCCACCGAGCGCTTCGTGGGGCCGGAGCCAGAACACCTCGTTGAAGAAGGACCGCCCGTGCTTCAGGGTCGGCGTGAACTGGATGAAGCCCTCTGACGCCAACTGCCTTGCGCTATCAGCCTGGAGGTAGTCGTTCTCCCAATAGGGCCGACTGTCGATGGTGCGCTTCTTGTAGTCGAGCTGGGGATTGAAGAGCACCAGGCGGGCGACGTCGTCCGGTCGCTGCGCGGCGTAGTACGCGCAGATACCGCCGCCGAAGCTGGCGCCGAGCAGAGTGACGTCGTTGGCTCCGGTGGCCTCACGAACGTGTGCCAGCGCAACACGGATGTCGTTCAGGACGGCCGACAGCGTGATGTCTTCCTGACGACCCTCGCTCTGTCCATGGCCGCGGAGATCGAAGCGCAAGGAAGCGACGGCCGCGTCGGCCAACCCGTCCGCGAGGCGCGCGAAGAAGCCGCCCTCTTCGCGGGTGACACCTCCTCCATGGACAAGCACCACAGCCCGGGAGGCTGGCTGTCCTGGTTCGACCAGAGTACCGGCGAGGTGGAGACCGTCGAGGGTGCGGACTGTCACTTCTGCGGTGGTGGACATGAGAGCCAGCGTAGGGCGGTCGGTTCGACGGCCGACAGAGGGCGACCGCAGGGTGAGAGGCCGCTCTGGTCCCCGTCTGTCTATGCAGGCGGCATAGTGCCTCGCAACGCTGGAGCTGTTGCCGGATGGGGCCGCTCGGAGCGCAAGAATGCTACTCGGTGATTAGCCGGTAAGTTGCCCTGAAGTGTCGACCATCTCGGCTCGTCGTAATTGCTTCAGGCGTGGTCTCGCCCGAGGCGGACCCTTTGTTTGCCTTGGCGCCCAAGGTTTCCCGCAACGGCAGCCGCCGTTCCTGGAGCGCTATTCTTCGGCATCTGCCGATCACCTGTCGGAACCCGATGCTCGTCGGGTACCGCCCGCAGGTACCCCCTACGCTGCCGCCGCCGGCGCGTCCGGTCGCAGTGGCCAGGACGGGTCCACCGTCTCCTCTGTTCCGCTGCGTGCGAACCACGCCTGGAGGCCGTGGGCTTGGGACGCGTGCCAGCCGGTCTGGAGGGCGTGCAGCTCGGCGGGGGTCAGACGCTCCAGGCGGGTCGCGAACCGGCGGCCGACCGCGCGCACGACCTCCAACGCGGCCAGCGCGTCCGCCGCCGCGTCGTGCGCGTCCGCCAGCTCCACCTCGTAGTGCGCGCACAGGTCGGTGAGGGTGCGGCGCCCCTTGCGGTAGCGGTCGAGCTGCTTGTCCAGCACCCGCGGGTCCAGCACCCGCAGGGGCCTCCCCTCGAACCAGCGCTCCAGCGACGACGCCCGATGGCGGCGCAACTCCCGGTCCAGCAGCGTCAGGTCGAACGGCGCGTTCATCACGACCAGCGGGCGCCCCCGGGCCGCGTGCTCCGCCAGCGCCTGGGCTATCTCGTACATCACCGGGGCCGGCCAGCGCCCGTTGCGCTGAAGGTGCTCCTGCGTCAGCCCGTGCACCGCCGTCGCCGCCTCGGGCACCGCCACACCCGGGTTCACCAGCCAGCGGGCCGTCCGCGGCCGGATCCCCGGAGCGTCCTGGACGACGACGGCGGCCGACACGATGCGGTCGGTCTCGACGTCGACGCCCGTGGTCTCCGTGTCGAAGGCGGCCAGCGGCCCCTCGTACCAGCAGTACGTCATGTCGACCACAACCCCTCGCTCGGTCACCGCACTTGGCGTTCCGACTTCTGCCCGTTCGGTGATACCCGGGCTGTTTGCGCCGTACGCCGGACGGAGACAACAGGAGTACGGGTCTTTGCAGTTCACGGACCCGCAGCGGGGACGCGAGCACGCACCCGCCAATCCCTCCACATCGAAAGGCTGTTGGCCATGACGGTTGCGCAGCCCGAGCGGGGCGGGCTGCTGCCCGAGCGTGCGGGCGTCCCGCGCGGCGCACTCGCCGTCACCGCCTGCATGGAGACGCTTCAGGTCGGCTACCTGCACGCGGTCGCCGCCGCGGCCGGCTGCTCGCTGTCGCAGCCGTTCCCGGACAACGGCATCGACTGGCACGTCAGCCACAGCGCCCCCGGGCACACCGTCGACGACGAGGTGACCATCAAGGTGCAGCTCAAGTGCACCTACCAGCTACCGCCCCACCCGCCGGGGCCCTCCTTCTCCTTCACGCTCGACAACGACCACCTGGCGAAGCTCGCCCGCACCCCGGTCTCGGTGCACAAGATCCTGGTCGTGATGATCGTGCCGCGTGCGCAGGACCAGTGGCTGCGCGCCGGGCACGACCGCCTCGATCTGCGGCACTGCTGCTACTGGGTCAACCTCGCCGGCCATCCGGTCACCGGCCGGCGCCGCACCACCGTGCGCGTGCCGACCTCGCGGATCTTCGACGACCGGGCGCTGTGCGAGATCATGACGCGGGTCGGCACGGGAGGCAGACCATGACGCACGGCCCCCTGGACGAACCGCACCGCCCCCTGGACGAACCGCACCGCCCCCTCGACGAACCGCATCCCCCACAGGACGCACCGCACCGCCCCCCGCGCGAACCGCTCCGGCCGGTGCGACCGCATCCCGGCGACGGCCCCTGGAACGCCGCCCCCGCCACCCGGCCCGCCGACGTCGACCCGGCCGTGCTCGGCGCGCTGCTGCGGCGCCACGGCTGGCAGCGGCGCGGCGGCGCCGCCGGACGCTACGGCCGCTGGACGCCGCCCGGACCCGGCGGCGCCGGGACGAGCCTGCTGGTGCCCGTCAGCCGCGCCTTCCCCGACAGTGACGACCTGTTGGGCGAGGCGCTGGACGCCCTGACCCGCAGCGGCGCACCGTCCGCCCGCGAGGTGCTGGTCGCCCTCGCCGTGCCCAGCGACGAGATCCACTGGCAGCGGGACGTGCCCAGCGGCCCGGCCGGCGCCGCGCCCTGGACCGCGGAGGAGGGGCTGCGCGCCGCCGCGCGCCAGATGCTGCTCGCCGCCGCGCTGGCCACCCGCGCTCGGGCCGGCTACCACGGCGCCAGGCACCGGCGCGCGGCCGCCGCCGCCCTGGAGCACGTCCTCGTGGGCTCCGCATCCGGCGGCGCCCGCCTCACCGCCCTGGCGCCGGTCGCGCCCGCAAGGCCGCTCGCCGTGCGCCTGCACCAGGCCCTGTTCGCGGTGCGCGAGGCCGTGGACTACCGGCGGGCCACCGGCAGCCTGGACGCCTTCGACGGCGCCGTCCAGGCCGGCGCCAGCCGCGAGCTGACCGAGGCCCTGGTCGCCCTGGTGCGCGGCGCCGAGGGCGCGCGGATCGCGGTCGACTGGGCGCCCGCCGCAGGCGTCCCCGCGCACTGCGCCGCCGGGGCCGTCGAGTTCTCCCCGGGCGACCTGCCCGTGCTGCGCGAGGCGGGCGCCCGGTATCTGCGCGCCGAGCCGTCCGTGCCCGTGCGGATCACCGGCACGGTGGTCCGGCTGCGCCGGGCGCAGCCGGACGGCGAGGGCACCGCGCGGCTGCGGGTGATCTCCGGCGCGGAGGTGCCCTACGTCCGGGTGGCCCTGGCGGAGGAGGACTACCGGACCGCCGGTCACGCCCACCTGGTCGGGCTGCCGGTGCGGGTGCTCGGGCGGCTGGAGAGCCGGGGCGGCTTCCGCAGGCTCACCGGCGCCTGCGAGCTGGCGCCCGTGCCCGTGGACGACGAGGAACGCTTCCGGCTGATGAAGGCACTTCAGGAAGCCCCCGCTGACGACGCCGACGACACCGCCGACGACGTAGAGGACGTCGTAGACCCCGACGCCCTCCCGGAGGCCGACCGCCCCGGAGGCCCCGCGGGCGCGGACCGCGACTGAACGCCGCGCGGGCAAACCGTTTCGCGGTCGGCGCCCCCGGGTCGGTACGATCCAGGGCATGCGCGCGCTCCCGGTACGGCGCCGCATCCCCTCTTCAGTCAGGAGAAACCGGTGTCAGACGTCCGTGTGATCATCCAACGCGATTCCGAGCGGGAAGAGCGCACGGTGACGACGGGCACCACGGCCGCCGACCTCTTCGCCGGCGAGCGCTCGATCGTCGCCGCCCGCGTCGGCGGGGAACTGAAGGACCTGTCCTACGAGGTCGGCGACGGCGAGACCGTCGAGGGCGTCGAGATCTCCTCCGAGGACGGTCTGAACATCCTGCGCCACTCGACCGCGCACGTCATGGCGCAGGCCGTGCAGGAGCTGTTCCCCGAGGCCAAGCTCGGCATCGGCCCGCCGGTCAAGGACGGCTTCTACTACGACTTCGACGTCGAGAAGCCCTTCCACCCCGACGACCTCAAGGCCGTCGAGAAGAAGATGCAGGAGATCCAGAAGCGGGGCCAGAAGTTCTCCCGCCGGGTGGTCACCGACGCCGAGGCCCGCGAGGAACTGGCCGACGAGCCGTACAAGCTGGAGCTGATCGGCCTCAAGGGCGCCGCCTCGCACGACGACGGCGCGGACGTGGAGGTCGGCGCCGGCGAGCTGACGATCTACGACAACCTGGACGCCAAGACCGGCGAGCTGTGCTGGAAGGACCTCTGCCGCGGTCCCCACCTGCCCTCCACCCGCCTCATCCCCGCGTTCAAGCTGATGCGCAACGCCGCCGCCTACTGGCGCGGCAGCGAGAAGAACCCG
The DNA here is from genome assembly GCF_040644415.1 of Streptomyces sp. NPDC046985. Classification (NCBI taxonomy): domain Bacteria; kingdom Bacillati; phylum Actinomycetota; class Actinomycetes; order Kitasatosporales; family Streptomycetaceae; genus Streptomyces; species Streptomyces sp. NPDC046985. Next base: position 287,131 of record NZ_JBEYWK010000005.1, read on the forward strand.
ATGCTCCAGCGCATCTACGGCACCGCCTGGCCGTCCAAGGACGAGCTGAAGCAGCACCTCGACTTCCTCGCCGAGGCGGAGAAGCGCGATCACCGCAAGCTGGGCAACGAGCTGGACCTGTTCTCCATCCCCGAGCAGATCGGCTCCGGCCTCGCCGTCTTCCACCCCAGGGGCGGCATCGTCCGCCGGGTCATGGAGGACTACTCGCGCCGCCGCCACGAGGAGGAGGGCTACGAGTTCGTCTACACCCCGCACGCGACCAAGGGGAAGCTCTTCGAGACCTCGGGCCACCTGGACTGGTACGCCGACGGCATGTACCCGCCCATGCAGCTCGACGAGGGCGTGGACTACTACCTCAAGCCCATGAACTGCCCCATGCACAACCTGATCTTCGACGCGCGCGGCCGGTCGTACCGCGAACTGCCGCTGCGCCTGTTCGAGTTCGGCACCGTGTACCGCTACGAGAAGTCGGGCGTCGTGCACGGCCTCACCCGCGCCCGCGGCTTCACCCAGGACGACGCGCACATCTACTGCACCCGTGAGCAGATGGCCGACGAACTGGACCAGACGCTCACCTTCGTGCTGAACCTGCTGCGCGACTACGGCCTGACCGACTTCTACCTGGAGCTGTCCACTAAGGACCCGGAGAAGTTCGTCGGCGCCGACGAGGTGTGGGAGGAGGCCACCGAGACGCTGCGCCAGGTCGCCGAGAAGCAGGGCCTGCCGCTCGTCCCGGACCCGGGCGGCGCGGCCTTCTACGGCCCGAAGATCTCCGTGCAGACGAAGGACGCCATCGGCCGCACCTGGCAGATGTCGACGATCCAGCTCGACTTCAACCTGCCGGAGCGCTTCGACCTGGAGTACACGGCCGCCGACGGCTCCAAGCAGCGCCCGGTCATGATCCACCGCGCGCTGTTCGGCTCCATCGAGCGCTTCTTCGCGGTGCTGCTGGAGCACTACGCGGGCGCGTTCCCGGCGTGGCTGGCGCCGGTCCAGGCGGTCGGCATCCCGATCGGCGACGCGCACGTGGACTACCTGCACCGGTTCGCCGCCGCGGCGAAGAAGAAGGGCCTGCGGGTGGAGGTCGACTCCTCCTCGGACCGGATGCAGAAGAAGATCCGCAACGCGCAGAAGCAGAAGGTCCCGTTCATGGTCATCGCGGGCGACGAGGACATGGCGAACGACTCCGTGTCCTTCCGCTACCGCGACGGATCCCAGGAGAACGGCATCCCCTTCGACGAGGCCCTCGCGAAGATCGCGAAGGTCGTCGAGGAGCGCGCGCAGGTCTGAGCGGCATAGAAGGCCCCCGGTGATCCGTCCGCGCTCACCGGGGGCCTTTCCCGTCGCCCCGGCGGCACGCCATATGCTGCCTTGCATGACGAGTGAGCCGGAGCAGCAGATCGGAGTCGGGACCCAGGACGCGTTTCAGCGCCTGTGGACGCCTCACCGGATGGCCTACATCCAGGGCGAGAACAAGCCGACCGGTCCGGGGGCGGGCGACGGCTGCCCATTCTGCGCCATACCGGCCAAGTCCGACGAGGACGGCCTGATCGTCCGGCGCGGCGAGCACGTGTACGCGGTGCTGAACCTGTACCCGTACAACGGCGGCCACCTGATGACCGTCCCGTACCGGCACGTCGCCGACTACACCGACCTCACCGCGGCGGAGACCGCCGAGCTGGGGGAGCTGACCAAGCAGGCCATGCGGGCCCTGCGGGCCGCCTCCGGCGCGCACGGCTTCAACATCGGCATGAACCAGGGCGCCGTCGCGGGCGCCGGCATCGCCGCCCATCTGCACCAGCACATCGTGCCCCGCTGGGGCGGCGACACCAACTTCATGCCGGTGGTGGGCCACACCCGGGTGCTGCCGCAGCTCCTGGCCGACACCCGGACCATGCTGGCGGCGGCCTGGCCCGAGGCGTGAGCACGGGCGGGGCGCCCGTGCGAGGCGCCCGCGGCGTGCGAGACGCCCGCGGCGTATGAAACGCCCGCGCCCTAGGCCGTGACGGCCTGAAGCACCCCTGCGCCCCAGCCTGTGCCGGCGTAGAGCGCGCCCGCGTCCCAGGCCGTCACGGCGGGCAGCGCGTCCGCGCCCCCGCTCACGCGTCGTACAGGTCCGCCTTGCGCGGGGAGACGTCCTGCACCAGGCCGCTGAGGACGGACGAGCGCGTGCCGAACTTCTCCACGTCCACGCCGTTGTCCCGCAGCGTCCTGAGCGCCGCCGCGTGCACCACCCGCAGCACGGGGGCGGCGGCGCGCAGCGCGTCGTCGGCCATGAAGCGGTGGCGCCAGGGCTGGTCGGCCCAGGCGTGCCGCAGGCCGAACGGCTCGGGCAGGGTCAGGCTGCCGCCGAGCCAGTTCAGCAGCGGCGGGTGCCAGGTCAAGGGGGCGCGGGCGGCCAGCCGCACCACCTCGTCGGCGTCGACCAGGGGCAGCTTCACCTTGCGGGTCTCCCAGAAGCGGAACGCCTTCTGCACCTCCCTCTCCCGGACCGCGGGCTTGCCGTTGAACAGCGGGTTGACCGGGCCCAGGGCGTGACCGGTGACCTCGATGCGCAGGGTGTTGTGCAGCACGGTGACGGTGATCATCATGGTGAGCACCAGGTGACCGTCCCACAGCGTCCACTGCACGCCCAGGTAGTGCCGGTCGCCGCTGCCGAACTGCTGCTTGTTGCAGATGTCCTGGATCGCGTGGGTGCGGACCGTGTAGGCGTCCACGTCGGTTCCGCTGGGCCGGGACACCTCCTTGGCGTTCTCCCCGACCGGCGTGACGACCCAGTGGGTGACGCGCGGCTTGGGGAAGCCGCCGGTGTTGACGGACGTGCGCTCCAGCATCGCCAGGCCGCCCTGGATCGCGGTGATCACGTCCCAACTGCGGAACGGGTGGAACTCCTTGCCCGGCTCGGCGGAGACCAGGTCCTCGGCCAACTGCCAGCTACCCCACCGCGTCCCCATGCCGAGGATGCCCTTGGGCCCGGCGTAGAAGACCGAGTTGGAGTGCTGCTCGGCGCTCAGCCGGGCCAGCTCCTTGCGGAGCTGCTCGGCGGCGTCGCCGGGGCTGCCCGGCACGGCCTCGGGGATCTTCGCGCCGATGGCGCCGCCCGAGAGCAGGGCCAGCCACCGCTCCCTGAGATCCTGTGCCGTGCGCTCGCAGATCCGCTTGGCCCAGAACCAGCCGGCCACCGGCATCACCACCGCGGCGCGTCCGTACCACGCCCAGAAGCCGTGGAAGGGCATCTTGACCAGGAACAGCACGGCGAGCGCCGCCACGGCGGTGAGCAGGACAGTGCCCAGCGCGCCGGCCCGCCGGTCCTCCCGCCTGCCCACGGTGCTGCGCAGGCTGAACGCCATCAGCCACACCGCGAACCCGGGCAGGAAGAGCACTCCGCACAGCACGGTGACCGCCGTCAGCCAGTTGTCGCGCTCGCGGCGGATGCGGTGGGCCGCCAGGCAGTGCTCCACGACGACCTGGGGCTCGGTGCCGAAGGACTGGATGAGCGGCTTGCGCCCGGCGCCCAGCATCCGGTCGATCACCGCGCGGGAGTACGCCTCGCCGAACAGCGGGCGGAAGATCCGCGCCCAGGGGCGCGGAGGCCTGACCGTGGACTGGTGCCACTCGTTGTCGGCGTCCTTGATCTTGCCGACCTCGTCGTCCCGGTAGGCGGCCGAGGCCAGCGCGTAGGTCGCCGCCGTCTGCCCCGCCGCACCCGACAGGGGCACCTGAGCCCCGGGACTGAAATCGAATCCGTCCGTCACTGCCGCCCCCACTGCCGCCGCCTCTGCACCTGCGGCCTTCCCGACTTCCCTGCCCCGCACACCTGTTGATCAGGTCACCAGCGTATCCGCAGCCCTGTGCGCGCGGAGGCGGACGGGCCAATCCGCCCGCCTCCGGCGGCACTTGGGCCGACGAGACGCCCCGTCGGCCCTGGGGAGCGGCATGGTCCCCCGCGCGCCCGCCGGTTGTGCGCCCGGCGCGCTGATCAGGACGCCTCGCGCTCCTCCCGGCGGACGCGGTCGGCGACCTGCGCCGGCATCGGCTCGTGCCGGGCGTAGCGCCGCTCGAAGCGCGCCGTGCCGTGCGACAGGGACCGCAGGTCGACCGCGTACCGGCCGATCTCGATCTCGGGCACCTCGGCCCGCACCAGCGTGCGTCCGCTGCCCACCTGCTCGGTGCCCACCACCCGGCCGCGCCGCCCGGACAGGTCGCTCATCACGGTGCCCACGTAGTCGTCGCCGACCAGCACGCTCACCTCGGCCACCGGCTCCAGCAGATGGATCCGGGCGTCGGCCGCGGCCTCCCGCAGCGCCAGCGCGCCGGCCGTCTGGAACGCGGCGTCGGAGGAGTCCACCGAGTGCGCCTTGCCGTCCAGCAGGGTGACGCGCACGTCGATCAGCGGATGGCCGGCCGCGATCCCCTTGGCCGCCTGGGCCCGTACGCCCTTCTCCACCGACGGGATGAACTGCCGCGGCACCGCGCCGCCGACCACCTTGTCGACGAACTCGACGCCCGAGCCGCCCGGCAGCGGCTCCACCTCGATCTCGCAGATCGCGTACTGCCCGTGCCCGCCGGACTGCTTGACGTGCCGGCCCCGCCCGGCGGACTTGTTCGCGAACGTCTCCCGCAGCGGGACCCGGTGGGGCACCACGTCGACCTGGACGCCGTAGCGGCTGCGCAGCCGCTCCAGGGCCACGTCGGCGTGCGCCTCGCCCAGGCACCACAGCACCACCTGGTGGGTGTCCTGGTTCTGCTCCAGACGCATCGTCGGGTCCTCGGCGGCCAGCCGGGCCAGCCCCTGGGACAGCTTGTCCTCGTCCGCCTTGCTGTGCGCCTCGATGGCGAGCGGCAGCAGCGGGTCGGGCATCTCCCACGGCGCCATCAGCAGCGGGTCGTCCTTGGCGGACAGCGTGTCGCCGGTCTCCGCGCGGCCGAGCTTGGCCACGCACGCGAGATCGCCGGCGACGGCGTGCGTCACCGGGCGCTGCTGCTTGCCGAACGGCGTCGACAGGGCGCCGACGCGCTCCTCGACGTCGTGGTCCTCATGGCCCCGGTCGGTCAGACCGTGCCCGCACACGTGCACCGTCTCGTCGGGGCGCAGGGTGCCGGAGAAGACGCGGACCAGGGAGACCCGGCCGACGTAGGGGTCCGAGGCGGTCTTCACGACCTCGGCGACCAGCGGCCCGGCCGGGTCGCACGGCTGAAGCGCGCGCGGCCTGCCGTCCACCGTGGTGACGGCGGGCGCCTCGCGCTCCAGCGGGGTCGGGAAACCGCGGACGATCAGTTCCAGCAGCTCCACCGTCCCCAGGCCCTGCCGCGCGCCGTCCGCGGCCGGGGCGGCGGCCAGCACGGGGAAGAACACCCCGCGCGCCACGGCCCGCTCCAAGTCCTTGACCAGGGTGTCGACCTCGACCCGCTCGCCGCCGAGGTAGCGGTCCATCAGGGTCTCGTCCTCGCTCTCCGAGATGATCCCCTCGATGAGCCGGCCGCGCGCCTCGTCCAGGCGCGGCACGTCCTCCTCGCCCGGCTCGGACTCCTTGCGCTCCCCGCCCGCGTAGTCGAACAGCTTGCGCGTCAGCAGTCCGACCAGGCCGGTCACCGGCGCGTGCCCGTCGGCGCCCTCGGGGCCGTGCAGCGGCAGGTACAGCGGCAGCACCGCGTCCGGGTCGTCGGCGCCGAACGCCTGCGCGCACACCCGGGTCATCTCCGCGAAGTCGGCGCGGGCGGCCTCCAGGTGCGTGATCACGATGGCCCGCGGCATGCCCACGGCCGCGCACTCCTCCCACGCCATGCGGGTCGAGCCGTCCACCCCGTCGGAGGCGGAGACGACGAAGAGGGCGGCGTCCGCCGCCCGCAGACCGGCCCGCAGCTCTCCGACGAAGTCGGCGTAGCCGGGGGTGTCCAGCAGATTGATCTTGATGCCGTCCCAGTCGACCGGCACCAGGGAGAGCTGCACCGACCGCTGCTGGCGGTGCTCGATGTCGTCGTAGTCCGAGACGCAGCCGCCGTCCTCGACGCGGCCGGCCCGGTTCACCGCTCCCGCGGTCAGCGCGAGAGCCTCCACCAAGGTCGTCTTGCCCGATCCGGAGTGGCCGACCAGCACCACATTCCGTAGGGACGTGGGTCGGTCGGCCGCCGTAGCCCTGCCGGCGGCGCCGGGGTGTGTGTGCGCCTTGTCGCCCATGGTTCTGCCTCCCGTGCACGGTGAGGTGGCTGGGGGCGCGGACACCCGGCGCCGCGTCACCGGCGGCTCCTGCGACGCCCGCGGTCTTCCGAGCTTTCCACTCCCCTCACGCCGCGTCCATACGAGGGACCCGAACCCGCCCGGCACGCGCGCCCCGAGGGCCCCGGGCGCCCCGCTCGGGCGCCCGGACCCCGGGCACGCGCGCGCGTGACTACGATGGGCCAGCCGGCGGCCAGCAGGGGCCGCGCGGCGACACCGACCCTCGGGAAGGCCATGCTGAACAAGTACGCGCGTGCATTCTTCACGCGTGTCCTCACACCGTTCGCCGCGTTTCTCATCAGACGGGGCGTGAGCCCCGACACGGTCACCTTCCTCGGCACCGCCGGAGTGGTCGCGGGCGCGCTGGTCTTCTACCCCCGGGGCGAGTTCTTCTGGGGCACGGTCGTGATCACCCTGTTCGTGTTCTCCGACCTCGTCGACGGCAACATGGCCCGCCAGCTCGGCCGCTCCAGCCGCTGGGGCGCCTTCCTGGACTCCACCCTGGACCGGGTGGCCGACAGCGCGATCTTCGGCGGTTTCGCCCTGTGGTACGCGGGCCGCGGCGACGACGAGCTGCTGTGCGCGGTGTCGATCTTCTGCCTGGCCAGCGGTCAGGTGGTCTCCTACACCAAGGCCCGGGGCGAGGCGATCGGCCTGCCGGTCGCCGTCAACGGTCTCGTCGAGCGCGCCGAGCGCCTGGTCATCTCGCTGGTCGCCGCCGGATTGGCGGGCCTGCACGCGTTCGGCGTGCCCGGCATCCAGTACCTGCTGCCCGTCGCCCTGTGGATCGTCGCGGCCGGCAGCCTGGTCACGCTGGTGCAGCGGGTGGTCACCGTCCGCCGCGAGTCTGCGGAGGCCGAGGCGGCGGCCCGGCCGGAGAACCAGGGGAGCGGAGCGGCGACATGAGCGCCCGCGACCGCCTCACCGACGCCCTGTACGGCCTGGGCTGGAGCGCCGTCAAGAAGCTGCCCGAGCCGGCCGCCGTACGGCTCGGCCGCACCGTCGCCGACCTCGCCTGGCGGCGGCGCGGCAAGGGCGTGCTGCGGCTGGAGGCCAACTACGCGCGCGTGGCGCCGGACGCGAGCCCGGAGCGGCTCGCGGAGCTGTCCCGCGCGGGCATGCGGTCCTACCTGCGGTACTGGATGGAGTCCTTCCGGCTGCCCGCCTGGAGCCCGCAGCGCGTCCGCGACGGCTTCGCCCCCAAGGACGTGCACCACCTGACCGACGGCCTGGCCGCCGGACGCGGCGTCATCCTCGCGCTGCCCCACCTCGCGAACTGGGACCTGGCGGGCGCCTGGGTCACCACCGAGCTGGACACGCCGTTCACCACGGTCGCCGAGCGGCTGAAGCCCGAGACGCTCTACGACCGGTTCGTCGCCTACCGCGAGAGCCTGGGCATGGAGGTCCTGCCGCACAGCGGCGGATCGGCGTTCGGCACGCTGGCCCGGCGGCTGCGCGAGGGCGGCCTGGTCTGCCTGGTCGCCGACCGCGACCTGTCCGCGTCCGGCGTCGAGGTGACGTTCTTCGGCGAGCGCGCCCGGATGCCCGCCGGCCCCGCGCTGCTCGCCCAGCAGACGGGCGCCCTGCTGCTGCCCGTCACCCTCTGGTACGACGACTCGCCCGTCATGCGGGGCCGCGTGCACGCCCCGGTCGACGTGCCCGAGGCGGGCACGCGCGCCGAGCGGACGGCCGCCATGACGCAGGCGCTGGCCGACGCCTACGCCACCGGGATCGCCGAGCACCCCGAGGACTGGCACATGCTCCAGCGCCTGTGGCTCTCGGACCTGGCGCCCCGCGCCGAGCGGACGCAGGGCGCCGGGCAGGGGGAGCGGGCGTGAGGATCGGCATCGTCTGCCCGTACTCCTGGGACGTGCCCGGGGGCGTGCAGTTCCACATCCGCGACCTGGCCGAGTACTTCACCGGGCTGGGCCACGAGGTCTCCGTCCTCGCCCCCGCCGACGACGACACCCCGCTGCCGCCCTATGTCGTCTCGGCAGGCCGCGCGGTCCCGGTGCCGTACAACGGCTCCGTCGCCCGGCTGAACTTCGGGTTCCTCTCGGCGGCCCGGGTGCGGCGCTGGCTGCACGAGGGCGCGTTCGACGTGATCCACATCCACGAGCCGACCTCGCCGTCGCTGGGTCTGCTGAGCTGCTGGGCGGCGCAGGGCCCCATCGTCGCCACCTTCCACACCTCCAACCCCCGCTCGCGCGCCATGATCGCCGCGTACGCCATCCTCCAGGCGGCGCTGGAGAAGATCAGCGCCCGGATCGCGGTGAGCGAGTACGCCCGCCGGACCCTGGTCGAGCACCTGGGCGGCGACGCGGTGGTCATCCCCAACGGCGTCGACGTCGACTTCTTCGCCGCCGCCGAGCCGCGCCCCGAGTGGCAGGGGGACACCATCGGCTTCATGGGCCGCATCGACGAGCCCCGCAAGGGCCTGCCGGTCCTGGTGCGGGCCCTGCCCAAGATCCTCGCCGCCCGGCCCGGCGCCCGGCTGCTGGTCGCCGGCCGCGGGGACGCGGTCGAGGCCGTGGCGGGCCTGCCCAAGGAACTGCGCTCCCGGGTCGAGTTCCTCGGCATGGTCAGCGACGAGGACAAGGCCCGCTTCCTGCGCAGCGTCGACCTGTACGTCGCCCCGAACACCGGCGGCGAGAGCTTCGGCATCATCCTGGTGGAGGCGATGTCCGCGGGCGCCCCCGTCCTCGCCTCCGACCTGGACGCCTTCGCCCAGGTCCTGGACCAGGGCAAGGCCGGCGAGCTGTTCGCCAACGAGGACGCGGACGCGCTCGCCGAGGCCGCCGTGCGCCTGCTCGCCGACCCGGTTCGCCGCGCCGTGCTGTGCGAGCGGGGCAGCGCCCACGTCCGCCGCTTCGACTGGTCCACGGTGGGCGCGGACATCCTGTCCGTCTACGAGACGGTCACCGCGGGCGCGGCGGCGGTCGCGACGGACGACCGCGCGACGGGTCTGCGCGCCCGCTGGGGGCTGGCCCGCGGCTGAGGCCGCGGCCTTAGCCGCGGAGCGCGACGAGCACGGGCGGGGCGGGGCGGCGCGGGGCAGGCGGCGCGGGCGCTTGAGGGACGCCGGGGAGGCGGGCGCGGGGGCCGTACGCCTGAGCCGCCTGCGGGCGCCGTGGGCGCGGGTAGGCCCCCCGCGGGCGCTGCGGGCGCGGGTAGGCCCGCTGAGAGGCCCCCTGCGGGCGCCGCGGGCCCGCTATGCCCCTCGGCGGGCGCTGCGAAGGCGCGAGGCGCACCTCTGAGACCTTCCGGAAGGCGCTGCGGACGCGTGGCCGCCCCCCTGAGTCCCCGCGGGCGCGTGGCCGCACCCGGGCCGACCGTCGGCAACGAGGAGCAACTCCTTGATCCCCCGCGGGCGCGTGGCCGCACCCCTGCGCCCCCGCGGACGCCGCGGGCTCGGGATGCACCCCTGAGAGCCCCCGGCGGCCGCTGAGAGCGCGGGACGCCCCCTAAGACATCCCCGGGCGGGCGCCGCGCCCGCAGGCCGGCCGCGGCGCTCGCCGCGCCCTCCCGGTAGCCTTGCCGCCCGTGACTGCCACGCTCCTCTGGATCCTCGTCGCGCTGGTCCTCGTCGGCCTGTATCTGAGCTGGACGGCCGGGCGGCTGGACCGGCTGCACGCCCGGATCGACGCCGCCCGCGCCGCGCTCGACGCCCAGTTGCTGCGCCGGGCCTCGGTGGCCCAGGAGCTGGCCACCTCCGGGGTGCTCGACCCGGCCGCCTCGATCGTGCTGTACGAGGCCGCGCACGCCGCCCGGCAGGCCGAAGAGGACCACCGGGAGGTCGGCGAGAGCGAGCTGAGCCAGGCGCTGCGGGCGGTCTTCGGCGAGGCGCAGCAGGTGGAGGCCGTCCGCGAGGCGCCCGGAGGCGAGGAGGCGGCGCGCGAGCTGACCGAGGCGGTGCGCCGGGTGCCGATGGCCCGCCGGTTCCACAACGACGCGGTGGGCGCCGTCCGCAGGCTGCGCGAGCACCGCAAGGTGCGGTGGTTCCGGCTGGCCGGGCACGCCCCGTTCCCCATGGCCTTCGAGATGGACGACGAGCCGCCGCCCGCCCTGGTGGAGCGGGTCGCCGCGCAGTGACCGGCCGGACCTCCGGCGGACCGGACGCGCGGCGGTCCGCGGGCCGCACGCGGACAAAACGATCCACCGCCTTCCCATTGGCCCTTGCCGTGGACCGGTCCGCTCCCGTTTCCTCGGAAGCTGCACCACATCCTCTTTTGCATCGAGTGAGGTCACCCGTGTCCACTGCGCTTTCCGACTCAGCCCAGACTCCCGAGACCGGCACCGCCCGCGTGAAGCGCGGCATGGCCGAGCAGCTCAAGGGCGGCGTGATCATGGACGTCGTCACGCCGGAGCAGGCGAAGATCGCCGAGGACGCGGGCGCCGTCGCCGTCATGGCCCTGGAGCGGGTCCCCGCCGACATCCGCAAGGACGGCGGTGTGGCCCGCATGTCCGACCCGGACATGATCGAGGGCATCATCGACGCCGTCTCCATCCCCGTCATGGCCAAGTCCCGCATCGGCCACTTCGTCGAGGCCCAGGTCCTCCAGTCGCTCGGCGTGGACTACATCGACGAGTCCGAGGTCCTCACCCCGGCCGACGAGGTCAACCACTCCGACAAGTGGGCCTTCACCACCCCGTTCGTGTGCGGCGCCACCAACCTGGGCGAGGCTCTGCGCCGCATCGCCGAGGGCGCCGCGATGATCCGCTCCAAGGGCGAGGCCGGCACCGGCAACGTCGTCGAGGCGGTGCGCCACCTGCGCCAGATCAAGGGCGAGATCGCCAAGCTGCGCGGCTGCGACAACAACGAGCTGTTCGCCGCCGCCAAGGAGCTGCGCGCCCCCTACGAGCTGGTCAAGGAGGTCGCCGAGCTGGGCAAGCTCCCGGTGGTCCTCTTCTCCGCCGGCGGTGTGGCCACCCCGGCCGACGCCGCGCTGATGCGCCAGCTCGGCGCCGAGGGCGTCTTCGTCGGCTCCGGCATCTTCAAGTCCGGCGACCCGGCCAAGCGCGCCGCCGCCATCGTGAAGGCCACCACCTTCTACGACGACCCGAAGATCATCGCGGAGGCGTCCCGCAACCTCGGCGAGGCCATGGTCGGCATCAACTGCGACACCCTCCCCGAGGCCGAGCGCTACGCCAACCGCGGCTGGTAGTCGCCTCATGTCCGACGCGACCCCTGTCATCGGCGTCCTGGCCCTCCAGGGTGACGTGCGGGAGCACCTCGTCGCCCTGGCCGCGGCCGACGCCGTGGCCAGGCCGGTGCGGCGCCCCGAGGAGCTGGCCGAGATCGACGGCCTGGTGCTGCCCGGCGGCGAGTCCACCACGATCTCCAAGCTGGCCGTCCTGTTCGGCGTGATGGAGCCGCTGCGCGCGCGTGTGCGCGAGGGCCTGCCCGTGTACGGCACCTGCGCCGGCATGATCATGCTCGCCGACAAGATCCTGGACCCGCGCTCCGGCCAGGAGACCGTCGGCGGCATCGACATGATCGTGCGCCGCAACGCCTTCGGCCGGCAGAACGAGTCCTTCGAGGCCGCCGTCGCCGTCGAGGGCGTGCCGGGCGACCCCGTGGAAGGCGTCTTCATCCGCGCTCCCTGGGTGGAGTCCGTGGGCGCCGGGGCCGAGGTGCTCGCCGAGCACGAGGGCCACATCGTCGCGGTCCGCCAGGGCAACGCGCTGGCCACTTCGTTCCACCCGGAGCTGACCGGCGACCACCGGGTGCACTCCCTGTTCGTCGACATGGTGCGCGCCGACCGGGTGGCGTAGTCCTTGTAGGATCTCCCGGGGGTACCCTCCGGCCTACGGGTGAAGTCCGGCGGGAATCCGGACGCAGACGGGTTTACGCGAAGGAGACAGGCAGATGTCCGGCCACTCTAAATGGGCCACGACGAAGCACAAGAAGGCCGTCATCGATGCCAAGCGCGGCAAGCTCTTCGCGAAGCTGATCAAGAACATCGAGGTCGCGGCGCGCATGGGCGGCTCCGACATCGACGGCAACCCGACGCTGTACGACGCCATCCAGAAGGCGAAGAAGCAGTCGGTCCCGAACAAGAACATCGACTCCGCGGTCAAGCGCGGCGCGGGCCTGGAGGCCGGCGGCGCCGACTACGAGACGATCATGTACGAGGGCTACGGTCCGAACGGCGTCGCGGTGCTCATCGAGTGCCTCACCGACAACCGCAACCGCGCCGCCTCCGACGTCCGCGTGGCCATGACCCGCAACGGCGGTTCGATGGCCGACCCGGGCTCGGTGTCCTACCTCTTCCACCGCAAGGGCGTCGTGATCGTCCCCAAGGGCGAGCTGGGCGAGGACGACGTCCTGGGCGCCGTCCTGGACGCGGGCGCCGAGGAGGTCAACGACATCGGCGAGTCCTACGAGGTGCTCAGCGAGGCCACCGACCTGGTCGCGGTCCGCAGCGCCCTCCAGGACGCCGGGATCGACTACGACTCCGCCGAGGCGAACTTCGTCCCGACCATGCAGGTCGAGCTGGACGAGGAAGGCGCCAAGAAGATCTTCAAGCTGATCGACGCGCTGGAGGACAGCGACGACGTGCAGAACGTCTTCGCGAACTTCGACGTGAGCGACGAGGTCATGGAGAAGGTCGACGCGTAACGCCGGCGCGGGCCGCGCCGCCGAACGGGCCGACGGGGCGTCCCCGTCGGCCCGTCGCCGTGCCGGGCCCGGCTGCACCGCGTTGTCACAGGCAGCCGATAGCCTGCGGGAACAGGCCGTCGAAGGGAGGGGCGCGTGCGCGTACTGGGGGTGGACCCGGGGCTGACCCGGTGCGGCGTCGGCGTCGTCGAGGGGGTGGCGGGCCGCCCGCTCACCATGATCGGCGTCGGCGTGGTGCGCACGCCCGCGGACGCCGAGCTGAGCCGCCGGCTGCTCGCCCTGGAGGAGGGCGTCGAGCAGTGGCTCGACGAGCACCGGCCCCAGTTCGTGGCCGTCGAGCGGGTCTTCAGCCAGCACAACGTGCGGACGGTCATGGGCACCGCCCAGGCCAGCGCGGTGGCCATGCTGTGCGCCGCACGCCGGGGCCTGCCCGTCGCCCTGCACACCCCCAGCGAGGTCAAGGCGGCCGTCACCGGCACCGGCCGCGCCGACAAGGCCCAGGTCGGCGCCATGGTGACCCGGCTGCTCCGGCTCGCCGAGCCGCCCCGGCCCGCCGACGCCGCCGACGCCCTCGCGCTCGCCATCTGCCACATCTGGCGCGCGCCCGCCCAGAACCGGCTTCAGCAGGCCGTCGCCCTGCACGCCGCCAAGACATCCACCGCAGCTCCCGCAGCCCCCTCAGCAGACGCACCGAAAGGCCGCCTCGCATGATCGCCTTCGTCAGCGGCCCGGTCGCCGCCCTCGCCCCCGACTCGGCCGTGGTCGAGGTGGGCGGGATCGGCATCGCCGTCCAGTGCGCCCCGAACACCCTGTCCGCTCTGCGCAGGGGACAGCAGGCCCGGCTCGCCACCTCCCTGGTCGTCCGCGAGGACTCGCTGACCCTGTACGGCTTCGCCGACGACGACGAGCGGCAGGTCTTCGAACTGCTCCAGACCGCCAGCGGCGTCGGCCCGCGCCTCGCCCAGGCGATGCTCGCGGTGCACAGCCCCGACGCCCTGCGCCGCGCGGTCGCCACCGGCGACGAGAAGGCGCTCACCGCCGTGCCCGGCATCGGCAAGAAGGGCGCCCAGAAGCTGCTGCTGGATCTGAAGGACCGGCTGGGCGAGCCGCTCGGCGCCCCCGCGGTGGGCGCACCGGTCACCCAGGGCTGGCGCGACCAGCTCCACGCCGCGCTGATCGGCCTCGGCTACGCCACCCGGGAGGCCGACGAGGCGGTGGCCGCGGTGACTCCGCAGGCCGAGGCCGCGGGTGCCGCGCCCCAGGTGGGACAGCTCCTGAAGGCCGCACTCCAGACCCTGAACCGAGCCCGCTGAGCCCGCTGAGCCCGCTCAGCGCGCCGAGTCCGCCGAGCCCGCCGGCACGCCGCGCTCCCCGAGCCCCCCTCACCCACCGACCACCGAGGCACACCACATGAACTGGGACGACGACACGAACGGCGCCGGCGCGGAGCGGCTGGTGGGCTCGGTCGCCGACCGCGAGGACCAGGCGGTCGAGGCCGCGCTGCGCCCCAAGGACCTGGGCGAGTTCATCGGCCAGGAGAAGGTCCGCGAACAGCTCGACCTGGTGCTGCGCGCCGCCCGCGCGCGGGGCGCCACCGCCGACCACGTGCTGCTCTCCGGCGCCCCCGGCCTCGGCAAGACCACCCTGTCCATGATCATCGCGGCTGAGATGGGCGCCCCCATCCGCATCACCTCCGGCCCCGCCATCCAGCACGCCGGCGACCTCGCCGCGATCCTCTCCTCCCTCCAGGAGGGCGAGGTGCTGTTCCTCGACGAGATCCACCGCATGTCGCGGCCCGCCGAGGAGATGCTGTACATGGCGATGGAGGACTTCCGCGTCGACGTGATCGTCGGCAAGGGCCCCGGCGCCACCGCCATCCCGCTGGAGCTGCCCCCCTTCACCCTGGTCGGCGCCACCACCCGCGCGGGCCTGCTGCCGCCCCCGCTGCGCGACCGCTTCGGCTTCACCGCGCACATGGAGTTCTACGAGCCCGCCGAGCTGGAGCGCGTCGTGCACCGCTCGGCGCAGTTGCTCGACGTGGAGATCGGGACCGACGGCGCCGCCGAGATCGCCGGCCGCTCCCGCGGCACGCCCCGCATCGCCAACCGCCTGCTGCGCCGCGTGCGGGACTACGCGCAGGTCAGGGCGGACGGCGTGATCACCCGGGAGATCGCCGCGGCCGCCCTCGCCGTCTACGAGGTCGACGCCCGCGGCCTGGACCGGCTCGACCGCGCCGTGCTGGAGGCGCTGCTGAAGCTGTTCGGCGGCGGTCCCGTCGGCCTGTCGACCCTCGCGGTCGCGGTGGGGGAGGAGCGCGAGACCGTCGAGGAGGTCGCCGAGCCCTTCCTCGTCCGGGAGGGGCTGCTGGCCCGCACCCCGCGCGGGCGCGTGGCCATGCCCGCCGCCTGGGCCCACCTCGGCCTCGCGCCGCCCGCCTCGCCGGCCGCGGGAAGCGGACAACAGGGCCTGTTCGGGGCGTGAGGCGCGCAGCATTGGCACCAGAAGGAACCCAGGCGCCATGCTGAGCGTTGTTCCCTGCATGCGGACTCGCTTAGACTCCGCCGGTGCCGCCCTAGTCGACGGCGCACACACCCCCAACCATCAGGCCGCGCGCTTCGCGGTCGTGTGAAGGAAGTTCCGACCCGTGAAGCTCGTGACCCTCCTCCCGTTCATCGTGCTCATCGGGGCCATGTTCCTGATGACCCGGTCGGCCAAGCGCAAGCAGCAGCAGGCCTCCACCATGCGGAACCAGATGCAGCCAGGCAGCGGCGTCCGCACCATCGGGGGCGTGTACGCGACGGTCAAGGAGGTCAACGACGAGACGGTCCTCCTCGACGCCGGGCCGGGCGTGGAGCTGCTGTTCGCGAAGAACGCGATCGCGACCGTCCTGTCCGACGACGAGTACAACCGCATCGTCCACGGCGTCGAGCACGACCTGAAGTCCGACGCCGACCTGGTTCCGGACGACGCCTCCTCCCTCACCGGGACCGACGAGCCGGTCGCCGACAGCGCCCCCGCCGACAAGACGGTCGACCTCGGCAAGGACCTCGGCACGAAGGACCCGGCCGACAAGCCGGCCGACGCCGCCGAGGCGAAGACGGACGAAGAGCCGAAGAAGACCCACGGCGACTCCGAGGCGAAGTAGCCGCCGCCCAGGGCGCGCGGCACCGACCGCGCGCCCTGGGACGTGTTCACTTCGCCCGGGGTCCCGACACCATGCCATGGCCGCCTCCGGTCCCACCCGGCGCAAGGCGGCCCGAGAGGGAGTACGAGAAGGTGGCAGCACCCAAGAAGGGCAGGAGCGCGGGCTCTCACAGCAAGCCGTGGCGCTCGCTGGCCCTGATCCTGATCGCCATCGTGGCGCTCACGGGAGGCATGTTCGCTTCCGGGAAGACCACTCCGCGTCTCGGTATCGACCTGGCCGGCGGTACCAGCATCACGCTGCGGGCGGTCCCCGAGCGCGGTCAGGAAGCCGCGATCAACAAGGCCAACATGGACACCGCGGTCGACATCATGAACCGCCGTGTCAACGGGCTGGGCGTCTCGGAGGCCGAGGTCCAGACCCAGGGCGATCGCAACATCATCGTCAACATCCCCAAGGGCACGAACTCCGAGCAGGCCCGGGAGCAGGTCGGCACCACCGCCAAGCTGTACTTCCGCCCCGTGCTCGCCACCCAGGTCTCCGGCCCCTCCGCCAGCCCGTCGCCCACCGCCTCGGGCAAGCCCGGCGACAAGGCGACCGGCAAGCCCAGCGAGACCGGCAAGCCCGGCGAGAGCGGCGACAAGGCGACCTCCACCGGCTCCGCCGCCCCGTCGTCGACCGCCTCCCCGCAGGGCCGCGCCGTCACCGACGGCCTCAAGGCGGACGCCACCCCGTCCGCGGGCGGCACGCCGTCCCCCGGCCCCACCACGGCGCCCGCCAGCCCCGCCCCGTCCGGCGCCCCGGCCACCGGCGCCCCGTCCACGGGCAACGCCGCGGCGGCCAAGCTCCAGGCCCAGTACGCGGCCCTGGACTGCACCAAGCAGGCCGTCCGCGCCACGGCCGGGAAGGGCGTCAAGGCCACCGAGCCGACCGTCGCCTGCGGCCAGAACGGGCAGAACCAGTGGCAGAAGTACGTCCTCGGCCCCGCCGCGGTGGACGGCACGGACGTGAACAAGGCGCAGGCCGTCTTCAACACGCAGAACGCCTCCGGCTGGACCGTCACCATGGAGTTCACCTCCCAGGGCGCCAAGAAGTTCGCTGACGTCACCGGCAAGCTGGCCCAGCAGCAGTCCCCGCAGAACCAGTTCGCCATCGTCCTGGACGGCAACGTCGTCTCCGACCCGTACGTCAGCCAGGCGCTGACCGGCGGCAACGCGGAGATCTCCGGCCGCTTCACGCAGCAGCAGGCGCAGAGCCTGTCGAACATGCTGTCCTACGGCGCGCTGCCGCTGACCTTCAAGGAGGACAGCGTCACCACCGTCACCGCCGCGCTGGGCGGCGACCAGCTCCACGCCGGACTGATCGCCGGCGCGATCGGCCTCGCCCTGGTCGTGCTCTACCTCGTGGTCTACTACCGCGGCCTGTCGCTGATCGCCGTCGCCTCGCTGCTGGTCTCCGCGATCCTCACCTACGTGCTCATGTCCCTGCTGGGCCAGGCCATCGGCTTCGCGCTGAACCTGCCCGCGGTGTGCGGCGCGATCGTCGCCATCGGCATCACGGCGGACTCGTTCATCGTGTTCTTCGAACGGATCAGGGACGAGATCCGCGAGGGACGCACGCTGCGCCCCGCCGTCGAGCGGGCCTGGCCGCGCGCCCGTCGCACCATCCTGGTCTCCGACTTCGTGTCCTTCCTGGCCGCCGCGGTGCTCTTCATCGTCACCGTCGGCAAGGTCCAGGGCTTCGCGTTCACGCTCGGCCTGACCACCCTGCTCGACGTGGTCGTCGTCTTCCTGTTCACCAAGCCGCTGATGACGATCCTCGCCCGCAGGGCGTTCTTCGCGAACGGTCATAGCTGGTCCGGCCTGGACCCCAAGCGGCTGGGCGCCAAGCCGCCGCTGCGCCGCACCCGCCGTCCCTCCGGTCCCGCCGCCGGGCCCGCCGACCCGAAGGAGGCGTGAGATGTCCAAACTCGGCTCCATCGGCGCCCGACTGCACCGCGGCGAGGTCGGCTACGACTTCGTCAAGAACCGCAAGATCTGGTACGGCGTCTCCATCCTGATCACCATCACGGCCATCCTCGGCCTGGCGGTGCGCGGCCTGAACATGGGCATCGAGTTCCAGGGCGGCGCGGTCTTCACCAGCCCGAAGCACATGAGCGCCTCGGTCGCCCAGACCGAGACGTACGCCAAGGACGCCTCCGGCCACGACGCCATCGTGCAGAAGCTCGGCGACGGCAGCCTGCGCGTCCAGATCGCCGGCATCGACACCGGCAAGTCGGACCAGATCAAGGACGCGCTGGCCAAGGACCTGAAGATCAGCCCGGAGCAGATCAACGCCGACCTGGTCGGCCCGAGCTGGGGCCAGCAGATCGCCGACAAGGCCTGGCAGGGCCTGGCGATCTTCATGGTCCTGGTCGTGGTCTACCTGGCCATCGCGTTCGAGTGGCGGATGGCCCTGGCCGCGCTGGTCGCCCTCATCCACGACATCACGATCACCACCGGCATCTACGCCCTCGTCGGCTTCGAGGTCACGCCCGGCACCGTGATCGGTCTGCTGACCATCCTCGGTTACTCGCTCTACGACACGGTCGTCGTCTTCGACAGCCTCAAGGAGCAGACGAGGGACATCACCCGGCAGACCCGCTGGACCTACAGCGACGTGGCCAACCGCTCCATCAACGGCACGCTGGTGCGCTCCATCAACACCACCGTGGTCGCCCTGCTCCCGGTGGCCGGCCTGCTCTTCATCGGCGGCGGCGTGCTCGGCGCGGGCATGCTCAACGACATCTCGCTGTCGCTGTTCGTCGGCCTCGCGGCCGGCGCGTACTCCTCGATCTTCATCGCCACGCCGCTCGTCGCCGACCTCAAGGAGCGCGAGCCGCAGATGAAGGCGCTCAGGAAGCGCGTCATGGCCAAGCGGGCCCAGGCGGCCGCCCAGGGCGAGCCGGCCGTGGAAGCCGCCGGCGGCGAGCACGGCTACCCGGACGAGGAGTCCGAGGACGCCGCACACGCCGTGGTGGGCCCGCGCAACCAGCCCGCCTCCCGCGGCCGTGGCCGCGGCCGGCCCTCGGGGAAGCGCAGGTGACCACGATGACCGACGTGCAGGAACTGCTCCTCAGCCGCATCCGCGACGTCGAGGACTACCCCGAGCAGGGCGTGCTGTTCAAGGACATCACACCGCTGCTGGCCGACCCGGCCGCCTTCACCGCCCTCACCGACGCCCTCGCGGAGATCGCCGAGCGGACCGGAGCGACGAAGGTCGTCGGCCTCGAGGCCCGCGGCTTCATCCTCGGCGCTCCCGTCGCCGTCCGGGCCGGTCTCGGCTTCATCCCGGTGCGCAAGGCGGGCAAGCTCCCCGGCGCCACCCTGCGCCAGGCGTACGACCTGGAGTACGGCTCGGCGGAGATCGAGGTGCACGCCGAAGACCTCACCGCGGGCGACCGCGTCCTGGTCGTCGACGACGTGCTCGCCACCGGCGGCACCGCGGAGGCGTCCCTGACGCTCATCCGCCGTGCGGGCGCCGAGGTCGCGGGCGTCGCGGTCCTGATGGAGCTGGGCTTCCTCGGCGGCCGCGACCGGCTCGCCCCGGCCCTGGCCGGCGCCCCGCTGGAGGCGCTGCTCCGGCTCTGAGACGAGCACGGGGAGAGCGCCGTCCGCGGCGCGGAGCCGACGACGCGCAGCAGGGACGGGCCCGGAGGAATCCGGCGCCCGTCCCTCGCGTTTCCCCGGTGCACAGCCTTCCCAGCCATCCGAGGGCGTTGCACGCGTCGCGGATCGCTACCATGGGGTATCCGGAGCCTGACCGGGCGACCCGGATCGCGCACGAGGAGTCCTCTTGCCAGACGAGGCCCAGCCACTGACCGCCGCCAAGCCCGAGTCCCCCTCGGCGTCCGCGGCGAAGCCCGCGCCGAACGGCTCGCACGCGTCGCACGCGAAGAACGACGCCCGCGGGACGGTGCAGCACGCCCAGTCCGCGCCGGTCGAGAAGACCGCCGAGACCGCGCGCCCCAAACCCGCGCCGCCGGTGCGCACCGCCTCCGGCCAGCCCGCGCGCTCCGGCTCCTCCAACCGCGTCCGCGCCCGCCTCGCCCGCCTCGGCGTGCAGCGCACCAACCCCTACAACCCGGTCCTGGAACCGCTGCTGCGGATAGTGCGCAGCAACGATCCGAAGATCGAGAGCTCCACGCTGCGCCAGATCGAGCACGCCTACCAGGTCGCCGAGCGCTGGCACCGCGGCCAGAAGCGCAAGAGCGGCGACCCGTACATCACGCACCCGCTCGCCGTCACCACGATCCTGGCCGAGCTGGGCATGGACCCGGCCACCCTGATGGCCGGGCTGCTGCACGACACCGTCGAGGACACCGAGTACGGCCTGGAGGACCTGCGCCGTGACTTCGGCGACGTCGTCGCCCTGCTCGTCGACGGCGTCACCAAGCTGGACAAGGTCAAGTTCGGCGAGGCCGCGCAGGCCGAGACCGTGCGCAAGATGGTCGTCGCCATGGCCAAGGACCCCCGCGTCCTGGTCATCAAGCTCGCCGACCGCCTGCACAACATGCGCACCATGCGCTACCTCAAGCGGGAGAAGCAGGAGAAGAAGGCGCGCGAGACCCTGGAGATCTACGCGCCGCTCGCCCACCGCCTGGGCATGAACACCATCAAGTGGGAGCTGGAGGACCTCGCCTTCGCGATCCTCTACCCCAAGATGTACGACGAGATCGTCCGCCTGGTCGCCGAGCGCGCCCCCAAGCGCGACGAGTACCTCACCGTCGTCACCGACGAGGTCCAGGCCGACCTGCGCGCCGCCCGCATCAAGGCGACCGTCACCGGCCGCCCCAAGCACTACTACAGCGTCTACCAGAAGATGATCGTCCGCGGCCGTGACTTCGCGGAGATCTACGACCTGGTGGGCATCCGCGTCCTGGTCGACACCGTCCGCGACTGCTACGCGGCCCTCGGCACCGTGCACGCGCGATGGAACCCGGTCCCCGGCCGGTTCAAGGACTACATCGCGATGCCCAAGTTCAACATGTACCAGTCGCTGCACACGACGGTCATCGGGCCCAACGGCAAGCCGGTCGAACTCCAGATCCGCACCTTCGACATGCACCGCCGCGCCGAGTACGGCATCGCGGCGCACTGGAAGTACAAGCAGGAGGCCGTCGCGGGCGCCTCCAAGGTCCGCACCGACGCCCCCAGGTCGTCCGGCAAGGACAAGGACGCCATCAACGACATGGCGTGGCTGCGGCAGTTGCTGGACTGGCAGAAGGAGACGGAGGACCCGGGCGAGTTCCTGGAGTCGCTGCGCTTCGACCTCTCGCGCAACGAGGTCTTCGTCTTCACGCCCAAGGGCGACGTCATAGCGCTCCCGGCCGGCGCCACCCCCGTGGACTTCGCCTACGCCGTGCACACCGAGGTCGGCCACCGCACCATAGGAGCCCGGGTCAACGGGCGCCTGGTGCCGCTGGAGTCCACCCTGGACAACGGCGACCTGGTGGAGGTCTTCACCTCCAAGGCGACCGGCGCCGGTCCCTCCCGGGACTGGCTCGGCTTCGTCAAGTCGCCGCGCGCCCGCAACAAGATCCGGGCGTGGTTCTCCAAGGAGCGCCGCGACGAGGCGATCGAGCAGGGCAAGGACGCGATCGTCCGCGCGATGCGCAAGCAGAACCTGCCGATCCAGCGCATCCTGACCGGCGACTCGCTCGTCACCCTGGCCCACGAGATGCGCTACTCGGACATCTCCGCGCTGTACGCGGCGATCGGCGAGGGCCACGTCTCCGCGCAGAACATCGTGCAGAAGCTGGTGCAGGCCCTCGGCGGCGAGGAGGCCGCCACCGAGGAGATCGACGAGAGCGTGCCGCCCGCGCGCGGACGCGGGCGCAAGCGCCGCGCCAGCGCCGACCCGGGCGTGGTCGTCAAGGGCGTCGACGACGTGTGGGTCAAGCTGGCCCGCTGCTGCACGCCCGTGCCCGGCGACCCCATCATCGGCTTCGTCACCCGGGGCAGCGGCGTCTCCGTGCACCGCACCGACTGCGTCAACGTGGACTCCCTGTCCCGGGAGCCCGAGCGCATCCTGGAGGTCGAGTGGGCGCCCACGCAGTCCTCGGTCTTCCTGGTCGCCATCCAGGTCGAGGCCCTGGACCGCTCACGGCTGCTCTCGGACGTCACGCGGGTGCTGTCCGACCAGCACGTCAACATCCTCTCCGCGGCCGTCCAGACCTCTCGTGACCGCGTCGCCACCTCCCGGTTCACCTTCGAGATGGGCGACCCCAAGCACCTGGGGCACGTCCTGCGCGCGGTGCGCGGCGTCGAAGGCGTCTACGACGTCTACCGGGTGACGTCGGCGCGACAGCAGCACTAGGGCGTGTTTCGAAAGTAGCCTCGTCCGCCCGCCGGGCAGACGGAACATTCGAAACACGCCCTAGAGCCGCGAAAGCGGCGCATGGGCGCCGCCGCACACGGTTCGGGCGAACGCAGAGCGGGCCGGGCAGTCACTGCCCGGCCCGCTCTCGGTGTCCCGACCGCGGAGGGTCAGCCTCCGAACTCGTGGAGACCCTTCAGCGCCTGGTCCAGCAGGGCCTGGCGGCCCTCCAGCTCCCGCCCCAGCTTGTCGGCCCTGGCGGTGTTGCCCTGGGCGCGGGCCTGCTCGATCTGCGCCGTCAGCTTGTCCACCGCGGCCTGGAGCTGACCGGTCAGACCCTCGGCGCGGGCGCGCGCCTCCGGGTTCGTCCGGCGCCACTCGCTCTCCTCGGCCTCCTGCATCGCCCGCTCGACCGCGTGCATC
Source organism: Streptomyces sp. NPDC046985 (assembly GCF_040644415.1). Lineage (NCBI taxonomy): Bacteria > Bacillati > Actinomycetota > Actinomycetes > Kitasatosporales > Streptomycetaceae > Streptomyces > Streptomyces sp. NPDC046985. Next base: position 309,892 of record NZ_JBEYWK010000005.1, read on the forward strand.
CGGCCCTCGACCCGGGGACGCGCGTCGCGCGGCACATGGCCGATGGCCTCCCAGCGCTCGTTGACCGAGCGGAAGGCGGACCGCGCGGCCTTCAGATCCGTGATCGGAACGAGCTTCTCGGCCTCCTCGGCCAGCTCCTCCTTGAGCTTCAGGTTCTCCGTCTGCTCCGCGTCCCGCTCGGCGAACACCGAGCCGCGGGCGGCGAAGAACACGTCCTGGGCGCCGCGGAAGCGGTTCCACAGGTCGTCCTCGTGCTCGCGCTGGGCGCGGCCCGCGGCCTTCCACTCCGTCATCAGCTCGCGGTACCGGGCCGCCGTCGGGCCCCAGTCCGTGGAGCCGGACAGCGCGTCGGCCTCGGCGACCAGCCGCTCCTTGATCTGCCGGGCCTCCTCCCGCTGCGCGTCGAGGTGCGCGAAGTGCCCCTTGCGGCGCTTGGAGAACGCCGACCGGGCGTGCGAGAAGCGGTGCCACAGCTCGTCGTCGGACTTGCGGTCCAGCCGCGGCAGCCCCTTCCAGGTGTCCACCAGCGCCCGCAGCCGCTCGCCCGCCGCCCGCCACTGCTCGGACTGGGCCAGCTCCTCGGCCTCGGCGACCAGCGCCTCCTTGGAATGCCGGGCCTCGTCCGCCTGCCGGGCCCGCTGCGCCTTGCGCTCCTCGCGGCGCGCCTCGACGGACGCGGTCAGCTTGTCCAGGCGGGCGCGCAACGCGTCCAGGTCGCCGACCGCGTGATGGGCGTCGATCTGCTCGCGCAGGTGGCCGACGGCGGTCTGGGCGTCCTTCGCCGACAGGTCGGTGGTCTGCACCCGCTTCTCGAGGAGGCCGATCTCGACTACCAGACCCTCGTACTTGCGCTCGAAGTAGGCCAGCGCCTCCTCAGGGGAGCCGGCCGCCCACGAACCGACGACCTGCTCGCCGTCGGCCGTACGCACGTACACGGTCCCCGTCTCGTCGACGCGGCCCCACGGGTCGCTGCTCACAGCGCCTCCTCCACATGATGCCTGCGAGGGGGCCACCAGCCTCCCCCGGGCATCGTCCACAGTTTCGTCACCGCCAACATAGGCGACCGGTCGCGTGCCTGTCCGCATCCAGCGCGACCGAGATTACGCAGTTGACGCTCAGGATTTCACCACTGTTGCCTTGTCGATGACGACGGTGGCGTTCGGCGCCGTGTTGCCGGTCGCCGGGTCGGCGGGCTGCGCTCCCGCGGCGGCGATTTTCTTCAGCACCGTCATCCCGGACGCGGAGACCGTGCCGAACGGCGTGTAGTTGGGCGGCAACTGGCTGTTCTGGTAGACGAGGAAGAACTGACTGCCCCCGGTGTGCTTCTGACCGGTGTTCGCCATCGCCACCGTGCCCGCCGGGTAGACGTTGCCCTTGAGACTCGGGTCCTTGAGGTTCTCGTCCGGGATCGTGTACCCGGGACCGCCGTTGCCCTTGGCCGTCGGGTCGCCGCACTGGAGAACGTAGATGCCCTCCGTGGTCAGCCGGTGGCACCGGGTGTGGTCGAAGAAGCCCTGGCCGGCCAGGAAGTCGAACGAGTTCACCGTGTGCGGCGCGGCCGACGCCTTCAGCGCCAGGTCTATGTCGCCGCACGTCGTGGCGAGCTTCATGGTGTACTTCGCCGACGCGTCGATCTTCATCGCCGGCTCCTGCTTCCAGCTCAGCTTCTTCACCGAGCCCGCCGCCGGCTTCGCGCACGGGTCCGGCGCCTTGCTGGAGGGGGACGGGGTGACGGCCGCGCTCGCGGCGCTCTTGTCGCTCTTGTCGCTCTCGTCGTCCTTTCCCTGCTTCAGCACGCCGGTCGTGTAGAGCGCCGCACCGCCGATCACGACCACGCCGAGCGCCGATGCGATCACCGAGTTGCGCATGCGCGACTTGCGGCGCGCGGCCGTGCGCCGCTGCTGCTGCCGCAAGAACTTCTCCCGGGCGAGCTGACGCCGCCGCTGCTCCTGGCTGACCACCGGGTTCTCTCCTCATGCGTCGTGTGTGTCGGCCGCTGCGCGTGGGCCGTGTGCGCCGAACGGCTGCATTAGCCCCGTACCGTATATGGGTTCGCTGAGGATCCGGCAGCGCCGGTAGGCTCTGACCGCTGCCGCAGCCGCCCGTATCGACGCAAAACGAGGACGAACGTGCTCATTGCCGGGTTCCCCGCCGGCGCCTGGGGGACGAACTGCTATCTCGTCGCCCCCGCCGCCGGTGAGGAGTGCGTGATCATCGACCCCGGCCACCAGGCCGCCGACGGCGTCGAGGAAGCGCTGAGAAAGCATCGGCTCAAGCCCGTCGCCGTCGTCCTCACCCACGGCCACATCGACCACGTGGCCTCGGTCGTCCCGGTCTGCGGCGCGCACGACGTGCCGGCCTGGATCCACCCGGACGACCGCTACATGATGAGCGACCCCGAGAAGGCCCTCGGCCGCTCCATCGGGATGCCGCTGATGGGCGAGCTGACCGTGGGGGAGCCCGACGACGTCAGGGAACTCGGCGACGGCGCACGGCTGGAGCTGGCCGGCCTGGAGTTCTCCGTCGCGCACGCGCCCGGCCACACCAAGGGGTCGGTGACCTTCCGGACGCCCGAGGCCGCGGACGTGCCGCAGATCCTCTTCTCCGGGGACCTGCTGTTCGCCGGCTCCATCGGACGCACCGACCTGCCCGGCGGCGACATGGCCGACATGCTCGGCTCGCTGGCTCGCGTGTGCCTGCCGCTCGACGACTCGACCGTGGTCCTCTCCGGGCACGGTCCCCAGACGACCATCGGCCAGGAGCGCGCCGCCAACCCGTATCTGCGGCAGGCGGCCGACGGCCCGGGAGCCGCAGGGGCTCCCCGACGAGGAATGTGACGAGAGACTCGTGAGCACCTTCAAGGCCCCCAAAGGCACGTACGACCTGATCCCCCCGGACTCCGCCGTCTACCTGGCGGTGCGCGAGGCGATCGCCGCCCCGCTGCGCAACTCGGGCTACGGCTACGTCGAGACGCCCGGCTTCGAGAACGTGGAGCTGTTCGCGCGGGGCGTCGGCGAGTCGACCGACATCGTCACCAAGGAGATGTACGCCTTCGAGACCAAGGGCGGCGACCGGCTGGCCCTGCGCCCCGAGGGCACCGCGTCCGTGCTGCGCGCCGCCCTGGAGGCCAGCCTGCACAAGGCCGGCAACCTGCCGGTCAAGCTCTGGTACTCGGGCTCCTACTACCGCTACGAGCGCCCGCAGAAGGGCCGTTACCGCCACTTCTCGCAGGTGGGGGCGGAGGCGATCGGCGCGGAGGACCCGGCGCTCGACGCCGAGCTGATCATCCTGGCCGACCAGGCGTACCGCTCGCTGGGCCTGAGCCGGTTCCGCATCCTGCTCAACAGCCTGGGCGACCAGGAGTGCCGCCCGGTCTACCGCGCCGCGCTCCAGGACTTCCTGCGCGGCCTGGACCTGGACGACGACACCCGCCGCCGCGTCGACATCAACCCGCTGCGGGTCCTGGACGACAAGCGGGAGGCGGTGCAGAAGCAGTTGACCGGGGCGCCGCTGCTGCGCGACTACCTGTGCGACGCCTGCAAGGCGTACCACGAGGAGGTCCGCGAGCTGATCACCGCGGCGGGCGTCTCCTTCGAGGACGACGCCAAGCTGGTCCGCGGCCTGGACTACTACACGCGCACCACCTTCGAGTTCGTGCACGACGGCCTGGGCTCGCAGTCCGCGGTGGGCGGCGGCGGCCGCTACGACGGCCTGTCGGAGATGATCGGCGGCCCCGCGCTGCCCTCGGTGGGCTGGGCCCTCGGCGTCGACCGCACGGTGCTGGCCCTCCAGGCGGAGGGCGTCGAGCTGAAACTCCCCGCCGCCACCAGCGTGTTCGCGGTCCCGCTCGGCGAGGAGGCGCGCCGGGTGCTGTTCGCGAAGGTCACCGAGCTGCGCAAGGTGGGCATCGCGGCCGACTTCTCCTACGGCCACAAGGGCCTCAAGGGCGCCATGAAGAACGCCGACCGCAGCGGGGCGCGCTACGCCCTGGTGGCCGGGGAGCGCGACCTCGCCGAAGGGCTGGTGCAGCTCAAGGACATGGAGTCCGGCGAGCAGGAGCCGATCGCGGTCAACGAGATCGTGGCGGAGCTGGAGTCCCGGCTCGGCTGACGCCCGCCCGCGCGAAACCGCCGGAGCGGGCGCGGCCCGGCCGCCGCTCCGGCGGTCTCCCGGACGTCAACCCCGCGGCCGCGGATTCGTCCCGCCGGACGATTCCGCCACGCGACCGCGGCACGGGAACACCTCGAACAGCCCGAGCACCCCGGACGCCCCGGACGCCCGGCCCCGCCCGCAGCCGGGGCCGCCGGTCCCGGCGGCGGCCGGCCCGCCGTCCGGAATCGAACGCCCGGGGAGCGGTGTGCGCGCCCTCTTATGTCCTTCGAACGGTGGACCCCCGCACGGGTGCGGCACAATGGCCGTGCCCGAAGCAGGTCCCCCTCCCCAGTGACGGAATCGGCGTGATGAGCAAGACGACTGTCAAGGACGCCTCCACGGAGCCCGCACCGGGCCGTGCCGCCGCCGGTCCGCGCACTGCCGGATCCGGCCGCGCCTTCGCGCTCCTGATGGTGATCACCGGTGCGGCCGGACTGCTCGCCGCGTGGGTCATCACGATCGACAAGCAGAAGATCCTCGAGGGCAAGCTCAGCGGCAAGACCTTCACCCCGAGTTGCAGCATCAACCCGATCGTGTCCTGCGGCAGCGTCATGGAGAGCAAGCAGGCGTCGGTCTTCGGGTTCCCCAACCCCATGATCGGCCTGGTCGCCTACGGCATCGTGATCTGCGTCGGCATGACCCTGCTCACCGGCGCCCGCTTCCCGCGCTGGTACTGGCTGACCTTCAACGCCGGCACGCTCTTCGGCGTCTGCTTCATCACCTGGCTCCAGATCCAGTCGCTGTACGAGATCAACGCGCTGTGCCTGTGGTGCTCGCTGGCGTGGGTCGCCACGATCGCCATGTTCTGGTATGTGACCTCGGCCAACGTCCGCAACGACTTCCTGCCGGCCCCGCGCCCGCTCAAGAGCTTCCTGGGCGAGTTCACCTGGGTGCTCCCGGTCACCCACTGCGGCGTCATCGCCATGCTGATCCTGACCCGCTGGGGCGGCAGCCTCTTCGTCTGACCGAGCCCCGTGCCTGAGCCGCCTCGTGTCTGAGCCGTCCCGAATCCGAACCGCCCGGATCCGAACCGCCCGGATCCGAGCCGCCCGGATCCGAGCCGCCCGGATCCGAGCCGCCCCGAGGGGCCACAGCACCCCCGGTTCCCGCCGCCCCCGGTCCGCACGGACCGGGGGCGGACGGCATTGTCAGCGGCGTGCCATAGGGTTTCAGGGTGGAGCCCGACCTGTTCACCGCCGCAGCGGAAGAACGCCAGGAGAAGGACCCGGCAGCGAGTCCCCTGGCGGTCCGGATGCGCCCGCGCACCCTCGACGAGGTGGTGGGCCAGCAGCACCTGCTCAAATCCGGCTCGCCGCTGCGCCGACTGGTCGGCGAGGGCGCCGGAGGTCCCGCCGGGCCGTCCTCGGTGATCCTGTGGGGTCCGCCCGGGACCGGCAAGACCACCCTCGCCTACGTCGTCTCCAAGGCCACCGACAAGCGGTTCGTGGAGCTGTCGGCGATCACCGCGGGCGTCAAGGAGGTCCGCGCGGTCATCGACGGCGCCCGCCGCGCCTCCGGCGGGTACGGGCGGGAGACCGTCCTCTTCCTCGACGAGATCCACCGCTTCAGCAAGGCCCAGCAGGACTCCCTGCTCCCCGCGGTCGAGAACCGCTGGGTGACCCTGATCGCCGCCACCACCGAGAACCCGTACTTCTCGGTGATCTCCCCGCTGCTGTCCCGCTCCCTGCTGCTCACCCTCGAACCCCTCACGGACGAGGACGTGCGCGGCCTGCTCCGCCGCGCCCTCACCGACGAGCGCGGCCTGAAGGGCGCCGTCACCCTGCCCGGGGAGACCGAGGACCACCTGCTGCGCATCGCGGGCGGCGACGCCCGCCGGGCGCTGACCGCCCTGGAGGCCGCCGCCGGGGCCGCGCTCGACAAGGGCGAGGGCGAGATCGGCCTGACCACGCTGGAGGAGACGGTCGACCGGGCCGCGGTCGCCTACGACCGCGACGGCGACCAGCACTACGACGTGGCCAGCGCCCTGATCAAGTCCATCCGGGGCTCCGACGTCGACGCGGCCCTGCACTACCTGGCCCGCATGATCGAGGCGGGTGAGGACCCCCGGTTCATCGCCCGCCGCCTGATGATCTCCGCCAGCGAGGACGTCGGCCTCGCCGATCCCCACGCGCTGCCCCTCGCGGTGGCCGCCGCCCAGGCCGTCGCCATGATCGGCTTCCCCGAGGCCGCCCTCACCCTCAGCCACGTCACCATCGCGCTGGCCCTCGCCCCCAAGTCCAACTCCGCCACCACGGCGATCGGGGCCGCCCTGGGGGACGTGCGCAAGGGCCTGGCCGGCACCGTGCCGCCGCATCTGCGCGACGGCCACTACCAGGGCGCGGCCAAACTCGGCCACGCCCAGGGCTATGTCTACCCGCACGACCTGCCCGAGGGCATCGCCGCCCAGCAGTACGCGCCGGACGCGCTCAAGGACCGCGAGTACTACGCGCCGGGCCGGCACGGCGGCGAGGCGCGCTACGCGGACGCCGTGGAGTGGACCCGCGCGCACCTCGGTCGGAAGCGCCCGTGAGCGCCCTGTAGACTGCCGCAAGCGCTGAGTCCCGTGTCCGGCCCCAGGTCGGCGCGTCAGAACGGGACACCCAGCCGGAGCCGGTCCCCAGGGACGCGGCTCCAGGAGCGTCGCGCACCGTCGAACGGTGTCGCGGGCAGCCCACCACCACCCGGTTTCCCCGGAGCGGTCGGTGGGCCACTCGCGTACTGCACGTATGTGCCCAGACCAGGGGAGCGGCTGCCCAGCGGGTCCCACGCGGACCCCTATGGGATTCCCCGGCTGCGGATGCGACCTCCCATAACTCTGACAAGCCGGAGACTAGGAAAAGAGACAGAGACAGTGCCGAACCAGTCCCGTCCCAAGGTCAAGAAGTCGCGTGCCCTCGGCATCGCGCTGACCCCGAAGGCCGTCAAGTACTTCGAGGCCCGCCCCTACCCGCCGGGCGAGCACGGCCGCGGCCGCAAGCAGAACTCGGACTACAAGGTCCGTCTGCTGGAGAAGCAGCGTCTGCGCGCGCAGTACGACGTGTCCGAGCGCCAGCTCGTGCGCGCCTACGAGCGTGCCTCCAAGGTCCAGGGCAAGACCGGTGAGGCCCTGATCGTCGAGCTGGAGCGCCGCCTCGACGCGCTGGTCCTGCGCTCGGGCATCGCCCGCACGATCTACCAGGCCCGCCAGATGGTCGTGCACGGCCACATCCAGGTCAACGGCCAGAAGGTCGACAAGCCGTCCTTCCGCGTGCGCCCCGACGACGTGATCCAGGTCCGCGACCGCTCCAAGGAGAAGACGCTCTTCACGATCGCCCGTGAGGGCGGCTTCGCCCCCGAGGGCGAGACCCCGCGCTACCTCCAGGTGAACCTCAAGGCCCTGGCGTTCCGCCTGGACCGCGAGCCGAACCGCAAGGAGATCCCGGTGATCTGCGACGAGCAGCTCGTCGTCGAGTACTACGCCCGCTGATCTCCGGCAGGCGCAGCGCACCGCATACCAGCCCGCCGTCTCCCCGCCCCTGGGCGGGCGAGGCGGCGGGCTGGCCCGTACCCGGGGCCGCCCGGCGGGCCGCCCCGGGCGCGGGAATCCGGTACGGCGCCCCGTCCGCGGCGCGATAGGCTCGGTGCACGACTTTCTCGACGGTCTCGCGAGGCGAGGGTCGCGAGAGTCCAGACGTTCGGGCACGTATCAGGGAGCGGGTGCGCACAGTGACCGGTGGCGAGGTGGCCGGGATCCTGGTGGCCGTGTTCTGGGCGATCCTGGTCTCCTTCCTCGCGGTCGCGCTCGCGAGGCTGGCCCAGACGCTCAAGGCGACCACCAAGCTGGTGGCGGACGTGACCGACCAGGCGGTCCCGCTGCTGGCCGACGCCTCGCAGGCGGTGCGCTCCGCGCAGACCCAGATCGACCGCGTCGACTCCATCGCCTCCGACGTCCAAGAGGTCACCTCCAACGCCTCCGCGCTGTCGACCACCGTCGCCTCCACCTTCGGCGGCCCGCTGGTCAAGGTCGCCGCCTTCGGCTACGGCGTGCGCCGGGCGCTGAGCGGCCGCAAGGAGCAGGAGCCCGCCAAGCCGTCGAGGCGTACCGTGATCGTGGGCCGCACCGTCCCGGCCGCCCGGCGGGGGAAGCGGAACAACCGGGAGAGGTAAGGACTGAGCGATGTTCCGCCGTACGTTCTGGTTCAGCACGGGTGTCGCCGCCGGTGTGTGGGCCACCGCCAAAGTCAACCGCAAGCTGAGGCAGTTGACCCCTCAGAGCGTCGCCGTGAGCGCGGCGAACAAGGCCCTGGAGACCGGTCACCGGATCAAGGACAGCGCCGTGGGGTTCGCGCTCGACGTCCGCGACAACATGGCCCGGCGGGAGGCCGAACTCGGCGAGGCGCTCGGCCTGAACGCCTCCGTCGACGGCGAACTCCCCGCGCCCCGGCGGCTCGCCGCCATCGAGAACCCCGACAAGCCGCAGTACGTCGAGAGGTCGACGTACCCCACGCACAACCGGAATGAGGACCACTGATGGAGTCGGCCGAGATTCGCCGCCGCTGGCTGAGCTTCTTCGAGGAGCGCGGGCACACCGTCGTCCCTTCGGCGTCGCTCATCGCGGACGACCCGACTCTGCTCCTCGTCCCGGCCGGCATGGTGCCCTTCAAGCCCTACTTCCTGGGCGAGGTCAAGCCGCCCTTCGCGCGCGCCACCAGCGTGCAGAAGTGCGTGCGCACGCCCGACATCGAAGAGGTCGGCAAGACCACGCGGCACGGCACCTTCTTCCAGATGTGCGGCAACTTCTCCTTCGGCGACTACTTCAAGGAAGGCGCCATCAGGTTCGCCTGGGAGCTGCTCACCAGCGCCCAGGACAAGGGCGGTTACGGACTCGACCCCGAGCGCCTGTGGATCACGGTCTACAAGGACGACGACGAGGCCGAGCGCATCTGGCACGAGGTCGTCGGCGTGCCCCGCGAGCGCATCCAGCGCCTGGGCATGAAGGACAACTACTGGTCCATGGGCGTCCCCGGCCCCTGCGGCCCCTGCTCCGAGATCAACTACGACCGCGGCCCCGAGTTCGGCGCCGAGGGCGGCCCCGCCGTCAACGACGAGCGGTACGTGGAGATCTGGAACCTGGTCTTCATGCAGTTCGAGCGGGGCGAGGGCATCGGCAAGGACGACTTCGAGATCCTCGGGGACCTGCCGAGCCAGAACATCGACACCGGTCTCGGCCTGGAGCGCCTCGCCATGATTCTGCAGGGCGTGCAGAACATGTACGAGATCGACACCTCCATGGCCGTCATCGACAAGGCCACCGAGCTGACCGGCGTGCGCTACGGCGACGCCCACGGCTCCGACGTGTCCCTGCGCGTGGTCACCGACCACATGCGCACCGCCACCATGCTCATCGGCGACGGCGTCACGCCGGGCAACGAGGGGCGCGGCTACGTGCTGCGCCGCATCATGCGCCGCGCCATCCGCAACATGCGCCTGCTGGGCGCCGCCGGCCCGGTCGTCCAGGAGCTGGTGGAGACCGTCATCCGCATCATGGGGCAGCAGTACCCGGAGCTGCTCACCGACCGCGAGCGGATCGAGAAGGTCGCCGTCGCCGAGGAGAACGCCTTCCTGAAGACCCTGAAGGCGGGCACCAACATCCTCGACACCGCCGTCACCGAGACCAAGCAGACCGGCGGCTCGGTCCTCTCCGGCGACAAGGCGTTCCTGCTCCACGACACCTGGGGCTTCCCGATCGACCTCACCCTGGAGATGGCCGCCGAGCAGGGCCTGTCCGTGGACGAGGACGGCTTCCGCCGCCTGATGAAGGAGCAGCGGGAGCGCGCCAAGGCGGACGCCCAGGCCAAGAAGACCGGGCACGCCGACCTCGGCGCGTACCGGGAGATCGCGGACGCCGCCGGGGAGACCGACTTCATCGGCTACGGCGACACCGAGGGCGAGTCCGTCATCGTCGGCATCCTCGTCGACGGCGTGTCCTCCCCGGCCGCCTCCGAGGGCGACGAGGTCGAGATCGTCCTGGACCGCACCCCGTTCTACGCCGAGGGCGGCGGCCAGATCGGGGACACCGGACGGATCAGGACGGACTCCGGCGCCGTCGTCGAGGTCCGCGACTGCCAGAAGCCGGTGCCCGGCGTCTACGTGCACAAGGGCGTCGTCCAGGTCGGCGAGGCGACCGTGGGCGCCACGGCGCACGCCTCGGTCGACTCCGGCCGCCGCAAGGCCATCGCCCGCGCCCACTCGGCCACCCACCTGACCCACCAGGCGCTGCGCGACGCCCTCGGCCCGACGGCCGCCCAGGCCGGCTCGGAGAACCAGCCCGGCCGTTTCCGCTTCGACTTCGGCTCCCCGTCCGCCGTTCCGACGGCCGTGATGACCGACGTCGAGCAGAAGATCAACGAGGTGCTCGCCCGCGACCTGGACGTGCAGGCCGAGGTCATGGGCATCGACGAGGCCAGGAAGCAGGGCGCCATCGCCGAGTTCGGCGAGAAGTACGGCGAGCGGGTCCGCGTCGTCACCATCGGCGACTTCTCCAAGGAGCTGTGCGGCGGCACCCACGTGCACAACACCGCCCAGCTCGGGCTGGTGAAGCTGCTCGGCGAGTCGTCGATCGGCTCGGGCGTGCGCCGCATCGAGGCCCTGGTCGGCGTGGACGCCTACCGCTTCCTCGCCCGCGAGCACACGGTCGTCGCCCAGCTCCAGGAGCTGGTCAAGGGCCGCCCGGAGGAGCTGCCGGAGAAGGTCTCCGCCATGCTCGGCAAGCTCAAGGACGCCGAGAAGGAGATCGAGAAGTTCCGCGCCGAGAAGGTGCTCCAGGCCGCCGCCGGTCTCGCCGAGTCCGCCAAGGACGTGCGCGGCGTGGCCGTGGTCACCGGCCGGGTGCCGGACGGCACGACCCCCGACGACCTGCGCAGGCTGGTGCTTGACGTGCGCGGGCGCATCCAGGGCGGCCGGGCCGCCGTGGTCGCCCTGTTCACGGTGAACAACGGCAGGCCGCTCACGGTCATCGCCACCAACGAGGCCGCCCGCGAGCGCGGCCTGAAGGCCGGCGACCTGGTGCGCACCGCCGCCAAGACGCTCGGCGGCGGCGGCGGCGGCAAGCCGGACGTCGCGCAGGGCGGCGGCCAGGACGCGGCCGCCCTCGGCGAGGCCGTGGACGCCGTGGAGCGGCTCGTGGCGGAAGCGGCCCGCTGATGCGCAGAGGCCGCCGGCTCGCCGTCGACGTCGGGGACGCCCGGATCGGGGTCGCCTCGTGCGACCCCGACGGGATCCTCGCCACACCGGTGGAGACGGTCCCCGGCCGGGACGTCCCGGCCGCCCACCGCCGCCTGCGGCAGCTCGTCGAGGAGTACGAGCCGATCGAGATGGTCGTCGGCCTTCCCCGCTCCCTCAAGGGGGGCGAGGGGCCGGCGGCGGCCAAGGTCCGCGCGTTCGCCGCGGAACTGGCCCGGGGCGTCGCCCCGGTGCCGGTCCGGCTGGTGGACGAGCGGATGACCACCGTCACGGCTAGCCAGGGACTGCGGGCGTCCGGGGTGAGGTCCAAGAAGGGACGCTCCGTGATCGACCAGGCCGCCGCCGTCATCATCCTCCAGCAGGCCCTGGAATCCGAACGGGTGTCAGGCGAGGCGCCGGGCGAGGGCGTCGAAGTGGTCATCTGATCGCGATACGGTAACGTGCCGCGCGATGCGCCGGTGTTCGAACAGCAGGCGCACGACAAGAGGCAGAACGGAAGCGGGGCCGGCGCCCGCGCGACCTCCGTCTCGTGGCTCTAGGGGATCGATGACTGAGTATGGCCGGGGCCCAGGCTCCGAACCGTGGCATCCGGAGGACCCGTTGTACGGGGACGGCGGATGGGGAGGGCAGCAGGGCCACGCCGCCGCGCAGTCCCCCTACGGCGGCCGCTCGCAGCACCCTTCACAGCAGCCGCAGTACGACGGGGTGCAGTGGAGCCCCGAGCAGCAGAACGGGCACGGCCAGCCGTACGGGCAGTCGTACGACGAGCAGGGCCGCCCCCTCGCCCCGCACTACGGCCAGCAGGGCCACCACCCCTACGACGAGCGGTTCGCGGCCCACGGCCAGGACCAGCAGCACCCGCAGTACCCCCAGCACCCGCAGTACCCCCAGTCCCCGCAGGACGGCTGGGACGCCGCCGGGCGCCAGCCGCAGGTCCCGTACGCCGCCGATCCCGCGGACCCCTACGGCCACCAGGCCATGGCCTACGGCCCCGAGCAGCCCGACCCCTACGGCGCCCACGGCGCCTATCCGCCTCCGCAGCCGCCCGGCCGCAGGACGGCCGAGCCCGAGCAGCGACCCGACTGGGACCCCGCGGCCGGCGACGCCCCGGAGGAGGACCACTCGTTCTTCGCGGGCGGCGGCCCATACGACGAGGCCGGCGACGCTCCCGACGCCGACGACCCCGACCGGGGCCGAGGCGAGCGCAGGGGCAGGGGCGGCAAGGGCAAGGGCGGCAGGAAGCGCCGCACCGGGTGCGCCTGCCTGGTCGTCGTCCTGGTGTTCGGCAGCGGCGCGGCGGTCGTGGGCACCTACGGCTACCACTTCTACCAAAATCGTTTCGGCGCCGCGCCGGACTACACGGGCAACGGCGTGGCCCCGACCGTGACGGTCGAGATCCCGCAGGGTGCCGGGGGCTACGACATCGGGCGCGCGCTGAAGAAGGCGGGCGTCGTCAAGAGCGTGGACGCGTTCGTGGCCGCCCAGTCGCAGAACCCGCAGGGCAAGCAGATCCAGGCGGGCGCCTACCTGCTGAAGACGCAGATGTCGGCGGCGAGCGCGGTCGCGATGATGCTCGACCCCAAGAGCCAGAGCAGCGTGCTGGTCAAGCCGGGGGAGCGCGACGTCCAGGTGTACGCGGCGATCGACAAGCAGCTCGGGCTGGCCGGCGGCACCGCCAAGAAGACCGCCGCCAAGGAGTACAAGACCCTCGGCCTGCCCAGTTGGGCGAACAGCCACAGCCAGATCATCGACCCGCTGGAGGGCTTCCTCGCTCCGGGCACCTATCCCGCGGCCAAGGGCATGAAGCCCGACGAGGTCCTGCGGGAGATGGTCAAGCAGGCCAGCGCCGCCTACGCACGCTACGACCTGGCCGCCAAGGCGAAGGGCCTGGGCCTCGACGACCCGCTCCAGCTCGTCACCGTCGCCAGCCTGGTCCAGGCCGAGGGCAAGACGAACGAGGACTTCCGCATGATGGCGGAGGTCGTCTACAACCGCCTCAAGCCCACGAACACCGAGACCAACCGGCTGCTCCAGTTCGACTCGACCTTCAACTACCTGAAGGGCACGAGCGACATCAACATCAGCGAGAAGGAGATCAACGGCAACACCAGCCCGTACAACACCTACACCCACAAGGGCCTGCCGCCCGGCCCGATCGGCAACCCCGGCGAGGACGCGCTGAGGGCGGCCCTCGACCCGACCGCCGACGGCTGGATCTACTTCGTGGCGACCGACGGCATGAACAAGACCGAGTTCGCCAAGACGTACGCCGAGTTCCAGAAGCTCAAGGAAAAGTTCAATGCCACCTCGGGCCACCGGTGACGCCCGCCGGGCGGCCGTGCTCGGGTCGCCCATCGCCCACTCCCTGTCCCCAGTGCTGCACCGCGCGGCCTACGCGGAACTGGGGCTGACCGGCTGGTCCTACGACCGGTTCGAGGTCGACGAGACCGGGCTGCCCGGGTTCCTGGAAGGCCTCGGGCCCGAGTGGGCGGGACTGTCCCTGACCATGCCGCTGAAGCGGGCCGTCATCCCGCTGCTCGACGCCGTCAGCGACACGGCGGCCTCCGTGGAGGCGGTCAACACGGTCGTGCTGGCCGAGGACGGGCGGCGCACCGGCGACAACACCGACATCCCCGGCATCGTCGCCGCCCTGCGCGAGCACGGCATCGAGCGGGTCGAGTCCGCCGCGATCCTCGGCGCGGGCGCCACCGCGTCCTCGGCGCTGGCCGCGCTGGCCCGCGTCTGCACCGGCGAGGTCGTCGCCTACGTCCGCAGCGGGACCCGCGCGGCCGAGATGCGCCGGTGGGGCGAGCGGCTGGGCGTCGCGGTCCGCACGGCTGACTGGGCGGACGCCGCGCAGGCCCTGCACGCGCCCCTGGTTATCGCCACCACCCCGGCCGGCACGACGGACGCGCTCGCCGCGGCCGTCCCCGAACGGCCCGCCGCCCTCTTCGACGTGCTCTACGAGCCCTGGCCGACCGCGCTCGCGGCCCGCTGGTCCCTGGCCGGCGGCGCCGTCGTCAGCGGCCTCGACCTGCTGGTGCACCAAGCCGTGCTCCAGGTGGAGCGGATGACCGGACGCGCCCCGGCCCCGCTGGAGGCGATGCGCCGGGCGGGCGAGAAGGCCCTGGCGGAACGCTGACGCCCCCGGCGGACGCCCGATGCGACCGCCTCGGCGCGCCGACCTCGGCGAGGTGGTCGCCGCTGCGGCGGGGCGGGCGCGGCTGCGGGCGGAGCGGTCGCGGCTGCGGCGGGGCGGGGTGCCGAGTCCGGTCCGCGCGGCCCGGCGGCGAACCCGCCCGGGGGCCAGCGGCAGACCGTCTGTCGGCTCACCGCGGACGGCCTCTGACCCGCATGCAGCGCTTCCGTCGACCCGTCCGCTGGGTCGGTCCGCCGTCGTCCGCAGGCCGTCTGCGGAGCGACAGCAGACCTGACTGTGGGCCAGCGGCAGACCGTCTGTCGGCTCACTGCGGACGGCTTTTGGCCAGCATGCAGCGCTTCCGTCGGCCCGTCCGCTGGGTCGGTCCGCCGTCGTCCGCAGGCCGTCTGCGGAGCGACAGCAGACCTGACTGTGGGCCAGCGGCAGACCGTCTGTGCGGCCCGGCAGACGCCCTCTGATCCGCCCGCAGCCGCTTCCGCCGGTCCGTCCGAGCCCGTTCCCACGGCTCGGCCGCGGTCCCGGCCAGCGGTCCGTCAGGGGACCGTCCGCAGGCCGTCCAGCAGACGGGCGCGGCCCGGGGCCCGGTGCGGGCGCCCGGCGCCGGATCCGCCCGCCGGACCGGTGGCCCGTCGCCGTGCCGGGACGTGGGAGGATCGAAGGCGGCGGGCCAGGGCCGCGCACCCGGTCGCGCCGTCGCAGTCGCAGGCGCGAGCATGAGGAGCACCGTTGAGCAGGTTGCGTTGGCTGACCGCGGGGGAGTCCCACGGCCCCGCACTCGTCGCCACGCTGGAGGGCCTTCCCGCCGGCGTGCCGATCACCACGGAGACGGTGGCGGACCACCTCGCACGGCGGCGCCTCGGCTACGGACGCGGCGCCCGGATGAAGTTCGAGCGGGACGAGGTCACCTTCCTCGGCGGCGTCCGGCACGGCCTCACCCTCGGCTCGCCGGTGGCGGTCATGGTCGGCAACACCGAGTGGCCCAAGTGGGACAAGGTGATGGCCGCCGACCCGGTGGACCCGGCGGAGCTGGCCGAGCTGGCGCGCAACGCGCCGCTGACCCGGCCCCGGCCCGGCCACGCCGACCTGGCGGGCATGCAGAAGTACGGCTTCGACGAGGCCCGGCCGGTCCTGGAGCGGGCCTCGGCGCGGGAGACCGCCGCCCGCGTGGCGCTGGGCGCGGTGGCCCGCTCCTACCTGCGGGAGACGGCCGGGATCGAGATCGTCTCCCACGTGGTGGAACTGGCGTCGGCGAAGGCCCCGTACGGGGTGTACCCGACGCCCGCCGACGTGGAGCGGCTGGACGCGGACCCGGTGCGCTGCCTGGACCCGGACGCCTCCGAGGCGATGGTCGCGGAGATCGACCAGGCCCACAAGGACGGCGACACGCTCGGCGGCGTGGTGGAGGTGCTGGCCTACGGCGTGCCGGTCGGCCTCGGCTCGCACGTGCACTGGGACCGGCGGCTCGACGCGCGCCTGGCGGCGGCCCTGATGGGCATCCAGGCGATCAAGGGCGTCGAGGTCGGCGACGGCTTCGACCTCGCGCGGACGCCGGGGTCCGAGGCGCACGACGAGATCCTGACCACGCCGGAGGGCATCAAGCGCGCCACCGGCCGCTCCGGCGGCACCGAGGGCGGACTGAGCACCGGCGAGCTGCTGCGGGTGCGCGCCGCCATGAAGCCGATCGCGACCGTGCCGCGGGCCCTGCGCACGGTGGACGTGGCCAGCGGCGAGCCCGCCCAGGCCCACCACCAGCGCTCCGACGTGTGCGCGGTGCCGGCGGCCGGGATCGTCGCCGAGGCGATGACCGCCCTGGTGCTGGCGGACGCGGTGGCGGAGAAGTTCGGCGGCGACAGCGTGGCCGAGACCCGCCGCAACGTGCGCTCCTACCTCGACCATCTGGCCGTCCGGTGAGCGCGGCGCCGCTGGTCGTGCTGGTCGGCCCGATGGGCGTCGGCAAGTCCACCGTCGGGCGGCTGCTGGCCGAGCGCCTGGCGGCCCCCTACCGGGACACCGACGACGACATCGTGGCCGCGCAGGGCCGCACCATCGCGGAGATCTTCGTCGACGACGGCGAGGCCGCCTTCCGCGCCGTCGAGAAGCAGGCGGTGCGCCGTGCGGTCGCCGAGCACCGGGGCGTCCTCGCGCTCGGCGGCGGCGCGGTGCTCGACGCGGACACCCGCGCCCTGCTGGCGTCCGCCCGCGTGGTCTACCTCTCGATGGACGTCGAGGAAGCCGTCCGGCGCACCGGCCTGAACGCGGCCCGCCCGCTGCTCGCGGTCAACCCGCGCAAGCAGTGGCGCGAGCTGATGGAGGCCCGCCGGCACCTGTACGAGGAGGTCGCCACCGCCGTGGTGGCGACCGACGGCCGCAGCCCCGAGGACGTCGCCCAAGCCATCCTGGACGCACTGGAGTTGAAGGAAGCATGAGCGAGGCAGTGACGCGCATCCCGATCGGCGCCGCCGCGGACGCCGCACCCTACGAGGTCCTGGTGGGCCGTCAACTGCTCGGCGAGCTGGCCGGGTTGATCGGGGTCGCGGCCAAGCGGGTCGCGGTCGTCCACCCCGAGGCGCTGGCCGGGACCGGCGACGCGCTGCGCGCCGACCTGGCCGAGCAGGGCTACCAGGCCGTCGCCATCCAGGTGCCCAACGCGGAGGAGGCCAAGACCGCCGAGGTCGCCGCCTACTGCTGGAAGGCGCTGGGCCAGTCCGGCTTCACCCGCTCCGACGTGATCGTCGGCGTGGGCGGCGGCGCCACCACCGACCTCGCCGGGTTCGTCGCCGCGACCTGGCTGCGCGGAGTGCGCTGGATCGCGGTGCCCACCACGGTGCTCGCCATGGTCGACGCGGCCGTCGGCGGCAAGACCGGCGTCAACACCGCCGAGGGCAAGAACCTCGTGGGCGCCTTCCACCCGCCCGCGGGCGTGCTCTGCGACCTGGCCGCCCTCGACTCCCTGCCGGTCAACGACTACGTCTCGGGCCTCGCGGAGGTGATCAAGGCCGGTTTCATCGCCGACCCGGCGATCCTCGACCTCATCGAGTCCGACCCGAAGGCCGCCCGCAGTCCCGCCGGACCGCACACCGCCGAGCTGATCGAGCGCTCCATCCGGGTCAAGGCCGAGGTGGTCTCCGCGGACCTGAAGGAGTCGGGCCCGCGGGAGATCCTCAACTACGGCCACACCCTGGGCCACGCCATCGAGAAGAACGAGCGGTACAAGTGGCGGCACGGCGCGGCGGTCGCCGTCGGCATGCACTTCGCCGCCGAACTGGGCCGTCTCGCGGGCCGCCTGGACGACGCGACGGCCGACCGGCACCGCACCGTCCTGGAGTCGGTCGGACTGCCCCTGCACTACCGCTACGACCAGTGGCCCAAGCTCCTGGAGACCATGAAGGTCGACAAGAAGTCCCGCGGCGACCTGCTGCGCTTCATCGTGCTCGACGGGCTGGCCAGGCCCACCGTCCTGGAGGGCCCCGACCCGGCCGTCCTGCTCGCTGCGTTCGGCGAAGTGGGGCAGTAGGGCCCTCCTGCACCACCATGCCGGGCTCGCGCGGCACGGCATGGACCCAACAAGGGACCCCCAGCCGCGCCGCCGCACGGTCCGGCCCACGCGCCCTGCGACGGCGGGCACTTCGGGCCGTCCCCCGCCGTTCACCACAGGGCGGCCGGGGACGGTACCGTTCGGTAGGCGGCGGGGCGAGGACCCGCCGTCAGCGCCCATGGCCTCGCATGAGACGGAGTGGCACCGGATGCAGCACGCAGGGGGTTCGCCGCTGCCGCCCCACCAGCCGGGGCACGGACCGGCCGCCGGCTGGCAGCCGCCGGGCGGACACCACCCGGGCGGGCGGCACCCGGCCGCACACCACCCGGACCCGCGTCAGGGCGCCGCCCCCTTGCCCCCGCAGGCGCCCCCGCAGCAGGTCCCTCCCGGAGCGCAGGGCGCGCCGCATGTCGCGATCCCGACCGTCCCGCCCGTGCCGCAGCCGCCCCCGGCGCCGCGGATGCCCGCGGCCCAGCCGCCGGTCGCGCCGCCGCCGCCCGGAGGGGAGGCCACCGGGCACCTCCTGCTGCCGGCCGGGACGCCGGTCCCGATGCCCAGCGTGCCGCCCGCCCAGGCCGCGCCCGACGCGACCGGCGCCACCCTCGCGGTGCTGCTCATCGGCCCGGCGGGCGCCGGGAAGACCAGCGTCGCCCGGCACTGGGCCGAGCGCCGCCGGGTGCCCACCGCGCACATCAGCCTGGACGACGTCCGCGAGTGGGTCCGCTCCGGCTTCGCCGACCCCAAGTCGGGATGGAACGACGACTCCGAGGCGCAGTACCGCCTGGCCCGCCGCACCTGCGGCTTCGCCGCGCGCAACTTCCTCGCCAACGGCGTCTCCTGCATCCTCGACGACGCCGTCTTCCCCGACCGCCCGGTGGTCGGCCTCGGCGGCTGGAAGCGGCACGTCGGACCGGGTCTGCTCCCGGTGGTCCTGCTCCCGGGCCTGGACGTCGTCCTGGAGCGCAACGCCGAGCGCAGCGGCAACCGCCGCCTCACCGACGAGGAGGTCGCCCGCATCCACGGCCGCATGGCCGGCTGGTACGGCTCCGGCCTGCCCATCATCGACAACTCCCAGTTGGACGTGCCGACCACGGCCCACGTCCTGGACGAGGTGCTGTCCCGGGCCCTCGCGAGTCCGCCGAGCTGGTAGCCGGCCGTCGCCCGACGGACACGGCGGCCTCGGCCGAGCGGCTCGATCAGGCGGCCCGGCCGGGCGGCCCGCCAGGGGGCGCCCCGCGGAAGGCCGGGCGGCCCGCGTCCGGCCAAGTTCCGGGCAGGCCCCCCACTCGGCTCCTCCTCGGCCCGCGTCCGGCCGGGTTCCTGGCAGGCCCCCACTCGGCTCCTCCTCGGCCCGCGTCCGCCCGGTTTCCAGGCAGATGCCCCACTCGGCCCTTCCCCGGCCCGCGTCCGCCCGGGTTCCGGGCAGGCGCCCCACTCGGCCCCTCCCGAACGGCGATCTCCCGCCGCCGCTTTTACGCTCGGTCCATGTCAGAGGTGTACGCGGCCCGCCGGACCCGCCTACGGGAGCGCTGCAACGCGGGAGGCAGCGCGGCGGCGCTGGTGACTCGTCCCGCCAACGTGCGGTATCTCGCGGGCGCCGCCCCGCGCGGCGCCGTCCTGCTCCTCGGAAAGCGCGAGGACCTGTTGGTGTGCCTGAGCCCACCGGAGGACCGGCCGCACGACGGGCGCCCGGACGACGCGGTGGGCGTCCAGGTGCTGCCCCAGCCCGGCGGCGACCCCGCCGTCGCCGCCGCCGACGTCGCGCGGGCGCAGGGCGCCGAGTCGCTCGCCGTCGAGGAGCACCACCTCACCGTGGCCCGCCACCGCGCCCTCGCCGCGGCGGCCCCCGGGCTGCGCACCGCCGACCTGGGCAGTGCGGTCGAACAGCTCAGGGTCGTCAAGGACGAGGAGGAGATCTCCTGCCTGCGGATCGGCGCCGAGATCGCCGACCAGGCCCTCGGCGAGCTGCTCGAGTCCATCCTCGTGGGCCGCACCGAGCGGCACCTGGCGCTGGAGCTGGAACGGCGGCTGGTGGACCACGGCGCCGACGGCCCCGCCTTCCCCACCTCGGTGGCAACCGGCCCGAACTCGGGCCGCCGCGGCCACCGGCCCACCGACCGCAGAGTGGAGGAGGGCGACTTCCTCACCGTCTGCCTGGGCGCGGCCTACCGCGGCTACCGGTGCGAGATCGGGCGCACGTTCGTCATCGGCACCTCCCCGGCGGACTGGCAGATCGAGCTGTACGACCTGGTCTTCGCCGCGCAGCGGGCCGGCCGCGAGGCGCTGGCGCCCGGCGTCGCCTACCGGGACGTGGACCGCGCGGCACGCCAGGTGCTGGACTCCGCCGGGCACACCGAGGGACTGCAACCGCTCACCGGACACGGGGTGGGACTCGAAATCGACGAGGACCCGCAGTTGGCCCCCGCGGCCATGGGTAAACTGGACGCTTGCGTGCCGGTCACCGTCGAACCGGGGGTCCACCTCCCGGGCCGGGGCGGTGTCCGGATCGATGACACGCTCGTCGTGCGCCCCGAGGCGGACGGCGGACCCGAGCTACTCACCATCACGACCAAGGAGCTGCTCGCCCTGTAGGCAGGTGCGCGCGCCGGGGTCGTACGTCAGTCCAGGAGATTCCGCAACCGTGGCTTCCACGAACGACCTCAAGAACGGCCTGGTGCTCAAGCTCGAAGGCGGCCAGCTCTGGTCCGTCGTCGAGTTTCAGCACGTCAAGCCCGGCAAGGGCCCCGCCTTCGTGCGCACCAAGCTCAAGAACGTGCTCTCCGGCAAGGTCGTCGACAAGACCTTCAACGCCGGCGTCAAGGTCGAGACGGCCACCGTCGACAAGCGCGACATGCAGTTCTCTTACATGGACGGCGAGTACTTCGTCTTCATGGACATGGAGACCTACGACCAGCTCCACATCGACCGCAAGGCCGTCGGCGACTCCGCCAACTTCCTGATCGAGGGCTTCACCGCCACCGTGGCGCAGCACGAGGGCGAGGTGCTCTTCGTCGAGCTGCCGGCCGCCGTCGAGCTGGTCATCCAGGAGACCGAGCCGGGCGTGCAGGGCGACCGCTCCACCGGCGGCACCAAGCCCGCCACGCTGGAGACCGGCCACCAGATCCAGGTCCCGCTGTTCATCACCACCGGCGAGAAGATCAAGGTCGACACCCGCACCAGCGACTACCTCGGCCGGGTGAACAGCTAACCGTGGCCGCCCGCAACACGGCTCGCAAGCGTGCCTTCCAGATCCTCTTCGAGGGCGACCAGCGCGACGCCGACGTCCTGACCGTGCTCGCGGACTGGATCCGGCACTCGCGCAGCGACACCCGGCAGCCGCCGGTGAGCGAGTACACGATGCAGCTCGTCGAGGGCTACGCGGAGCACGCGGCCCGCATCGACGAGCTGATCGCCCAGTACGCGGTCGGCTGGACGCTGGACCGCATGCCGGTGGTGGACCGCAACATCCTGCGGCTCGGCGCCTACGAACTGGTCTGGGTCGACGAGACCCCGGACGCCGTCGTGCTGGACGAGATGGTCCAGCTCGCGAAGGAGTTCTCCACGGACGAGTCGCCCTCGTTCGTCAACGGCCTGCTCGGCCGGTTCAAGGAGCTGAAGCCGTCGCTGCGCCGCGACGCGTAAGCCGGGACCGTCCGCCCCGTACGCACGACGCCCGAGGGCCCGCAGCACGGATGCTGCGGGCCCTCGGGCGTGTCCGTGCCGTCCTGTGCCGCGGGAGCCGCGGAGAGCCGCAGAAGGCCGCCCAGAGGGCCGGAACCGACGGGTTCCGGCCACATCCGGCGGTACGTTTCTGCTGAGGGGGCTGAGGCTGCGGAGGCGCCGGTGCTCAGGCGTCCTCGTGGGCCACCGCGCGGCGCGCGTCCGCGTCCAGCACGCCCCAACTGATGAGCTGCTCGGTGAGGACGGAGGGGGACTGGTCGTAGATGACGGCGAGTGTGCGCAGGTCGTCCTGGCGGATCGAGAGCACCTTGCCGTTGTAGTCGCCGCGCTGGGACTGGATCGTCGCGGCGTACCGCTGGAGCGGTCCCGCCTTCTCGGCCGGCACCGTGGCCAGCCGCTCCAGGTCCAGGACGAGCTTCGGCGGCGGCTCGGCGGCGCCGCCCGGAGTGGTGCCGGGCAGCAGCTCCTGCACGGGGACCCCGTAGAAGTCCGCCAGCTCGGCGAGGCGCTGCACGGTCACGGCGCGGTCTCCGCGCTCGTAGGAACCGACCACGACCGCTTTCCAGCGTCCCTGGCTCTTCTCCTCGACACCGTGGAGGGAAAGGCCCTGCTGGGTGCGGATGGCCCGGAGCTTCGCCCCGAGCTGTTTGGCGTATTCGCTGGACATATGGCTCCCCGGAACACTGTGTCGACGCGGCCGGCTGTGATTTCCGCCCGCGCGGCTGGTAACTCACTGTGAGGTTACGCAGCGTTACTCTGCCGCGTCAAGCCGAATGGTCCGCACCGACTCATCCGTGCCAGCGGCCTCTCATTGCTCCGAACGGGTGAAGGGGTGGGTCGGGGAGAGAGGCGGGAGGCGCGTGCGGAGGGGGCGATCCCCCGGACGGCGGGAAAACGCGGGGGCGCCGCGAGCGGTCTCCGGCGCCTGCTAACCTGGTTGGCGCAAATCCGACGTCCTTTAAGGTCCGTCCCGTGAGGCGGAGAAGGAGGTCCGTTGCGTATGGACACGCAGGACACACAAGACGCGCACGCGCACCCGCAGGCCACCGACCCGCGGCCCGTGCTCGAAGGCCCCGACATCGCGCGGGTGCTCACCCGCATCGCCCACGAGATCGTCGAGCGCGCCAGGGGCGCCGACGACGTGGTGCTCCTCGGCATCCCCACCCGCGGCGTCTTCCTCGCCCGGCGGCTCGCCGCGAAGCTCGAGCAGATCACCGAGCGCCGGATCCCGGTCGGCTCCCTCGACATCACCATGTACCGCGACGACCTGCGGATGCACCCGCCGCGCGCGCTGGCCCGCACCGAGATCCCCGGCGACGGCCTCGACGGCCGGCTGGTCGTCCTCGTCGACGACGTGCTCTTCTCCGGCCGCACCATCCGCGCCGCCCTCGACGCCCTGAACGACCTCGGGCGCCCGCGCGCCGTGCAACTGGCCGTCCTCGTCGACCGGGGCCACCGCGAGCTGCCCATCCGCGCCGACTACGTCGGCAAGAACCTCCCCACGTCGCTGCGCGAGACGGTCAAGGTCCAGCTCGCCGAGGAGGACGGCCGCGACACCGTGCTGCTCGGCGCCAAGCGGACCGCTCCGGCCGAGCGGTAACGGCGCCCCGGCCCTCGGCCCGGAGTGCGCCCCCGTGCGCCCGAATGCCCGAAAACTCCTGAACATCCCCACGGAGCCTGACAGATGCAGCGTCATCTCATCTCGGCCGCCGACCTCACCCGCGACGACGCCGTCCTGATCCTCGACACCGCCGAGGAGATGGCCCGGGTCGCCGACCGGCCGATCAAGAAACTGCCGACCCTGCGCGGCCGCACCGTCGTCAACCTGTTCTTCGAGGACTCCACCCGCACCCGGATCTCCTTCGAGGCCGCCGAGAAGCGGCTGTCCGCGGACGTCATCAACTTCACCGCCAAGGGCTCCAGCGTCTCCAAGGGCGAGTCCCTGAAGGACACCGCGCAGACCCTGGAGGCCATGGGCGTCGACGCCGTGGTCATCCGGCACGGCGCCTCCGGGGCCCCCTACCGGCTGGCCAACTCCGGCTGGATCGACGCCGCCGTGATCAACGCCGGCGACGGAACCCACCAGCACCCCACCCAGGCCCTGCTCGACGCGTTCACGATGCGGCGCCGCCTGGTCGGCAGGGACGCCGGGATCGGCCGCGACCTCGCCGGACGGCGCGTCACCCTGGTCGGCGACGTGCTGCACAGCCGGGTCGCCCGCTCCAACGTCGACCTGCTGCACACCCTCGGCGCCGAGGTCACCCTGGTCGCCCCGCCCACCCTGCTGCCGGTCGGGGTCACGTCCTGGCCCTGCGAGGTCTCCTACGACCTGGACGCCGTCCTGCCCAAGGCGGACGCGGTGATGATGCTCCGCGTCCAGCGCGAGCGCATGAACGCCGCCTTCTTCCCCACCGAGCGGGAGTACTCCCGGCGCTACGGCCTCAACGGCGACCGCATGGCGCGGATGCCCGAGCACTCCGTCGTGATGCACCCCGGCCCCATGGTGCGCGGCATGGAGATCACCGCCGAGGTCGCCGACTCCGCCCGCTGCACCGCCGTCGAGCAGGTCGCCAACGGCGTCTCCATCCGGATGGCCGTGCTGTACCTGCTGCTCGGCGGCAACGAGCCCGCCGTCGCCCCCGTCCGCAACACCGAGGAGAAGCAAGACACATGAGCACGACCCTGATCCGCGGTGCGCGGGTGCTCGGCGGCGAACCGCAGGACGTCCTGATCGACGGCGAGACGATCGCCCAGGTCGGAACCGGCCTGTCCGCCGAGGGCGCCGAGGTCGTCGAGGCCGGCGGCAAGATCCTCCTGCCTGGCCTGGTCGACCTGCACACCCATCTGCGCGAGCCCGGCCGCGAGGACTCCGAGACCGTCCTCACCGGCACCCGCGCGGCGGCGAGCGGCGGCTACACCGCCGTGTTCGCCATGGCCAACACCTTCCCCGTCGCCGACACCGCCGGCGTCGTCGAGCAGGTCTGGCGGCTCGGCCGCGAGCACGGCTACTGCGACGTGCGGCCCATCGGCGCCGTCACCGTCGGCCTGGAGGGCCGCAAGCTCGCCGAGCTGGGCGCCATGCACGAGTCGGCCGCCGGGGTCACCGTCTTCTCCGACGACGGCAAGTGCGTGGACGACGCGGTGATCATGCGCCGGGCGCTGGAGTACGTGAAGGCGTTCGGCGGGGTCGTCGCCCAGCACGCGCAGGAGCCGCGGCTGACCGAGGGCGCCCAGATGAACGAGGGCGTGGTCTCCGCCGAGCTGGGCCTGGGCGGCTGGCCGGCCGTGGCCGAGGAGTCGGTCATCGCGCGGGACGTGCTGCTCGCCGAGCACGTCGGCTCGCGCGTCCACATCTGCCACCTGTCGACCGCCGGCAGCGTCGAGATCGTCCGCTGGGCCAAGTCCCGCGGCATCGACGTCACCGCCGAGGTCACCCCGCACCACCTGCTCCTCACCGACGAGCTGGTGCGCACCTACGACCCCGTCTACAAGGTCAACCCGCCGTTGCGCACCGAACGCGACGTGCGCGCCCTGCGCGAAGCCCTCGCGGACGGCACGATCGACGTCGTCGCCACCGACCACGCCCCGCACCCGCACGAGGACAAGGACTGCGAGTGGGCCGCCGCCGCGATGGGCATGGTCGGCCTGGAGACCGCCCTGTCGGTGGTGCAGGAGACCATGGTCGCCACCGGGCTGCTGGACTGGGCCGGCGTCGCCGACCGGATGTCCTTCGCCCCGGCCCGGATCGGCCGGGCCGACGGGCACGGGCGCCCCGTCTCGGCAGGCGAGCCCGCCAACCTCACCCTGCTCGACGCGGCATACCGTGGGCAGGTGGACCCCGCGGGCTTCGCCTCGCGCAGCCGCAACACCCCCTACCAGGGGCGCGAGCTGCCGGGCTGTGTCACCCACACCTGGCTGCGGGGCAAGGCCACGCTCGTGGACGGGAAGCTGACGTGACACCTGCAACACTGTTCGCCGCCTCACTCGCGGCCGGCCTCGCCGCCGACAAGAAGTCGGCCGAGGTCACCGACTGGGCCGGCCGCATCGGCTGGCTGGTGGGCCTCGCCCTCTTCGTCGCCCTCGTCTACTGGCTGATGCGCGAGGGCTGGAAGTGGCGCGGCGCCCTCCAGGGCGACCTGCCCGAGCCGCCCGCCGCGCCCGCCGAGCCCGGAGAGACGCGCCTTGCCATGACGGGCCGCTACCACGGCTCCACCACGGCCGGCCAGTGGCTGGACCGCATCGTGGCGCACGGCCTGGGCGTCCGCAGCCGCGCCGAGCTGACCCTGACCGACGCGGGCCTGGACGTCGTGCGCCCCGGGGCGAGGGACTTCTTCGTCCCGGCCGGGCGGCTGCGCGGGGCCCGGCTGGACAAGGGCATCGCGGGAAAGGTCCTCACCGAGGGCGGCCTGCTGGTGGTGACCTGGGAGCACGGCGGCAAGCTGATCGACTCCGGCTTCCGCTCCGACCGCGCGGCCGAGCACGCCGAGTGGGTCCGGGCCCTGAACTCCATGACCGAGACAAGCACCACGGAAGGCGCCGAACGATGACCACCTCCAGCCAGGGGACCGCCTCGCGGAGGCGCCAGGCGGCGCCCGCCGTACTCGTCCTGGAGGACGGCCGCGTCTTCCGCGGCCGCGCCTACGGGGCCGTGGGGGAGACGTTCGGCGAGGCCGTGTTCTCCACCGGCATGACCGGATACCAGGAGACCCTCACCGACCCCTCCTACCACCGCCAGGTGGTCGTCATGACCGCCCCGCACGTCGGCAACACCGGCGTCAACGACGAGGACCCCGAGTCGCAGCGGATCTGGGTGGCCGGCTACGTCGTGCGCGACCCCGCGCGCGTGCCGTCCAACTGGCGCTCCCGCCGCTCCCTGGACGAGGAGCTGGCCGCGCAGGGCGTCGTCGGCATCAGCGGCCTGGACACCCGCGCCCTCACCCGCCATCTGCGCGAGCGCGGCGCCATGCGCGTCGGCATCTTCAGCGGTGACGCCGTCCGGGACGACGCCGCGCTGCTGGCCCGCGTCCAGGAGTCCCCCCAGATGGTCGGCGCGGACCTTTCCGCCGAGGTCGCGACCGGAGAGGCGTACGTCGTCCCCGCGATCGGCGAGAAGAAGTTCACCGTCGCCGCCGTCGACCTCGGCATCAAGGGCATGACCCCGCACCGCATGGCCGAGCGCGGCGCCGAGGTGCACGTGCTGCCCGCCACGGCGGCGCTGGAGGACGTGTACGCGGTCCAGCCGGACGGCGTGTTCTTCTCCAACGGTCCGGGCGACCCCGCCACCGCCGACCACGCCGTGTCGCTGATGCGGGGAGTCCTGGAGCGCGGCACGCCGCTGTTCGGCATCTGCTTCGGCAACCAGATCCTCGGCCGCGCCCTCGGCTTCGGCACCTACAAGCTGAAGTACGGCCACCGCGGCATCAACCAGCCCGTGCAGGACCGCACGACCGGCAAGGTCGAGGTCACCGCGCACAACCACGGCTTCGCCGTCGACGCCCCCGCCGACCGGGTCTCCGACACCCCCTACGGCCGGGCCGAGGTCTCCCACGTCTGCCTCAACGACGACGTGGTGGAGGGGCTGAGACTGCTCGACCGGCCGGCCTTCAGCGTCCAGTACCACCCCGAGGCGGCCGCCGGCCCGCACGACGCCGCCTACCTGTTCGACCGGTTCGTCTCCCTGATGGAGGGCCAGCGTGCCTAAGCGCACCGATATCCAGTCCGTCCTGGTCATCGGCTCCGGCCCGATCGTCATCGGCCAGGCCGCCGAGTTCGACTACTCCGGCACCCAGGCGTGCCGCGTGCTGAAGGCCGAGGGCCTCCGGGTCGTCCTGGTGAACTCCAACCCGGCGACGATCATGACCGACCCGGAGATCGCCGACGCGACCTACGTGGAGCCGATCACCCCGGAGTTCGTCGAGAAGATCATCGCCAAGGAGCGCCCCGACGCCCTGCTGCCCACCCTGGGCGGCCAGACGGCCCTGAACACCGCCATCTCGCTGCACGAGAACGGCGTCCTGGCCAAGTACGGCGTGGAGCTGATCGGCGCCAACGTCGAGGCCATCCACAAGGGCGAGGACCGCGAACAGTTCAAGGAGGTCGTGCGCCGGGTCCGCGAGAGGACCGGGCACGGCGAGTCCGCGCGCTCGGTGATCTGCCACACCATGGACGACGTCCTGGCCGGCGTCGACGAGCTGGGCGGCTACCCCGTCGTGGTCCGCCCGTCCTTCACCATGGGCGGTGCCGGCTCCGGTTTCGCGCACGACGAGGAGGAGCTGCGCCGCATCGCGGGCACCGGCCTCACGCTCTCCCCGACCACCGAAGTGCTCCTGGAGGAGTCCATCCTGGGCTGGAAGGAGTACGAGCTGGAGCTGATGCGCGACAAGCACGACAACGTGGTGGTCGTCTGCTCCATCGAGAACTTCGACCCGATGGGCGTGCACACCGGCGACTCGATCACCGTCGCCCCCTCGATGACGCTCACCGACCGCGAGTACCAGGTCCTGCGGGACGTCGGCATCGCCGTCATCCGCGAGGTCGGCGTCGACACCGGCGGCTGCAACATCCAGTTCGCGATCGACCCCGCGGACGGCCGGGTCATCGTCATCGAGATGAACCCGCGCGTCTCGCGGTCCTCCGCGCTCGCCTCCAAGGCCACCGGCTTCCCCATCGCCAAGATCGCCGCGAAGCTCGCCGTCGGCTACACCCTGGACGAGATCCCGAACGACATCACCCGCGAGACCCCGGCCTCCTTCGAGCCGACCCTGGACTACGTGGTCGTCAAGGCGCCCCGGTTCGCCTTCGAGAAGTTCCCGCAGGCCGACTCCACGCTGACCACCACCATGAAGTCGGTCGGCGAGGCCATGGCCATCGGCCGCAACTTCACCGAGGCGTTCCAGAAGGCGCTGCGCTCGCTGGAGAAGAAGGGCAGCCAGTTCGCCTTCACCGGCCCCGTCGGCGACAAGGACGAGCTGCTGCGCGCGGCCGTCCGCCCCACCGACGGCCGGATCAACACGGTGATGGAGGCCGTGCGCGCGGGCGCCACGCCCGAGGAGGTCTTCGAGGCGACCAGGATCGACCCCTGGTTCACCGACCAGCTCTTCCTGATCAAGGAGATCGCCGACGAACTGGCCGAGGCGCCCGAACTGACCGCCGACCTGCTCGCCGAGGCCAAGCGGCACGGCTTCTCCGACCAGCAGATCGGCGAGATCCGCGGGCTGCGCGAGGACGTCGTGCGCGAGGTGCGGCACGCCCTCGGCATCCGCCCGGTCTACAAGACGGTCGACACCTGCGCCGCCGAGTTCGCCGCGAAGACGCCGTACTTCTACTCCTCCTACGACGAGGAGAGCGAGGTCGCGCCCCGGACCAGGCCCGCGGTGATCATCCTGGGCTCCGGCCCCAACCGCATCGGCCAGGGCATCGAGTTCGACTACTCCTGCGTGCACGCCTCCTTCGCGCTGTCCGAGGCCGGCTACGAGACGGTGATGGTCAACTGCAACCCGGAGACCGTCTCCACCGACTACGACACCTCCGACCGGCTCTACTTCGAGCCGCTCACCCTGGAGGACGTGCTGGAGATCGTGCACGCCGAGCGGCAGGCCGGCCCGATCGCCGGCGTCATCGTGCAGCTCGGCGGCCAGACCCCGCTGGGCCTGGCCCAGGCGCTGAAGGACAACGGCGTGCCGGTCGTGGGCACCTCGCCGGAGGCCATCCACGCGGCCGAGGACCGGGGCGCCTTCGGACGGGTGCTGGCGGAGGCGGGCCTGCCCGCGCCCAAGCACGGCACCGCCACCGCCTTCGCCGAGGCCAAGGCCATCGCCGACGAGATCGGCTACCCGGTCCTGGTCCGCCCGTCCTACGTGCTCGGCGGCCGCGGCATGGAGATCGTCTACGACGAGGCCCGGCTGGAGGCGTACATCGCCGAGTCCACCGAGATCAGCCCGTCCCGGCCGGTCCTCGTCGACCGGTTCCTCGACGACGCAATCGAGATCGACGTCGACGCCCTCTTCGACGGCGAGGAGCTGTACCTCGGCGGCGTCATGGAGCACATCGAGGAGGCCGGCATCCACTCCGGCGACTCCGCGTGCGCGCTGCCGCCGATCACGCTGGGCGGCTTCGACGTCAAGCGGCTGCGGGCCTCCACCGAGGCCATCGCCCGCGGCGTCGGGGTGCGCGGCCTGATCAACATCCAGTTCGCGCTGGCCGGCGACGTCCTCTACGTCCTGGAGGCCAACCCGCGCGCCTCGCGCACCGTCCCCTTCACCTCGAAGGCGACCGCGGTCCCGCTGGCGAAGGCCGCCGCCCGGATCTCGCTGGGCGCGACCGTCGCCGAGCTGCGCGAGGAGGGCCTGCTGCCCAGGACCGGCGACGGCGGCACCATGCCGCTGGACGCGCCGATCTCCGTCAAGGAGGCGGTCATGCCGTGGTCGCGCTTCCGCGACGTCCACGGCCGCGGCGTGGACACCGTGCTCGGCCCGGAGATGCGCTCCACCGGCGAGGTCATGGGCATCGACTCCGTCTTCGGCACCGCCTACGCCAAGTCGCAGGCCGCCGCCTACGGCCCGCTGCCCACCAAGGGCCGCGCGTTCATCTCGGTCGCCAACCGGGACAAGCGCTCGATGATCTTCCCGGCCCGGGAACTGGTCGCCCACGGCTTCGAACTGCTCGCCACCTCCGGCACCGCCGAAGTGCTCAAGCGCAACGGCATCAACGCCACCGTCGTGCGCAAGCAGTCCGAGGGCGCCGGACCCGACGGCGAGAAGACCATCGTCCAGCTCATCCACGACGGCGAGGTCGACCTCATCGTCAACACCCCCTACGGCACCGGCGGCCGCCTGGACGGCTACGAGATCCGCACCGCGGCCGTGGCCCGGTCCGTGCCGTGCCTGACCACGGTCCAGGCGCTCGCCGCGGCGGTGCAGGGCATCGACGCCCTCAACCGCGGCGACGTGGGCGTCCGCTCGCTCCAGGAGCACGCCGAGTTCCTGACCGCGGCCCGCGACTAGCGTTCCCGAGGGGGACACCGGAAGCGGTGTCCCCCTCGGCACGCGGACCCCGCGCGTCCGCACGCGCACCCCGCGCACCCCGTGCGCGGGCCCTGGCCACATCAGACCGGTAAGAAGGCCCGCACCCGCATGGGGACGCCCGGCCCCGCCGCTCCCCGGACCACCGGCCCGCCGGACCGGCCAGACCGCCCAGACCACCCGGACTCACTGGACCACCTGGATCGACTGGACATGTACAAGCTGTTCTTCCGCCTCGTCTTCACCCGGATGGACCCCGAGGCCGCCCACCGTCTCGCCTTCGGGTGGATCCGCCTCGCCGCCCGCGTCCCGGTGCTGCGCACCCTCCTCGCGGCCGCCCTCGCCCCCCGCCGCCGGGAGCTGCGCACCGAGGCCCTCGGGCTGCGCATGCACGGGCCCTTCGGGCTCGCGGCCGGCTTCGACAAGAACGCCGTCGCCGTCGACGGGATGTCCATGCTGGGCTTCGACCACGTGGAGATCGGCACCGTCACGGGCGAGCCGCAGCCCGGCAATCCCAAAAAGCGGCTGTTCCGCCTGGTCGCCGACCGCGCCCTGATCAACCGCATGGGCTTCAACAACGACGGCTCGCTGGCCGTCGCCGCCCGCCTGGCCTCCCGCACCCCCGTGTTCCGGACCGTGGTCGGCGTCAACATCGGCAAGACCAAGGCCGTCGCGGAGCAGGACGCCGTCGCCGACTACGTGAAGTCCGCCGAGCGGCTCGCCCCGCAGGCCGACTACCTGGTCGTCAACGTCTCCTCGCCCAACACCCCCGGCCTGCGCGACCTCCAGGCCACCGAGGCGCTGCGCCCGCTGCTCACCGCGGTGCGCGCGGCCGCCGACCGCGTCACACCGGGGCGCCGCGTGCCGCTGCTGGTCAAGATCGCACCGGACCTCGCCGACGCGGACGTCGACGCGGTGGCCGACCTCGCCGTGGAGCTGGGCTTGGACGGCGTCATCGCCACGAACACCACCGTCGCCCGCGACGGACTCGGACTGCGGTCCGGCGCCGCCCTGGTCGAGGAGACCGGCGGACTCTCCGGCGCGCCCCTGAAGGCCCGCTCCCTGGAGGTGCTGCGCCGCCTCTACGCGCGCGTGGGCGACCGCATCACCCTGGTCGGCGTCGGCGGCGTCGAGACCGCCGAGGACGCCTGGCAGCGCATCCTGGCCGGCGCGACGCTCGTCCAGGGCTACAGCGCCTTCGTCTACCAGGGCCCCTTCTGGTCCCGCACGCTGCACAAGGGACTCGCCGCCCGCCTGCGCAACAGCCCGTACGCCACCCTCGCGGACGCGGTCGGCGCGGACGTGCGGAC
Organism: Streptomyces sp. NPDC046985; assembly: GCF_040644415.1. Lineage (NCBI taxonomy): Bacteria > Bacillati > Actinomycetota > Actinomycetes > Kitasatosporales > Streptomycetaceae > Streptomyces > Streptomyces sp. NPDC046985. The sequence continues at coordinate 341,971 of NZ_JBEYWK010000005.1, forward strand.
GGGGGCGACCGCGCGGACCGCTGCGACGGCGCGGACCGGGACCGCCGCCGGGGGAACGGAGAGCGCCCAGGACATCCAGAACAGCGGGCACGCCCGGAACACCGGTGACATCCGTGACACCCGTGACACAGGGAACGACAAGGGGGAGACGACCGCATGAGCCCGTCAGAGCCGTTCGGCGCCCGGCTGCGCCGCGCCATGGACGAGCGCGGCCCGCTGTGCGTCGGCATCGACCCGCACGCCTCCCTGCTCGCGGAGTGGGGCCTCGCCGACGACGTGCGGGGGCTGGAGCGGTTCAGCCGCACCGTCGTGGAGGCGGTGGCCGACCGGGTCGCCGTGCTCAAGCCGCAGAGCGCCTTCTTCGAGCGCTTCGGCTCGCGGGGCGTGGCCGTCCTGGAGAAGTCCGTCCAGGACGCGCGGGCGGCCGGCGCGCTGGTCGTCATGGACGCCAAGCGCGGCGACATCGGCTCGACCATGGCCGCCTACGCCGAGTCCTTCCTGCACCGGGACGCCCCGCTGTTCTCCGACGCGCTCACCGTCTCGCCCTACCTCGGCTTCGGGTCGCTGAAGCCCGCCGTCGAGCTGGCCCGAGAGCACGGCGCCGGGCTGTTCGTGCTGGCGCTCACCTCCAACCCGGAGGGCGGCGAGGTGCAGCACGCGGTCCGGCCGGACGGCCGCACCGTCGGCGCGACCATGCTCGCGCACCTGGCCGCCCAGAACGCGGGGGAGGGCCCGATGGGCTCCTTCGGCGCGGTGGTGGGCGCCACGCTCGGCGACCTGTCCGCCTACGACCTGGACATCGGCGGCCCGCTCCTGGCGCCGGGGATCGGGGCGCAGGGAGCGGCGCCGGCCGACCTGCCGCGGGTCTTCGGCGGCGCGGTGCGCGCCGTCGTCCCGAACGTCAGCCGGGGTGTCCTTCGTCACGGCCCCGACCAGGGCGCGCTGCGCGCGGCGGCGGAGCGGTTCGCGGACGAGATCCGGGCGGCGGTGGAGGCCGGCTGAGCCCCCCGCCAGCGGCGATCCGGGGCCGCGGGAGTCTGGATAGATTCCCGAATCCGAGGCACTATGTCCTCAATGTCCGTCCTGACTGAGGCTGACCAGGACTTTTCCGCTGTTCTCGCTGACTCCGGCGCACTTGACCGCTAGTCTCCGTCGAGTGGGGGCGCCTCCCACGCCCCGCAAGGCAGTGGGGGAGTACGGGCAAGCGTGTTGCTCGTGTCCCCCCTGGTGTGGGGCGACTAGGTTCCTCACCGGTCCGTATCCGACAGTTCGACATCCGAGGTGACGTAGGCGTGGCTCTTCCGCCCCTTACCCCCGAACAGCGCGCAGCCGCGCTCGAAAAGGCCGCCGCGGCTCGCCGGGAGCGGGCCGAGGTCAAGAATCGACTCAAGCACTCCGGCGCCTCCCTGCACGAGGTCATCAAGCAGGGCCAGGAGAACGACGTCATCGGCAAGATGAAGGTGTCCGCTCTCCTTGAGTCCCTGCCGGGCGTGGGCAAGGTCCGCGCCAAGCAGATCATGGAGCGACTCGGCATCTCCGAGAGCCGTCGCGTGCGCGGCCTGGGTTCCAACCAGATCGCGTCCCTGGAGCGTGAGTTCGGCAGCACCGGTTCCTGAGTCCCAGGTCTCCCGGCAGGGAGTCCCGGGCACCGGGGGATTGCTGGAATAATCGCTGCATGGCTGTAACACCCCGGGGGACGTCCCCCGTCCCCCCGGACGCACGTCCGCGGCTGACCGTGCTCTCCGGCCCCTCGGGGGTCGGCAAGAGCACGGTCGTCGCCCATATGCGCAAGGAACACCCCGAGGTCTGGCTCTCGGTGTCGGCGACGACCCGCAAGCCCCGCCCCGGCGAGCAGCACGGCGTCCACTACTTCTTCGTCACCGACGACGAGATGGACAAGCTGATCGCCAACGGCGAGCTGCTGGAGTGGGCCGAGTTCGCCGGCAACCGCTACGGCACGCCGCGCGCCGCCGTGCTGGAGCACCTGGAGGCGGGTGTGCCGGTGCTGCTGGAGATCGACCTCCAGGGCGCCCGGCAGGTCCGCGAGTCCATGCCCGAGGGGCGCCTGGTGTTCCTCGCCCCGCCCTCCTGGGAGGAACTGGTGCGCCGGCTCACCGGCCGGGGCACCGAGCCGCCCGAGGTGATCGAGCGCCGGCTGACGGCCGCGAAGATCGAGCTGGCGGCCGAGCCGGAGTTCGACGAGACCCTGGTCAACACCTCCGTGGAGGACGTGGCGCGCGAGCTGCTAGCCTTGGTGGACGTCGTGTGATCGTGACGGTCAGGTGATCGTGACGGTCAGGTGATCGTGACGGTCAGGTGATCGTAGCGGTCAGGTGGTGGTAGCGGTCAGGTGATCGTGACAATCACCGCGACCACCGCAGAACATCGCCGGAAAGCACACCGGCGGGAAACACACCGCCGGGCAGCACACCGCCTGGCGTCGCACTGACAGCATCTTTCCCATCCATCGGAAGGTAGAGCGTGTCCTCTTCCATCTCCGCGCCCGAGGGCATCATCAACCCGCCGATCGACGAGCTCCTCGAGGCCACCGACTCGAAGTACAGCCTCGTGATCTACGCGGCGAAGCGTGCTCGCCAGATCAACGCGTACTACTCGCAGCTCGGCGAGGGCCTCCTCGAGTACGTCGGTCCGCTCGTCGACACCCACGTCCACGAGAAGCCGCTCTCCATCTCCCTGCGTGAGATCAACGCGGGCCTGCTGACCTCCGAGGCCATCGCGGACCCGGGTCAGTAAGCCACAGCCGCCGATCGCACCGATCGCGGCAGCTTCGACCACAGGCCCGACAGCGCTGCTGCCGGGCCTGTGGTGTGTCATAGACGCGTACGCCGACGAGCCGAGGCGTACCGGTCGTCGAGAGCGGGGAGCCCCGGTGAGCAAGCCCAAGGTCGTTCTGGGGGTCAGCGGCGGCATCGCCGCCTACAAGGCGTGCGAGCTGCTGCGCCGGCTGACCGAGTCCGGGCACGAGGTGCGCGTGGTCCCCACCGCCTCCGCGCTGCACTTCGTCGGCGCCGCCACCTGGTCCGCCCTGTCCGGCAACCCCGTCGCCACCGAGGTCTGGGACGACGTCCACGAGGTGCCGCACGTCCGCATCGGCCAGCACGCCGACCTCGTCGTGGTCGCCCCGGCCACCGCCGACCTGCTCGCCAAGGCGGCCCACGGCCTCGCCGACGACCTGCTGACCAACACCCTGCTCACCGCCCGCTGCCCGGTCGTCTTCGCGCCGGCCATGCACACCGAGATGTGGGAGCACCCGGCCACCCAGGAGAACGCGGCGACCCTGCGCCGCCGCGGCGCCGTCGTCGTCGAACCCGCCGTGGGCCGGCTCACCGGCGTCGACACCGGCAAGGGCCGGCTGCCCGACCCGGCGGAGATCTTCGAGGTCTGCCGCCGGGTGCTGGCCCGCGCCGCCGCCGGGCCCGACCTCGCCGGACGGCACGTCGTGGTCAGCGCCGGCGGCACCCGCGAGCCCCTCGACCCCGTCCGCTTCCTCGGCAACCGCTCCTCCGGCAAGCAGGGCTACGCGCTGGCGCGCACCGCGGCGGCCCGCGGCGCGCGGGTCACGCTGATCGCGGCCAACACCGGCATGCCCGACCCGGCGGGCGTGGACGTGGTCCCGGTGGGGACCGCCGTGCAGCTTCGCGAGGCGGTGCTGAAGGCGGCCGCGGACGCCGACGCGGTGGTCATGGCCGCCGCCGTCGCCGACTTCCGTCCCGCCCGCTACGCCCCCGGCAAGATCAAGAAGAGGGACGGCGAGGACCCCGAGCCCGTCGCCCTGGTCCGCAACCCGGACGTCCTCGCGGAGATCTCGGCCGACCGGGCGCGGGCCGGACAGGTGATCGTCGGCTTCGCCGCCGAGACCGACGACGTGCTCGCCAACGGCCGCGAGAAGCTCGCACGCAAGGGCTGCGACCTGCTCGTGGTCAACGAGGTGGGGGAGCGCAAGACCTTCGGCGCGGAGGAGAACGAGGCCGTGGTGCTGGCCGCCGACGGCGGCGAAACCCCTGTGCCGCACGGGCCGAAGGAGGCCCTGGCCGACACCGTGTGGGACCTGGTCGCCGCCCGGCTCGGCTGACCCCCGCCCCCGCGCGCCCTGATCGCCCCGCCCCGGAGATTGTGTCCCCGGCGGCTCTGTTCAAGGTCGCGGGGCATTGGGCACAATGCTCGTGCCGCAGGTCACAGCGCTCCCGAGAGGCGAGACGGGTGGGCCGGCGGCAGAGCGCGACCGATAAACTGTTTTCCGGACCGGCCGGGCGCAGCTCCCGTGCCGTCCGCCAATGATCAGCCAGCAGCCGCTGCAACCCCAGGGAGCGTTGTGTCCCGTCGCCTGTTCACCTCGGAGTCCGTGACCGAGGGTCACCCCGACAAGATCGCTGACCAGATCAGCGACACCGTGCTCGACGCGCTTCTGCGCGAGGACCCCTCGTCCCGCGTCGCCGTCGAGACGCTGATCACCACCGGCCTGGTGCACGTGGCCGGCGAGGTCACCACCAAGACGTACGCGGACATCGCGACGCTGGTCCGGAACAAGATCCTCGAGATCGGCTACGACTCCTCCAAGAAGGGCTTCGACGGCGCCTCCTGCGGCGTGTCGGTGTCGATCGGCGCGCAGTCCCCGGACAT